>JAKPYU010000625.1 GCA_029568995.1 Candidatus Omnitrophota bacterium | reverse complement strand
CAACAGGTCCATCGTGACAATCACCAGGCGTGTTCCCTGGGCATCCTCCAAAGCCAGCGCCTTGGCGTGAAGATCGTGGACTTTCCCTTCCGAGGGTTTGTTGCGCGCGGCGTATCCGGCCATCCACATCGGCTGTTCCGGCGTAATCGTCACCGACGCTACTCCCGCCTTCCATTCCGGCGGCGTGTCTTCCGCCGAAACGAAGACGGTTGGGGAAACCGTCCATCCCACCAATAGAAACGCGATCAGGGAACAGACAAACCTTTTCGCGATTGGATTCCTGTGCCTTTTTATATCGTGCATCTCGTTCTCTCCCATTGTCCGAATTCATTTGCTCAACTATCCATGAAAATCCTGGAAGGCTCAATGGAGGTGTTCTTTGAAACTGCATTGGAGACATGCCAATATGTGACGTCCATACGGCAGGTGCAATTCATGAATTGCCCTTGTAGTCCATGTTCCGTCATTCCGGTAAAAGCCGGGACCAGGCATTCGGACTCTCCTCCCTCTCCCGCCGGGAGAGCGGGTGGGGTGAGGGAGGCAAAGACACACAAGCATCCGGGAGATCCACCCATGAAACCCTCTCCATCCCTCTCTCACATCTTTCTGCTCCTGATCGTCACGATGTGCTTGTTATCCCCCACGGGATATACCGCCGAATCCAATTCCCCCTCTTATGTCTTCTGTTGTGAACCGGGCAATGATCTGTTTCACCTTCTTGCCGAAAACACGCAAGGCACATTCCGCCGCGCTGATACCATCGAACAAGCGCTCGACATCGCCCCGGAAGGCGCGGGGATTCTCCTGCTTGCGGATGGGTATCCCGAGAAAACGGTCTCGCTGACTCCGGCGATCCTGAAACAAGTCAAGTCAAAAAGTCTGCGGCTCTACGTGGAATATCCGGGAGATATTCCGGGAGTCTCTATACTTCCCCCGCGTGAAACCAAGTGGGAGCGAGCCGTGGTTTCTTCGGACTTCTTCGGCGACAAATTGGAGAAACTACGGATTCTTGCCATTCATGGTTGCCGCTTTGTTCCCGCAGAAGCGCAGAATCCGTCTATCGTTCTCGCGCGAGTCGCGGGATTCGATACGGCGGTATTCGGACTGCCGCAGGAGGTCTATCCGGTTCTGTTTGAAATGCCGGCTATTCCGGCCCTGGTTGCCACGACCAAGTTGAGCCATTTCATCACCGGGCGTTATGCCCCGAAAGAGGATTGGCGAACGATCTGGAAAAGCATACTGGCCTGGCTTCAGCCGGGATCGACTGTGACGGACCTGGATTGGACCCCGACAGTACATCCCGCCCACGACAAGAACACGATCCTGCCCGGGGATGCGGAAAAGCAGGCTTTTTATCGAGGCGTCACCTGGTTTCTCCAATCGAATCTGATCGTGCAGAATGCGAACGGCAGGCGGGATGGCTCCAGGGGAATCTGTGAGGGATATAGCGCCGGGATCTGCCAGGCCGGAACCCAGGAGATGAGCCGCGTGATCCGGGGCGACTGCAACGGGGAATCGGCCATGGCGCTGGCGTTCGGAGGACAGATTCAGCGCGACAGCGAGAAACTCGGCATCGCTCGAAACATCCTGGACCACTACTTATTCGAATCGCGCGCCCGGCGGGGCGGCAGGGGCGATCCGAACCACTCCGCCTATGGCCTGATTGCGTGGGGCGTCGGCGATACGCCCTGGGAGATCGCAAACTATGGGGATGACAACGCTCGCCTGTTGCTCGGAACTCTTGCCGTGGCGGCCCTGTCGGACTCTGACCGCTGGGATCTGCCCGTCATGGAATGCCTGCTTGCCAACTATCGCACCACCGGCAAATTGGGCTTCCGATTGAACCGCATCGACATGCCCGATCTGGACAAGAACGATTGGCAACATTATTTCAACGGTGAACCGGCGATCTACGCCCCGCATTACCAGGCCTACCTGTGGGCATGTCTCCTGTGGGCCTACTCTCAGACCGGCTTTGAGCCGTTCCTCCAAAAAACGGAGAATGCCATTCGAATGACCATGGAGGCCTATCCCGACCAGTGGGAATGGACCGATGGCCTTGCCCAGGAGCGCGCCCGAATGCTCCTGCCCCTGGCGTGGCTGATTCGGGTGCAGGATACTCCGCAGCATCGGGAGTGGCTGAAACAAATTGCCGTGGACCTGCTCGCATTCCAGGACTCCTCCGGTGCAATCCGAGAACATCTGGGAAAACCGGGAATGGGGGCTTATGATCCGCCCCAGTCAAACGAGGAATACGGAAAAGACGAAGCCACTCTCTTGCAGGAGAACGGCGACCCGGTATGCGACCTGCTCTACACCACCAATTTTGCATTCCTGGGGCTTCATGAAGCGGCCTCCGCAACCGGAGACTCTCTCTACTTGGAAGCCGAGAATAAACTGGCAGAGTTTCTCTGCCGCATCCAAATCCGTTCCGAGGCACATCCCGAACTGGATGGCGGTTGGTATCGGGCATTCGACTTCCGGCGTTGGGAGTATTGGGGAAGCAGCGCGGATATCGGCTGGGGAGCCTGGTCCATCGAAAGCGGCTGGACTCAGGGCTGGATTGTTGCGGTGCTGGGTTTGAGGCAGATGGGTATCTCTTACTGGGATCTTACATCGAACAGCAAAATCGAAAACCAATTCCCAAGGGCAAAGGAAGTCCTGCTGCCATCGCAATAACAGCCTCTCCCTCTTGTCCCTTATCTTCAATTCCTAATTTTTAATTCGTAATTCTCTCTATCTGTGTGTCGCAATCCTCGGTCGCTGTATCCTGTAAGAGGAAAACCGCAATGTCGGCCCCTTCACTTTCCCCGTGTATACATCAACCAACAGGTCCACCGCCATGCGCCCCACTTCCTCCTGGAAATACTCTCCGTAATAGCTGACATCGGCCAGGGGGGTGACCGAGGCGTTCTCCCGCAAGCATCCGAACTTCACTTGCGGACGTTGGATCATGATGAGCGGCAGTGCGGCAATCGAGAGATTCCCCCCCATCACAATCACACCCTCCACTCCGAGATCTTCCGCGAGAAGATCCCTCACCACTGCCCCAATTGTCTCTTCATTTGCATCCCGAATCAATCGGAATCCCAATCCGAGATCCGCAATTCCCTCCAGGTATCCATCACGGCTTGTTCGATGATCGGGACGATAGAGATTTCCGATGAACCCGATTCGCCGATACCCATCCTCACGCATGGCGCGCACCAGGTCCCGTGTGCATTCTTTGCGGTTTTCGGTGACAAAATGCTCTCCGGGAGGAACATTCGTTCCCACAACCACAAGCGGCCGTCCCAACTTCCCGGCAGTGATATAGGTATCATATTGCGTCGGCCCAATGCAGACAAAACCGTTGGCATTCGTCCCCTGCAGCTGCATCCACTCCGCAGAGGCCATATCGCTGCCCAGCATATAATGAATACTGGAATCCACTCCGAGTTCCGTCGTGCGTTCCAAAACCCCTCGAATGTAATCATTCAGCGCCTTGTTCGTATCTCCTGCGCGGGTGGAAACCACGATGGCGATCTTGCGCAGCCGCAGCGCCTGCGCGGATACAAAACTCCCGATTCGCTCCCGCCTCTCCACAAGCCCCTCTCTCACCAACTCCTGAAGGGCACGATTGGAGGTAATCGGGCTGACTCCGAATTCCCGCGCCAACCGCGTATGCCCCGGAATACGCGATCCCGGTGCATAATCTCCACGGCTGATCCGTTTCCGAAGCTCGTCCGCTATCTCTGTATATAAATGCTCTCGGTTCATTGTGTGCCTGTATATATACACTTCAGGCTTCGGCGAATCAAGATCTGTCCCTGCAAATCTTATCTGTGCCAAAAAAGTCACGAAAATCGAAACGGAAGAACCCTGGAGACCTCAGATGCACCCCCAAAATGGGAACTCCAGAATCGGATTTCGGAAAAAAAGATCATTTTTCGTTAGGATGATTTTCGCTCCAATTACACACGAAGTAATTTCATATCTACAATAGTATGAGCGATTTATATAAATAGACCTCACTATAGAATGGCCATGAGAAAATGGCAGTCCTTGGCACGGACTCACCGAGGAATCCCATTCTTAAGTACTTTCTTCACTCGGAGAGGATCGAACACACGGAGAATTCAAGAAAATCGAATTTGTGAAAAAAAAAGTGCAAAAAATCTCTTTCACCCTATCGACAAATATAGGAGACTTGTTATATCATAGAATGCACAGAAAGTGAGCTGAAACAAAACGTCGAACAAAGAACCAGGGCCAAGGTCCCCGAGAATGAGCCTATACCGGATTCATTCTCGTCGGATGATCCGTGAAAAATCAGATTGCGCGTGGAGGCACGAACAATGAAACAATCGGGTTTGACATGTCTGGTACTTCTGGCAGGTTTGTGTTTCTTACCGGCTGTGTATGCGGTGGATCGCTTGCCGATCGAATTCCCGAATCCGGGATTTGAACAAACAACCTCGCAAACATCCTTTGACACAACTCAGACCGCGACCTATCCCGCCGAATGGAATGTGATCAACGGCTTCACACACGGCGGTGCGTACGGCGATATCAACGCGATCGTTGAATTGGACCCGACAAACGTTCGTCCCGGATCGACCGGCACACAATCCGTTCATATCAAGCATCCCCAAAGCCGGTTCCCCACTCGATATCAAAGCCATTTGGCCGGCACGGCCCTTTCCGATGTCGAACTCACCGGCATGACCTTCGATGCCGAAGTCTGGGTCAAGACCCAGGACTGGTGGGGCAGCAGCAGCCATTATTTTCATATCTGGCTCATGCCGGTCGATGCGGACGGAGTGGTATTCGATAACATGCAGTCCATGAGCCAGTGGGCGATTTTCCTCGGCCCCGGCTCGGATCATTGGAATGAACTGCTCAATGAATCGGTCCAGACCCGCCTGCTGGAAACCCTCGTATGGGGCACAACGCCTTGGACAAAGTACCGCCTCGAAAACATCCTGATTGAAGACCCCGGAGTATACGGTTTCTTCATTCAAATGACCGGGTGGTACAATAATACCGACAATGGGCAACGAACGGACCAGCCGCAGTATGAACTTACCGGCGATTGCCATGTATGGATCGACGACTTGAAATTGGTTATCCCGTCGGGATCAGACCAGCAGGATGTGTCCGGCTGGATGCTCCACTAAAGAAGGCCAGCCCTCTCAGCGAAAGGAGACGTTGCGGCAGATGAAAACAAAATTGGTGGTGGGTTTCGGAATCTTGGCGGTGTTGATGATCGTCACACCGGGAACGCAGGCCCAAACCGCGGCAGAACTGGGGTTTGAGGCAGGTGTGGATGCCAACGGAAGACCGGCCGGCTTCCCGAACGGCGGCGTGTATGGTGCGGCCACCGTTACCATACTCCAGGATGCCGCAAAAGCCCATAATGGCACCGGAGTCCTCGAAATGCGTGTTCCGGCAGGCGGCGCAACCAACTCGCAGGCCTACCTGATCCGCCAGGTCGACCCAGGCACCCTTGGTCCGGATGGAACCATCCTCACCATTTCCGCCTGGTTTAATGTGAGTGGACTCGATTCCTCTTCCAGCGCACAGGTGTGGATTTATCAATTCTCGCCGGAATGGGCGCTGATGGACTACACCAAAGGCTCAACCATCGGCGCATCGTACAACGACGCCGGATGGGTTCGCGGGTTCCACACCATTAAAATTGGGTTTGATCCCAAGGGAGAGCCTTATGCCCCCGATTTCACGGTGGGACATGTCGACATGCGTCCCAGCCACGCCTACTTCTATGAAGACCAGAACCAGGACGGCAAAGATGCCGTGGTTCTCGTGGATGACGTAGCCATCGTGGCAAGACCGCCTTCTACCAGCAGCGTGGAAGTCGACTGGGCACTGTATGAATGAGGCTGAGAGCCGGTCCTGCTAGCAGACCGCGATAACAAGAACAATCGCAGGCGCTGCCTGCGGATAATCTTCGGGCAGCGCCTGCCTCCGATCCGTCAAACGGAATGGATGTTTCAACGGAGTCCAATTGATGTTGAAAAAGCGCGGTGGTTTTACGTTAATCGAACTGCTGATCGTCGTCGCGATTATCGGCGTCCTGGCGGCCATCGCCGTGCCGAACTTCCTCAATGCTCAAATGCGGGCCAAGGTCGTTCGGGCCATCTCCGATATGAAAAGCGTCGCCCATGCCATCTCCTGCTACCGCATCGACAACAACAAACTGCCGGAGATCATCTACGGGTATGTCCCACGTGTCACCACTCCGGTTTCCTACATCGCATCCATTCCGGAAGATTATTTCAACCAGTATTACACGGAAATATTCGGCTATCCCCCTCCCTATTATTACACCGATAAGGAACGCTGTGCGAACGAGGCCTATTTCAACGCTTTTGAGGCTTACGCTCCGGGACATGACTTCATGATGTATTCCTACGGCCCGGATACCCATTCCACCACGGTAACCAACGATACCGGCAAAGGCGTTCCCGGTGGCCTTCTGGTCATCTATGACATGTCAAACGGCGTTCGCAGCGGCGGCAGCCTCTTCTATTTCAGCGATTAAAAAGGACTATTCAGAGCGACGAAAATGTTCCCCCCCTCAATCCCCCCGTAAACGGGGGGAGGATCTTGGCATCCATGACGGGGGGAAGCCTCTTTTTTATCTCCCTCCCCGTTTACGGGGAGGGCCGGGGTGGGGGTTCTTCGGGCACGGGGAGACTCTCATCCTTCATCCTTCATCCTTTTCCTCCCCTCCCTCCCCCCTTCATAATTCATCCTTCATCCTTCATCCTTGAGTATGTCTCCCCCCACAACCCAACTCGCGATACTCGGCACCGGGCCGGGCGGATACACAGCGGCATTTCTGGCGGCGGACCTGGGCATGAAAGTCACCCTCATCGACCGTCACGCGACCCCCGGCGGAACCTGCCTGCATTACGGGTGTATTCCGTCCAAGGCTCTCTTGCATATTTCCAGGATTCTCTCCGAATCCCGTGAGGCCGCCCAATTCGGCATTCGTTTCCCTGAACCTCAGATCGACCTGGACCGGGTCCGCTGCTGGAAAAACGAGGTCGTTCAAAAGCTGGCAGATGGCCTGGCAGACCTCTGCAAACGTCGCGGTATCGAGAGGATTGTCGGCCAGGCGCGATTCGTCGATTCCCACACAGTGCGCATCGAACTGTCTCAAGGCGGCGAGGATCTTCTTGCCTTTGAACACATCATCCTCGCAACCGGCTCGGTATCCGCCAATATCCCCGGATTGGCCTTGAATAGTCCGCCTATCTGGACTTCCACCGAAGGGTTGGAGTTGCAGACCATCCCGCAATCCCTGCTGGTTGTGGGTGGCGGATTCATCGGCCTGGAGCTGAGCACAGTGTACGCTTCCCTCGGAACGCGGGTCTCTGTTGTGGAAATGACAGACAGCCTGCTGCCGGGTGTGGATCGGGACTTGGTGCGGGTGCTGAGCGGGCGAATGGGGTTAATGTTCGAAAAGGTGATGCTGAATGCGCTTGTGGTGGGAGTTGATATAGGTCACATAGGACCCATAATCCGTATCCAACACAAAGACGGCACAATTTCCGAAGACCAATACGAGAAAGTCCTACTCTGCACAGGCCGCAAACCAAACACGCGCGACCTGGATCTGCAAAACACTTCCGTAGAACTCGACAGTCGTGGGTTTGTGAAGGTTGACACTCAACAGCGCACAACCGATCCCGCCATTCTTGCCATTGGCGATCTCACCGGCGGCCCCATGCTGGCCCACAAAGCCGCTCATGAGGGTCATATCGCCGCCGAGGCCCTTGCCGGGAATCAAACCGTCTCTAAGGCCGAGACCATTCCGGCTGTTGTGTTCACCGATCCTGAAATTGCCTGGTGTGGATTGACCGAGACGGAGGCAAGGCAGGCAGGACGCAATGTGACTGTGACCCGCTTCCCCTGGGGCGCTTCCGGAAGAGCGGTAACCCTGGGACGCACCGATGGACTTACCAAGATCATCATTGACCCGGAAACGCAACGCATCCTGGGAATGGGGATTGTCGGATACGGCGCAGGCGAGCTGATTGCAGAAGGCGCACTGGCGATTCGGATGGGCGCAACAGCCGCCGACCTGGAATCGGTCGTTCACCCGCACCCAACCCTCTCGGAAACCCTGATGGAATCAGCGGCTCTGTTCAGCGGGCGGTGTATTCACCTCTACCGCCCCAAAAAGTGATTGCCTGCCTCGGTCAATTTCTGAAATTTGGCGGGCAAGTGCCTTTGTAAAGGACTCCATCCAATATGAGCATTGTGGCAACAGAGCAATCACCGCCGTACCAATAAATATCCCCAGCGCTCACAAGACCATTTGACGAAGCATACGTGTTATTCGAGCCTCCCCGTTGAGGTCCGTAAAATGGCTGTGCCGATTCAATCCCATTCTCCGATCCATCCGGCCCCACGGTGAAAAAGCAATAGGCCACATTCTTGCCCCCACGCTTGCCGGTTCCGCTCTCATACACCCGAGGCGTACTGTGATCCACTTTTTCGGTACTCGGTGTGAACGGGTCAGAAGGAATGCCGGACATGTAAGCCACCGGAGTGGTCAACCAGAAGACACCTGCTTCTGCATGGCCTCGCTCGTATGGGTAATCCTCCGACTCGTTCGGATACGCCCCATTGTCCATCCGGTACATCTCATTCGCCATCGCAATGGCCTTGATATCCGAATAGGCTTTCGAAACCTTCGCTTTCAGCCGCGCATTCATGAAATTCGGAACTGCAATCGCTGCCAGAATCCCGATGATGGCAACCACGATCAACAATTCTATCAATGTGAAACCTTTTGCTCTTTTTAACATGACATAACCTCTCGCCTGCTTTCGGTCCACGCTGTCGGATTTCCTCAAACCAAAGCCCCCCGATTCAGGATAATATACTTTCCCGCGAACTGCCAGTATAAAAAATCGCGGGGAAAAAGCAATCCCCGCGACTCGAATCCGTTGCGATGTTTTGACTGATCCTAATTCACAAAATTCGGCGGACACGTGCCTTTATAAAGCCTTCCGTCTACAACAAGGTTTTGCGCGATAGAACAATCGCCTCCGTACCAATAAATATCCCCCGTGCTCACAAGGCCGTTCGAGGAAGCATACGTTGTGGGCTGGTGTTGCGGACCCATGAACGGACTGGCAGAAGTGATTCCATTCTCAGAACCATCCGGTCCCACAGTGAAAATGCAATAGGCGACATTCTTTCCCCCGCGCCGACCGGTTCCGGTTTCATAAACCAGTGGTGTAGGATGATCCACTTTGTCGTCGGCACGCGCAAACGGATCTGTCGGGATCGACGACATATAGGCCACCGGAGTGGTCAGCCAGAAAACGCCCGCCTCCGCCCAGCCACGCTCGTAAGGATGATCCTCCGACTCGTTCGGATACGACCCGTTGTCCATTCGATACATCTCGTTCGCCATCGAAATGGCCTTGATATCCGAATAGGCTTTCGAAACCTTCGCTTTCAGCCGCGCATTCATGAAATTCGGAACCGCAATCGCCGCCAGAATCCCAATAATCGCGACCACGATCAGCAGCTCAATCAGCGTAAAACCACGCTTGTTGTACGACATATCCATCACCTTTCTTACAATGATAAATAGACCGGATACCCTCTTGAATCCTCAAATCCGAATTCAACTTGTGTCATCCTGCGAACAAGTCGTTCGATTGAAATGGACCCGGCGGGGGAAGGCGCAATCCTCGCAAATACCCCCTGCGTCTCAAACTATACTATACTCTTCAAGCCCCTTCAAGAAAATCGACACCGTAAAATCCGGCCGGCCATGACCCTGATATGCGAATAGGAGAAGGTACTGCCAGCTGCATCGGGAATTGAACACAGCCGGACAACACGTCAGGCAAATCGTTTTCCATCGGCTGCCCTTGAGTTTTCCTCGACACAATCCCCCAACAGGTTGCCCCGATCCCTTGTTTTGAATGTACCGTTCGAAACGAAGAGACACAAGTGCAGGCAAAATCAGACTCTCCCCACCAGCTTGACAGTCTAAAAAAGTCATATATAATAAAACAAAATCCGGATTGACGGAAATCCATTCGATGATGCCGTGAATTCCGGAATAGAAAGGAGGTGACAAATTCTCCAACGCGGATTGAGAAATGGCATTTTTCAGTGCCTTCCAAAGAGCCTGTCGAAGTAAGAATTGGAAGTATCGAGAGCATCTATGGAAAACAGGAGAACAAGTATGAAGAAAACATTCGTTGTCGCATTTATCGCTTTAATCGCTGTCGGAGCCTGGGCAGCCGATGACCCCACCACCCCGCCGGATGTGACCCTGCAGGATGCCGGGCTGATCGCGACAGATGCAATCTATCCCTTTATTACCCTTCCGGTCAGTCCGGGAACCCGCCACGCATCCGCCGGTGCGTTGCCGAACGGCAACTTTATCATTATCACGAGTGGCGCGGGCAGCAACCTGGCTGCGGTGGTCCTCGACCCTCAGGGCAACATTGTGGCCGGACCAAGCCCCGTCGTCCACGATGCCAACGGACCGATCGGATTCGAGGACCCCGACTTCGGCTGTGACGCAAGCGATGCCTACCTGGGTCTCAGCCACGATGGCAGCGAAGTGGCCATCGGATTCGCCGTCGAAGGCGCGGAAAACAAAAATTTCACCAACGCCCTGTATCCCGATGATCCCGGCTTCTGCTATATCCAGCGTCTGCGCACCTCCGACCTCTCTCCCGTCGGCGAGGCCGTTGCGGTCTTTCCGGGTTCGGTAACCGCACCCACACCGGATCAAACCGGATTCCTCTATTTCCCGGTGGGCTATATGCCGAATGGAAGCCTCATCATCATCGCGCGAAGCAACAACCAGTACGATCTGGCGCTCCGCAACGACGCAAATGGACATATCGAGACGGGACGTCTGTGCGTCATGACCATTATCAACCACGATAACACCCAGGTGATTGCGCCTCCGCAAATCGTCGGGAGACAATACGGGTATGACCCACTGGCCAGCCCCAATGATTGGAACGTCGCGCCGAGCCGTGGCGTCATTCCCTACGCGGATGGATGCGTGATCTACATCGCCAATCAACAAGGTTGGGCAACCGTGGATCAGGAAGGCAATGTCGGGGAATGGCATTACTTTGACGGAGTCAACTCTTCCGGTGGCGAAACCCGGATTTCGGGCGACGGCAACCAGGGCGCTTTACTTACCGATGGACAGTACAAAACCGGGCGGACCGATGCCAACATGGACCCGGCTTCCGCTGTGGTGTATGACATTCCCAGCGGCCAGCGGATTTTCTCCGCTCCGGTCACCGTGTGGGATCAGCATCCCCTCGGCCAGCGCTCCTACGGCGCAATGAACCCGAAAGGCGAGGTCTTTATGTTCTGGCATGAACCCGGATACCTGGGACTCGCCAGCACCGCCGCCGGACGGTTTGTTGCGGCGGATGGCACGGCCTACGGCGACTCTTCATTCATCGTGATGGATTCCGGAACCGAGGCCGGTGGCGCATTCCAACACGACCGTGGTCAGGGCGCGTTCGGCAACGCCGGTGCAATTTTCATCTCGCATGATGCCGCCCGCCCGGGCCGCGACCCGGCAGCAACCAACACGGAAGTCGTCGCACGGATCTTCACAAATCCATTCGGAACTCCCGTAACCAGCTGGGAACTGCACTGATCCCAGGCTGATTTCTCGTTGGTATTTTTCAGGGCCGGTTCTCGATATTGTCGAAGGACCGGCCCATTTTGCGTTCTATGCCCAACCCCCCCTCCCTGACCCTCCCCGTCAACGAGCAGAACCCCCTCCCCAGCCCTCCCCGTAAACGGGGAGGGAGCAAGAAATCTTCCCCCCGTTTACGGGGGGATTGAGGGGGGTATTCCGCTCCCACTCTTGGCAAATTCACGTTCTTCGTGCCTTTGTGTCTTCGTGGTTTCGTTTCTTAATCTATTTGTGTCTGTCCATCGGGGGTTTTCGAATAAATGGGGGATTGTGTCTCAACGCACTCAGGCAGGAATCACGCAATCTCAAACGACATCTTCAGACGGCTGCGAAGCGCTTCCTGCGCGGCGATCCGAACCCTCCGCTCGGGATCCTGCAAGAACGGCATCAGGGCACGGATATCCTCTTCCGTCCCTTTCTTGCCGATCCCGCGCACGGCCATCTGACGCACCGGCCCGCGCGGATCGTTCGCCGCTCGACGCAGGTAAGGAACCAGGTCGGGAGTGTCCGTGTTGGCGACTACCCACAACGCGCTCGCCTTCTTCCACTCATCCGGCTCCTCCAGCATGCTGATCAGGTCGTTCTCATACTCCTTATGTCCCCAGGAAATCAACTTCTGCAATGCATTCGCTCGCTCTCGGTTGAATTCGCTTTTCGCCGATCGTTTCAGAATCTTCAGCATCCTCTCGGAACCGCTTTTCTCCGGAAGAAGCTCGACCGCATTCGCGCGGACCCGGGGATCGGGATCCTCGTAAAATCCCTCTAACAGGCCAAAACGCTCCTTCCCGTCCTCAATCCGACGGTAGCCCATAATGGCCGTCGCTCGCACTTTCGGATTCGGATCGCGCGAAAGTCTCTGAAATTCCCCCAGCGCGCCCAGCAAATCGCGCGAATAAAGAATCTTGATATATTTGATTCGGTCCCGTTCATCCGAGGAGGACCCGAGATAGGAGATCTCATCAAAGAAGTCCGGCTTCATCTTCACCAGCTGCATGATGATCTTCTCCCGTTTGAATCCGGGAATGTTGTCGAAATCACGCAGCAGGTTGTCCCGAAGAATCACATAGATCGTGGTCATCACGCCGCGCCGGACCTTGGGCCGTTTGCTGCGGGTTAAATGGCCGATCTTGTCCAGAACCGCCAGGTCGCCCTTCTTGCGGATATAGCGTAAGGTCGCCAGCAAAACCTGCTCATCCGTCTCAGTCAGGAACTGAAACACTTCCTTCTGCAGCGGAAGAGTCTCGCTCTCCCCCATGATTTTCAACACACGAATCCGAATCCGGGAATCGTCCAGCTCCAGGCACCGATGCAGAAAGGCCAGGTTCTGCTCCGCGCCGACCGCTTCCAGCAGGTCAAACAGAACAATCCGCTCCGGCGGACTCATGTGCTTGATCAATCCCTGGAACTCCACCAGGATCTTGTAATGCTGCATCACAAACGCAACCCGAACGAAATCCTCCCGTTCCATGCGACGCAGGGCATCCAGGTGATAGTTCACATCATCCCCGCTGTTCCGAACCGCGTGCGCAATGAATTGCGTCAGTCGCTCCAGAATTCCTTCATCCAGCTGCAGCAATCCCCGGTAAAGAATCTCCAGCGCTCCGTCTTTGCGCAGACGGACGAATTCCTCGTGGAGAACGGTGTACTGAGCCAGTTCCAGGGAGAGATAGATGTTCCAGAATCGATCTTCGTCAAGCGGCGCACACTTGATAAAAAACTCAACAGCCTGGAAACGGGGAGAACGACGAGAGGCATACAAAGGCTCGGAAAGAACCCGCATAGCCTTCTCGATTTCCGTGCCCGCGACATCCCCCTGCTTGTTCGCCTCAATCGCGTCCGCGATCACACGGTCCAGGCATCGACGGGTTTCATCAATAACGGATTGGTGGTAATCCTCCAGACCTGCCACCAGCAGATGCACAATATCCAATCGACCGGTCTTCGCAATCAGACGAATCACACCGGCCCGGACCTGCCACATGGGACAACGCAACTCGGAAACCAGTATGTCAAAACCAACCTCTGAACGATCCAGCACTTCCCAGGCCCGTTCCCGCATCTCACGGTTCTCATTCCCGAGCTGCCAGATCAGCAATCGCTGGCCCCATCGCCCCACGCTGGGCGTAGAAATGGCATCGAGGGCTTCCCATTGCTTGTCCTCGCCCCATTTGCCCCAGAGCGTCTGAGACAAACGGTCCGCCCGACCTGAGTCCAGCGGTCGATCTCGTGAGAACGGATTCAGCATCCCTGGGTTTCTCCTGCAAGGATTGCCCTCAGCCCCATACGGATGTCACTGCAAATGATAAGGAGTTCATACGTATTCTAGCAATAAACTCCCCTCACAACACGCCACTACGCAGTATATCTTCACACTCAATCTATTATCGGCATCACAAAATGAGATTTTACAGGCAGATAGAAATTCTCCTCCTACAGTCCATCCCGCCAAGTATCGCCACAACCCCTTTTCCCCACAAAATCCCGATCCACCGGTACTCCCTGGATTGCCTATATATACAGCGGTTCTATAATAAACAAAATGAGGCATTTGTCAATAAGAAAATTACATTGGAGGTCACTCAGTTAACTTTAAGTTCAACAAATCCAGGAGCAGGAAACTCAGCAGAAAACTGACCGTGCGTCCTCCTCTCCCAAAGCCACCCGGAGAATGCGCGATGTCATGAAAGCGCGATCTTCTGTAGATAAAAGACCCTGAATCTGTACTTCCCATGCACTTTGCGGCGGAACCTGCATCCGTCCTCTGAACGCGAGTACACGGCGGATTTTTCG
>JAKPYU010000622.1 GCA_029568995.1 Candidatus Omnitrophota bacterium | reverse complement strand
CAACAGGTCCATCGTGACAATCACCAGGCGTGTTCCCTGGGCATCCTCCAAAGCCAGCGCCTTGGCGTGAAGATCGTGGACTTTCCCTTCCGAGGGTTTGTTGCGCGCGGCGTATCCGGCCATCCACATCGGCTGTTCCGGTGTAATCGTCACCGTGGCAACCCCCGCCTTCCATTCCGTCGCTGTGTCTTCCGCCGAAACGAAGACGGTTGGGGAAACCGTCCATCCCACCAACAAGAACGCAATCAGGGAGCAGACAGACCTTTTCGCGATTGGATTCCTGTGCCTTTCTATATCGTGCATCTCGTTCTCTCCCATTGTCCGAATTCATTTGTTCAACTATCCATGAAAATCCTGGTAGGCTCAATGGAGGTGTTCTTTGAAACCACATTGGAGACATGCCAATATGTGACGTCCATATGGCAGGGGCAATTCATGAATCGTCCCTACGCTCCATGTTCCGTCATTCCGGTAGAAGCCGGAACCCGGCATCCGAACTCTTCTCCCTCTCCCGCCGGGAGAGGGTTGGGGTGAGGGAGAAAAACACGAATATCCAGGAGATTCACTCATGAAACCCTCTCCATCCTTCTCCCAAATCCTCCTGCTCCTGGCAATCTCCTTGTGCTCGTTATCCCCCACGGGGTCTACCGCCGAATCCAAGTCCCCCTCTTATGTCTTCTGTTGTGAACCGGGCAATGATCTGTTTCACCTTCTTGCCGAAAACACGCAAGGCACATTCCGCCGCGCCGATACCATCGAACAGGCGCTCGACATCGCCCCGAAGGGCGCGGGGATTCTCCTTCTTGCGGACAGTTATCCCGAAAAGACAACCTCGCTGACTCCGGCGACCCTGAAACAAGTCAAGTCAAAAAGTCTGCGGCTCTACGTGGAATATCCGGGAGATATTCCGGGAGTCTCTATTCTTCCCCCGCGTGAAACCAAATGGGAGCGAGCCGTGATTTCGTCGGACTTCTTCGGTGACAAGCTGGAAAGGCTGCGGATTCTTGCCATTCATGGTTGCCGCTTTGTTCCCGTGGAAGCGCAGAATCCATCCATTGTTCTCGCGCGAGTCGCGGGATTCGATACGGCGGTATTCGGACTACCGCAGGAGGTTTATCCGGTTCTGTTTGAAATGCCGGATATTCCGGCCCTGGTTGCCACGACCAAGTTGAGCCATTTCATCACCGGGCGTTATGCCCCGAAAGAGGATTGGCAAACGATCTGGGAAGGCATACTGGCCTGGCTTCAACCGGGATCACCTGTGACGGACCTGGATTGGACCCCGACCGTACATCCCGCCCACGACAAGAACACGATCCTGTTCGGGGATGCGGAAAAGAAGGCTTTTTATCGAGGCGTCAACTGGTTTATCCAATCGAATCTGATCGTGCCAAATGCGAACGGCGGACGGGACGGTTCCAGGGGAATCTGTGAGGGATACAGCGCCGGGATCTGCCAGGCTGGAACCCAGGAAATGAGCCGGGTGATCCGGGGCGACTGCAACGGGGAATCCGCCATGGCGCTGGCATTCGGAGGAGAGATCCAGCGCGACGGCGAGAAACTCTCCATCGCTCGGAATATCCTGGATCATTATTTATTCGAATCGCGCGCCCGGCGGGGCGGCAGAGGCGATCCGAACCACTCCGCCTATGGCCTGATTGCGTGGGGCGTCGGCGATACGCCCTGGGAGATCGCGAACTATGGGGATGACAACGCCCGCCTGTTACTTGGAACTCTTGCCGTGGCGGCTCTGTCGAACTCCGACCGCTGGGATTTGCCCGTCATGGAATGCATCCTTGCCAACTATCGCACCACCGGCAAATTGGGCTTCCGATTGAACCGCATCGACATGCCCGATCTGGACAAGAACGATT
>JAKPYU010000614.1 GCA_029568995.1 Candidatus Omnitrophota bacterium | reverse complement strand
TCCTACTCAAATGCCCTCATTGAATCCGGCGTGGCGGCCCTTGCGGAGGTGGAATCGAACCCATCGCAGTTTGCCGTCGTTCTGTTCGGCAGACAGTACAATGCCTTTACTCCATTGCTGAATATGGGAATTCCGCATAAGTTCGCTTCGCAGGGGATTCATGTCATCCCCTTCGATTCCCTGCCCTGCCAGCATGAACCACCCGTTCCCGATATTTACTGGGGTGTTGCTCATGATATTCTCCGCGCGGCGAATTTTGTCCATAGACACCCTCAACTATTCGGCGTGTTCATTACGAATTTCAGTTGCGGACCGGACGCCTTTATTCTCGGCTATTTCCGCGACCTGATGGGCGACAAACCTTCCCTGACGCTGGAACTGGACAGCCATACGGCGGATGTCGGCATTGACACAAGAATCGAGGCCTTCCTGGACATCGTGAACGGCTACCGCCGGATTCACAGCCGCACCGCACATGTACCCAAAGCAGATCATTATCTTCCCGCCTCCATTATTTCGGATGGCATTACCCCGAGAATCCGAACATCGGACGGACAAATCCTCTCCATTACGGACCCACGAATCCGTATCGTCGTGCCTGAAATGGGAGAGTTTAATTCGGCGGGCCTGGCCGCATCTCTCCGTCGGTTTGGCATCCGCGCCGATGTGGCCCATACGGGAATCCAGGAACACAAGAGAGGAAGAGAGTGCGGAACGTGTAAGGAATGTCTTCCATATCAACTCACAACCGGCGCGCTTCTGAGCGAAATTGAAAAGCGCCGGGCAGATGAGGCCCTCCTGTTCTTCATGCCAAAATCCCACGGCCCCTGCCGACAGGGCCAATATACCGTCGCCCTGGATCGTTACATCCGAAAACACCGCCTGCGGGACGTCGCCATTCTTTCCCTGGATGATAACCAGGGATTCGACGAACTCGGTTCGGATTTCGTTCGCCTCGTCTGGAAAGCGCTGGTGATCGCCGATTTCTTTGAAGATATCCGAAACCTATTTCTGGCTATCGCTGTCGACGATCAATCCGCACTCGAAATTCTTAATGAGGAATTCGTCAGGATTCAAGATTGTATTGCATCCGGAACGCATACGCAGATCAAG
>JAKPYU010000603.1 GCA_029568995.1 Candidatus Omnitrophota bacterium | reverse complement strand
GGACCTGGAGGAGGATTTCCTGCCCATCGTTCGCACACGTGGCACTTGCAAGGAGCTGCAGATCCGCAAGACCGCCTTCTCGGCGGAAACCTTCGCAGGACCGTGCGATGTCTTGCAGGTGGAGATTCTCAATCCTAAACCTACGGCGCAAGAGGTATTCTGTTCAGTCCGGTTCGGATTGGGAAATGCAAGATTGACGCAACGTGGATTGATCTTGGAAAGTCCCAATGTCGCTCGGGCTTACTTGATGAAAGATTCGGCCATATCAGTTTCCGAATTCTCCGTGGAATCTCAGAGGCCAACCCTGGGACGGATCGGATGGCACGGTGTGCTACCCAAATGGAGTGCCGCTCCCGATGGATTGAATCCGGCATTCTACGATGCAGCCATCGGTTGGTACGGCAGGCCGATTCATTATCGCTTCCCATGTAAACCAAACCGGATCTATACCGTCGTGATCGGCCTATGCGAGGGGTATTGGAAAGAACCGGGGAATCGTCTGCTCGATCTCCTGGTGGAAGGCGACCATCCTGTCAAAATCGACCCGGTGGAGATATCCGGAAAAGACAAGCCGGTCACAGTGCAGTTTCTTGCACGGGACATGAACGCGGACAATTGGGTGGACATCGTTTGCTCCGCAAATGAGAGAAGTCCTCACCAGGAAGCGTTCATGAATGCAATCTGGGTTTTTGAAGGCCAGCCGGAGGTGGAAGAGCTGGGTACTACCTTAATCACCGGCAAGAATGGGGTCTCGGCTTTATACCAGGTCGCATGTGGGAATCTTTCGGTGATAGAATCCGGGGGATCGGATGGCGTCTTGAGGCTGTTCATTCCTCCGGCGGGCCGTGGGTCGGTCACACTGTTTGTTCCATGGGAGAATCCCAACAATGTGGATTTCACCCAACTTGATCCCAGGGGACTTCTCGATCAGGTTCGATCGAGTTGGCATCTCCTTCTTGACCAGGGCGTCGATATTGCGGTTCCCGATCGGGCTGTTGTGGACTGTTATCGATCCTGCCTCGCCCAATTATTCCTTCTGCGGGATTGTCTGTCCGGAGAAGAAGCAAAGGCAAAACATTCTGCCTCCATTCGGGAACAGGCTTATATCAGTGCGGCTTTAAGCCTTTCGGGGTATGGATGGGCCGCTCGGGAATGCCTGGAGGCGCTTCGGAATCGCCAGGATCCCAGTGGAGGGTGGATCGATGCGGAACCGGGCTGGGAAAGTGCAGGACAAGCGATTTGGGCGCTCTGGCTGGAGGGAACGCTCAGCAGAAGCGATCAATATCTGCGTTCCGTATATCCCACCGTCTCCAAGACCTGCGAATGGATTGATCAGAATCGGGAAAAGGAGAAGGAGCGATTCTACTCCTCTCTGCGCCGAAATGATTCCAGGTTCGGTCTGCTCCCTGGAAGACCGGCCATTCGGAATGCGTCTGAGGAATACCATTACAGCCATGATTTCTGGGCCATCCAGGCCCTGAATCTGGGGATGGAAATCGCTGCACGGATTGGCGAGACGGAAGACGCACGTCGGTGGGAACTTCGGTATCGCCGCTACCGTGCCGACCTCTCCCGGTCGATTCGAAAAGTCTTTGTAAGCGGGGAAGGATTTCTTCCAGCGTCGCCCGACACAACGGATGCCACCGGAGTCCTGGATAATCTCAATGCGATCTATCCCCTGGATACCTTTTCGGACCTGCCCGAATTGGTCTCCACTCTGAATTGGCTCGATAAGAAGAAACAGGAAGATCTTTTCATCGCTCCCGGTTCGCGACCGGAAAGCATTGACCTGTCTCGTTGTTCGGATGTTGCCGGAAGCTTCATGACTCTCGAACGATGGGATCGGTCACCGGAGGTCCTATACGCGCTTCTCAATCACGCCCAGCGAACCAAGACCTGGCCGGAACAGGTCGCCCCGGACACACGGCTGGGCTACGGAGAGATGCCGGATGCGGAAACGGCGGCGGGATATATCCTTCTCTTTCGACAGAGTCTGCTTTGGGAACAGAAGAACAAGCTGCATCTGGCGGCGGGCATTCATCGTTCCTGGCTGAATCCCGGCTGCACGGTCTCCATCGCCGATGCGCCCTCCCAGTTCGGTGTGATCTCGTTCTATTTGCAGCGGCTTTCCTGGGATACCCTTTTTGGCTCGATCACCATTCCCGAACTGAACCGCCCCATCCAGGTCCATCTCCATCTGCGACTGCCTGCCGATTGCGTTGTGGATGAGGCAATCTTAAACGGACAGCGCGTTCATGTCCGCGATGAGACGATTGCCTTCTTCAGTTCCGGCGGGATTTACGATCTTCACGCGGATATCCGAAGCCCCCAGGCACTCCCGTGAGAATTCACTGTTCTTCTGCTGCCGAATCGTCTTGCGGCACTCGAACCTCGTATACTCCTCCGGGTTCGACTTCAATCTTCTCCGAATGCTTCACAACTTCGCCATTCTGCCGATAGTAAACAGACACCTCGTGAGAACCCTCCAGAACATGGCCAATCTCGGTAGTTTTTGCGTATCCATCCAGGACGATGCTCCACAGATTCTCGTCAAGCGAATCCGGCAGGTGAATCAGAATCGTTCCTTCTCCCCGATGACCGAGTCGAGCCGCATCCGCCACTTTCCCTCCGAGCAAAAACGCCGAGATGCAGATCAGCAGCCAAGCCGCAAACCGGCCCCATCGCACCCGCCAATTCTCCAGAATATCGACGGCCAGAAACGCCATCGGCAGCCCGGTAAAACTGAACAGGTCCCAGTCCATTCGCCCGCGATCGGGATGCCAGATAAATGTAAATATCAAGAAACAAACCAGCGATAGAGTCACCGTCATGGACCAGAGGCTTCGCTGAATCTTCCGAAAAACCACTCCCGCCAACACAATCAGGGCCGTGAGATGCGAGCTATTCCAGGCAAACCACAGCCAGTCATAGCCATGGCTGAACGAGAATAGAGCATATCGCTTCTTGACACTTCCCGGCTTCACGTCTTCCGGGATGTGGAAGAGGGACATGAACCGGTCTCCCACCATTTCGCCATTACCGAGATCAGATCGGAACAGGACCAGAGTCAGCAGAATGGCCGGGGCCAGTCCCATGGCGAATTGGAGGGCGTCCCGTCTTCGATGACGACTCTGCAAGAGTAACGGAATGAAGATCGGGAGAAGAAACCAGAAGATCAAGTGAAAGAAAATGCCCAGCGAAAACACTGCCGCAACCGTAATGGCGCGGACTTGTCCCGCCAAGTAACGTCGACAGGTCAGAAACAACAGCATCAAACAGGCCATGGGCATGGCATACGTCTCAATATGCCCATAAAACAATTGCATGAATCCGCATGAACCGATCAGCCCCAGGGCCATCCATCGGCCATTCCCCGCCCCCACCAAACGCCACGTCCAATACACAAAGGCAAACCCGGCCAGGCAGGAGACCAGGTTGATCGCCCAGCGCCCGTCCCAACCCCACAGCCAGTGGGTGACCGTGTAAGTCAATTGCATCGTGCCGAAGGAGAGCATCTGCCGCTTGCGCAGCCAGATCCCGCCTTCGATTTCACGGAACCACTGGTCGCTGTCGCCGCCGGTCATTTCTACGGCACGGAAAAACCAGAACAGAACAAAGGCCGCAGTCGCCAGGAGAAGCGCGGTTCGGGAATCGCCTTGTTCAAAAATACCCTGTGTGTTGCCCGTCGCCTTTTCACAGACGCCAAGGAGAGAAGTTCCTTCCCCAAGATTAGGAGGGGGTTGACCGGATATAGCAGGACTCCTCGACATCCACTGAGCACTACTTTCTTGCGAGCGCGGCTCCGGCAGGGCCGGTGAATTGGTGAAGAAAGCGTGTTTCCCGCCCTTCTTTGTCAGGCAGAGATGCCTGACCTACTGGGTAGCTGCCAGGCAGAGACGTCTGACCTACTGGTAGGATAGGCCTCCGTGCCTGTCGATGGGCGGCGACGTGGCGATCTCAGACTTTGCCGAGATTCCTCACATTCGTTCGGAATGACAATAAGCCTGTCATTTCGACCGAAGGGAGAAATCTCATCCAAGACGGCAGATTTCTCAGGATCCACTGTCCTGGCTAGATCCCCTCAGCCTCTCTGTTTCAGCACGGCGCCATCGGCTGCGGAGGAAACCGACTCGGCATAACGAAGCATAACGCCGACTTTGATTTTCGCTTCGGGGCGTTTCCAGGCGACTCGCCGTCGCTGTATTTCCTCTTCCGAAAGCCGAACATTGAGCGACCGGTTGGGGATGTCGATGTCGATGATATCCCCTTCTTCCAAGAGGCCGATCGGTCCGCCTTCCATGGCTTCGGGAGAGATGTGCCCGATAGAGGCCCCTGTCGTTGCACCCGAAAATCGACCATCCGTAATCAGGGCGACTTTATCGGCCATTCCCATTCCCTTCACAACGGAGGTGGGGGTAAGCATTTCGGGCATTCCGGGGCCGCCCTTGGGACCCTCATAACGAATGACAACAACCGCGCCAGCCTTGATTCGGTTACCGAGAATTGCCTCGCAGGCTTCGCTTTCGGAATTGAATATCCGCGCGGGACCGGAGTGTTTCAACATTTCGGGCAGCACGGCGGAGGCTTTCACAATGCTCCCATCGGGGGCGAGATTGCCATACAAACAGCACAGACCCCCGGTCGCATGAACCGGCTTATCCAGACTGCATACGACCGTTCCGTCGCAGTCGGGCGCGCACACCAGGTTTTCCGCCAGGGTCTTTCCGGTAGCCGTCAATGTGCCGCCATCAATGAGTTTTCCTTTCTTCAATTCCTTGAGAATCACCGAGACGCCACCGACCCGGTGCAGATCCTCCAGATGCCAGGGACCGCCCGGAGCCATATTGCAGATATGCGGAGTCTGCGCACCGATTTCGTTGAATTCCGACAGGGCGAGGGACAAACCGGCCTCATAAGCCAGCGCCGGAAGGTGCAGCGCGGTGTTCGTGGAACCACCGAACGCCATATCCAGGGCAATCGCATTTTCAAACGCCTCGCGTGTCATGATCTGGCGCGGCGTGATCCCTTTCTTTACCAGTTCCATAATCTGTTCTCCGGCAGCCTGAGCGAGACGGATACGGTCGGCATGGACAGCGGGAATGGTTCCGTTTCCAGGCAGGGCAATCCCCAGAGGCTCTGAAAGACAACTCATCGTGTTCGCCGTGAACATACCGGCACAAGAACCGGCGCCCGGACAGGCAGACCGGCAGCTATCCTCATAGACCTCTTCGGGGATCTTGCCGGATTTCACGGCAGCGATTCGGCCAAATAGTGTATTCAGGTCAATCGTCGCATCCCCCATTCCCGGATACTTGCCTCGGAAAAGCCCCAGATCGAATCCCGCCAGCATCGGCCCGCCGGTGATCAGAATGGACGGGATGTTCAGCCGCAACGCCGCCATGATCATGCCCGGAGTAATCTTGTCGCAGTTCGACACAAGGACAATGCCGTCGAATGGATGGCCCTGGGCCATGATCTCCAAGGAATCGGCGATCACCTCGCGGCTCACAAGGGAATACCGCATCCCCAGGTGGTTCATCGCGATCCCATCACAGACCCCGATCGTTCCGAATTCGACCGGCGTCCCACCGGCCATCAGAATCCCGCGCTTGACTGCTGCCGAGATTTTGTTCAGATCGACATGACCGGGGATGATCTCATTGTAGGAGTTCGCAATCCCGATAATGGGCTTGTCAAGATCCTTTCGAGCCAATCCTGTCGCCAACCATAAGGACCGATGAGGCCCTTTTTCCGGGCCGGATTTCATCACATCGCTGCGCATTTGAATGAACCTCCATTCGCAACCTTGATTGCTCAAATTGGCTGATTCGGCGCACTTTCAACGCAACCGAATTATAGGAGTCTCTCACCGGCCTCGGCTTGGGTCAACGGCAAGGTCTTTTTCATTGACTCCGAACAATCTCACCGGCTGCTTCTCCATTCATCTTCGTCGCACTGCCGGGGTGGTGTAGAATAAGACAAGTCTGAAAGGTCGGACAAATTGGAACCAGAGGAAAGGAATCGACCATGCCATTTTCATCTTCCCGCAGAGAATTCATTCAGAGCAGTGTCGCCGCAACCTTGGCAGTTTCCACGCTTGGGATGAGTTCGCAGACAGCCCAGGCCATACCTCCCATTCAGCACGGTTTGAAAGGTCCACGCATGAAACTCAGCTGCGCCGCCTATTCCTATCGAGATCATTTCAAAAGCGGAATCATGACTATGCACGAGTTCCTGGAGGTCTGTGCCACAATGGGGTTGGATGGAGCCGAACCGACCTCTTATTATTTCCCGAATCCTCTCACCGATGAATGGATCATCGACTACAAACGTCGTGCCTTTCTGCTGGGATTAGATATTTCCGGGACCGCCGTGGGGAATACGTTTACCCATAATCCCGGTCCCGAACGGGAGAAAGAGATTTTACACGTAAAGAATTGGATCGACCATGCGGCCCTTCTGGGAGCGCCGACCATTCGAATCTTCGCCGGTGGCATCCCCAAGGGATCGGACATGACCCTGGAGCAAGCACGGAAAAATGCCATCGAAGCCACGCAGGAAGCGTGCGCGTATGCGGCAACACGAGGAGTCTTCCTTGCACTGGAAAATCACGGCGGCATTGTCCCCGACGCCGAAAGCATGTTAGCCATTATCGACAAAGTCGAATCGGATTGGTTTGGAGTAAACCTCGATACGGGGAATTTCCATACCGCCGATCCGTACGCGGAAATGGCGAAGGTGCTCCCGTATACCATGACAGTTCAGGTGAAGGTTCACATTCAGCCGCAGGGCGGCCAGAAAACCGAGGCGGACTTCAAACGCATTCTCGGAATCCTGGCCGATGGCGGTTATCGCGGATATGTCGCGCTGGAATATGAAGGCGCTAACGATCCCATCGCCGATGTGCCGCGATATATCGAAAAACTACAAACGATTCTGGCAGGAATGTGACCGATGAAACGCCGGGCATTTCTGCAGAGCGCCACGATTCCGTTGCTTGGATCGGCGACCGGCCTGGCCGGTTGTAGTTTTCAACAGAGACGAATGGAGTGCAACACAATGGCCGGAACAGTACAGAAACGTCCCTTCGGTCAAACCGGAGAAGAACTTTCGCTGGTGGGATTCGGAGCGATTGCCGTGATGAATGAGGAACAATCGGATGCGAATCGGTGGGTTGCACAGGCTGTGGAACGAGGCGTCAACTATTTCGATGTCGCCCCCAGCTACGGGAACGCGCAGGACCGGTTGGGGCCTGCACTGGAGCCGTATCGAAAAGGTGTCTTTCTTGCCTGCAAGACCGGCGAACGCGGCAAGGACGGCGCGATAAAGGAACTACACAACTCGCTGAAAGTCCTCCGCACGGACCATATTGATTTGTATCAACTCCACGGGCTGACAACTATCGAGGATGTAGAGCGTGTTACGGGGTCGAATGGCGCTCTGGAAGCATTCGTCGAAGCAAGAGAAAAGGGGCAGATCCGGTACATTGGATTTTCGGTGCATTCCGAGGAGGCCGCGGAACGAGTAATGAACGCTTTCGATTTCGATAGCGTATTGTTTCCACTGAACTACGTTGCGTATTATCAAGGGCATTTCGGATCGAGAATCCTTCGGAAAGCGGAAGAAAAAGGAATAGCCTGTCTTGCGCTGAAGGCCCTGGCCCGCTGCATTCGTGCCAAGGACAAGCCGGACAGCACGGGACATCCGAAATGCTGGTATGAGCCGATTACCGATCCGGTGGAGCAGGAACTGGCGTTGCGCTGGACGCTGTCACACAATATCACGGCGGCGGTTCCACCGGGGCATGCGGATCTTTTCTTCCGCGCCCTGGACATCGCGGAACGATTCACACCGTTAGCCGTTGAGGAACAGGCGGATCTCGAACGCCGGTCGGTCGGTCTCGAACCGATCTTCAGGACGGAGGCATGACGGGCAGTAGGCAATTTGATGCCTTGACATCATGATTTCTGATGCTATGATGATAATATGAGAACAACACTGACCATAGACGACGATGTTCTGGACGAAGCGAAAGCGGTTGCGGCAAAGCTCAATGCGCCCTTCCGCCGCGTGGTAAATGAAGCGTTGCGCCTCGGATTGCAGGCGGTTGAGACTGCCCCACGAAGTCGGCCTTATCACACTCGACCCCACAAGATGGGGCTGAAACCCGGAATGAATCTGGACAACATCCAGGAACTCCTGGCTCAGATCGAGGGGGAGAATCACCGGTGATCCTCGTAGATGCGAATATCCTCTTGTATGCCCAGGACCAATTGAGTCCTTGCCACACAAAGGCGCGCGAATGGTGGGATTGCCAGTTGTCCAGCGCTTCACCGGTGTGCCTTTGTTGGACCGTTCTCGGTGCGTTCATCCGTATCGGCACGAATCCGCGCGTTTTCGAGCAGCCGCTGTCTCTCGATCAAGCGCTTTCCTGCGTGCAAAGATGGTTGGATCTGCCCTGCACACGCATCATTTATCCGACCACCCGACATTGGGCCGTCTTTAGGCGACTGCTCATCGAGGGCCAGGCAGTGGCAAACCTTGTGACCGATGCACATCTGGCCGCACTGGCCATCGAACACGGTTGCGAGCTGATGTCCACCGATACTGACTTCTCACGTTTTCCCGGTGTCAAGTGGCGAAATCCCTTGAAATAGGGGGATTTGGGAGTTGGCGAGTTCGAGGTAGAAGAACTCCTCATGAAAAGGTATCATGCGCTTGATGGAGGTTGTTGAATATGTTCGCAGAAAAAGATATTCTCAGTCTCATCGTCTCGGAGCGCATCCAACTTGCTCAGGATATTTGGGATAGTATTGCCCAAGTCCCTGAATGCGTCGATCTCACGGACGAGGAGAAGCTGGAGATTGATCGGAGATTGGATGCCTATCACAAGACTCCGGATATAGGCTTTCCCTGGTCTCTTGTGAGAGACCGGATCGAGAATCGTGGATGAGCCGCCAATTAATCATCCGAGAGTACAAGTCGGACTCTATTCCTGAACCACCGGAGCCGTCCGACCCCAATCCCCAGTGAACACGAACTCGCGGATCGGTCTGCGCGTGCGCGGAGCGAGTTCCATTTGTTTGAGATTGTCGGGCAGCGATTCAGGATCTCCGGGATAGCCGATGGCGAATGCGGTAATCGGCTCGAATCCTTCCGGGACATGATAAATCTCCCGCGTCCTGTCGGGAGAAAAACCTGCCATGGGATGCACGCACAGGCCCAAATCCACCGCCTGAAGGATCATGTTTTCAGAGGCCAGTCCGGCGTCGAAAAACGCATGACGGTTCGGTTGTCCGTTGAACTCCAGGTTGAGGGGCGCGACACAGATCATCAACACAGGCGCAGACCGTGCCCAGACAATATTCTGCTCCACCAGGCATCCCAGCATCCGCTCGAATTCCACAGGGTCATCTCGCGTAGCGACCAGGAATCGCCAGGACTGGTTGTTGTAACAGGACGGCGCCCACCGAGCGGCTTCCAGGACAATCCGCAGCTTCTCCGGCTCCACCGGACGATTGGAAATCGCCCGCGGACTCCAGCGACGTTTGATCACATCCATCACCGGATGATCAGTTTTGGCGATATTCTCCATTGTACGCCTCCGGGATTCTTGCATCACGTGGTTTCCGCTTAGCTTACAAAAAGCCCAATGCCTCGGCAAGACCGAGACCGCGAGCCGCTTCCATTGCTTCCCCGCCCCACGGTAACTACGATGTAATCCGCATATCAGAGGCCCATAATTCAGACTCCTCTCCGGGAGAGAGTCTGTCACATGGAAGTCGGATGATCACAGTGCAAGCAGGGAGTACTCCGTGAGTCCATCACAGCGGATTCGATGGGATGCGACCGGTTCCGGGGCAGCGTTGGGGGCGCTTCTGTGCTGGTCCACGGTTCCTCTGTTCCTGCGATCCTTCATTCATGAAATCGACGCCTGGACCGCGAACGGTGTCCGCTACCCGATTGCCGCGCTGTTCTGGCTAGGGCCTCTGCTGTATTTCAGCCGACAGGGCAGGGTGGACGGGATCTATTTCCGTCGCGCTCTTGTACCGACAGTCTTCAATCTGGCTGCTCAATCCCTCTGGGCCTGGTCCCCCTACTTTCTGGAACCGGCATTGATGGCGTTCCTGGCCAAGGTATCCGGTGTTTTTGCCGTTCTCTGTTCGTTTCTGGTTTTTCGGGACGAATCCAAATTGCTCGGCTCCGGGGTCTTCTGGACCGGACTCCTGTTTTGTTTTCTGGGATTCCTGGGAATGACCTTTCTGGGGCCGGAGATTCCACGAGGAACCACGCTGGTCGGGATCATCATCATTCTGTTCTGCGGGGTTTTCTTTTCGTGGTATGGAATCGCGGTCCGCTGGGCAATGACCGGCGTGGATTCCAGGATCGCCTTCGCGATCATTTCGATTTACACCTCGGTTGGCACGGTGGTTCTGATGGCCCTTTTCGGAGAGCCTTCCCGCTTATTCGATATGACCCAGGATCGGCATGTTCTCCTTGTGGTGTCTGCCCTGGTAGGGATTGCGTTTGCCCATGTTTTCTTCTATATCGCCATTGCGCGGATCGGCGTGGCGATCACTACCGGCTGCCAGCTTCTCTCCCCCTTCCTGACCGCTGTTGGTTCTTTTTTCATCTTTCACGAGGTCCTGACGTTCGGCCAATGGACTTCCGGGGCAGTCCTGCTGGCGGGGTGTGCGCTTCTAATGTGGTCCCAGGAAAAAGTCCATTCATACCATGCCGCACGGAAACAGTAGGGAGTCCGGACAAATGCGTATCTCAAACCTCCCCCTGTTTCTGTCCCGGCATCCGGCCTCGCCACTGTTTCTGGCAGTCGTTGCGATCCTTCTTACCACCCCATCTCTCCGAATCGGCTGGAATGTGGATGACTATTCCCAACGATTCCTCCTGTTGGGTATGCAGACGCGCATTCCGGGGGAATCTTTCTCCAAGTTCGATATGTTTTCTTTTCTGGATGGCGATCCGGAGAGGAACCGTCTCTTTATGGATGCGGGTCTCCTGCCCTGGTGGACATTCGAGGGATTGCGCCTGAGATTCTTTCGCCCATTGAGTGTGCTTACCCATATTCTCGACTATTCCCTGTGGCCGAATTCCGCATTCCTGATGCATCTGCAAAATCTGCTCTGGTTTGGTGGTGTGGTGGCCCTGGCAGCGATTCTGTATCGTCGATTGCTTGGACTAACCTGGGTGGCGGGTTTGGCCGCGTTGTTATACGCACTGGATGACGCACACGGTTTCCCGGCGGGGTGGATCGCAAACCGGAATACGATGATCGGAACCTTCTGGGGATTCCTCAGCCTCTATTTTCATGACCGATGGCGGCGGGATGAGTGGCGGCCCGGAATGGTTCTCGCACCGATCTGTTTTGTCGCGGGTCTGCTGTCCGCCGAGTTTGCTGTGGGTATCCTGGCCTATTTCCTTTCCTATTTTCTTTTCCTGGAGGAGAAGCCGTTACTGGAGAGAATGCGATCCTATTCTCCGTACTTGATTTTGTTTCTCTTGTGGCAAACGTTCTATCGCATCCTGGGCTACGGAACATTCGGATCGGAATACTACGTGGACCCCGGGAGTGAGCCATGGCAATTCCTGAATGGCGTTCTGCAGAGAGTTCCGCTGCTGTTTGTCGGTCAATGGGCCGGGCCGCAGCCGGGGATCACCATCATCTTACGGGAGAACGTGATTCGTGCTCTGTGGCTTTGGGGGATCTGTTTCATGGCGGTCTGGGCGGTGGCGATGGTTCCGGTGATTCGGCGGGATCGAATGGCGCGGTTCTGGACGGTTGGGATGGGACTGGCTCTGCTTCCGATCTGTGCGGTTTATCCGCATGAGCGGCTTCTCTGGTTTGTGGGATTCGGCGGGATGGGACTGCTTGCACAGTTTCTGGAGGCAGTTCGGGAACGCGCGCCGTGGTTATGCAAATATCGCGGCAAGAGGATTCTCGTCAAATCCCTGGCAGTCGGATTCGTGGCTCTGCACCTGGTTCTTTCGCCGCTGGCTCTTCCGTTGAGTTCCATCAGTCTTGCGATGTCAAAATACCTGATCGACTTCCCGATAAGTCGCATGGACCTCGGCCCAAAGATTGAGTCCAAAGACCTGGTGTTCGTGAATGCCGGAAGTTTCTTCTTTTCGATGAACCTTCAGTCCATTCGCGCCCTGGCGAATGAACCGCTGCCCCGAAGTGTCCAATTATTGTCTTTGGGAGCAACTCCGATAGAGATTACACGCGTGGATGACCATTCGCTTCTCTTGCGTCCGGAACGAGGATTCTTCAACACGCGCTTTGTCCGGCTGCTTCGTTCCCGTTCCCACCCCATGCAGGTGGGACAGACCGTAACGATGACCGGCATGACAGCGGAAGTGGTCTCTCTCACGGAAGGCGGCGATCCCGCCGAGGTCGTTTTTCATTTCTCCGAATCCCTGGATTCGGATTCCTTCTACTGGATGCAATGCACCCCGGAAGGCGAATACGTTCCGTTCCCGTTGCCGCGAGAAGGCGAAACCGTAACCCTGCCCGCCGTTCGGATGGTAATGTGACTCCCGTCAATAAAAAACGGCCCCGGAACGTCTTCGCTCCGGGGCCGTGTGCCAACCGTTCGCTTCCGATCTTACAGGCTCTTCACACGGATATTCCGAAATGAGGCCTTGTGCTTGAAACTCTTATGCTGAAAGGCGATTCCGCCTTCCTGACGTTTGTGCTTGATCCCCTCAAGCCCCTCGATATCCGTGTCCTGCACGGTCTCGCCGTTAAGGATAACAGTCAGATGGTTGTCTTTTACGGTAATCTCGACGGTATTCCATTCTCCGGCTGCCTTGATCGCGTTCTTTTTGGGTGCGAGGACATTGAAAATCGCCCCGGAGCTCTTCTTGCTTGCCTCTTGACCGGCATCATCACAGAGCTGAATTTCCGGGCTGGTAATGAAAACCTCTTTTTCGGGCGTATGGAAAAGAATCCCCGTGTTGCCGTCCTTCTCGATCAGGACTTCGCATCGCAGGGTGAAATTCCGGAACTTCTTCTTGCTGATGATGGCCCACCAGTCCCAGCCATCCATCTTCAGCATTTTATCTTCAATACTGGGCTTTTCTCCCTCCAGTCCCTGAATAACCCAGCCTTCCAGTTTCTCTCCGTCAAACAACAATTCAAATCCCGCTTTCTTCTCGTCCGCACATAAATCGGCACTCCCCGCAATCAGCGGGAAACTCAGCAACGCGATACAGCATCCGGTTATCAACAATCGACCTATCCTGTCCATGCACAGCTCCTTGATTCATCGGCTTGATATGCCGAATTTTTTCGGTTGGGATGTCCCGGCGGGTTCAATCCTCAACAAGCCACCGTCTTGCGGTTACCTACAATATATCTCAAATTACTAAGATTCCAAAAGCATGTACATTCCACCCCCTCCCGCCCTCCTCCTCACTTCTCCAACCGATACGGAATCAGCGTCACCGGGCCAATCAGCCCGGAAGGCAGCGGCGGCCAGGCGGAGGCGTCGAAATCCTTGTAGTCGATATTCACAAAGAAATAGGTTCGCCAGGGGATTTTTGCCCGGTCCATCGCGGCAATGCGATTCGCCATCAGGTTGGTGACTTCGATCTCCAGGATATTTTTGCCGGGTCGCAGTTTGGCCCCGATATCCAGCGAGAACGGCTTGCACCATGTCGTACCGAGCGGCTCTCCGTTGAGCACAACACGGGCGCTTTCATGCACTTCACCCAAGTCCAGCATCCAGCCATCTGCGCTCAAGTCCGGCGCAGTGAAAGTTACGCGGTATCGGGCCGTGCCGGAGAAATCCCTCGCAATGGGATTCCCGTTCTCCGTCCAGGAATACAATGTACTTGTCGTCCACGGTTTCGGAATTTGCGGGCCACCGTCGAGGAACTCAACCTCCCACTGCCCGGCAGCAATAGGGATAGGCGTTTCCAATGTCTTATTCGGCCAAGCCGGTCCCGAAACGGCTCCGAAAACGGCACGGAGAATCAACGAATCGCCCGGCTCCATCCGAAACCGGACTTCCGTAGTGCCCTCCTGGGTACGGCGGACACGGGCCACCCCGTTCGTATCCCGAAGCGGATCGAACAGAACGACCGATTCGGCTTTGGTACGGATCGGCAGCCACCCGTCAAACGACCGATCGGACCGATTCAGAATGAAATAATCCACAAAATCTTCATGAGCGCGCCGGATGAACGAGAGGCCAAGGTCCGTCACCGGTTCGCGGGAATCAGAGAAGAATCTTCCCACAAACGCCGACATATCCATGCCTGCAAGGAAACATCCGGTTCCGATATCGGCTTTTCGAATAGAGGTGTCAGGAAGCGCCTTGTAAGACACTGCTCTCAACAGGGAGTGAAGTTCTTCTCGCCGTTTGTCGAGGTTCCCCAAGCCGGGCACATCCCTGGGCGGATTTCCCATGAAGATGACTGTCCCGCCTTCGCGCGCGATGCGAATCAGAGATTCCAATGTCGGAATCGGCAAGTACTCGCAGGCGGCGACCACAATCGCGCGATAATTCAGATCGCCGTTGACGATTCCATCTTGCGAGCCATGAAGCGATTCTGCCATCATGCGGTCGGAAACATAATCGAACGAGAATCCCTTTTCCGTGAGCCATTGGGCTGTCTTGTAAGTCGGCTCCAGGTTGGTCCACAGCCAATCCTTGCTGTTGTGGACTCTGCAGTACTGAAGATAATCAATTGCGCCAAGGTCCTTGGACCATAAGTCATAGATCGGGAAATAGAGAAGGAAATCGTTGTCCGGCTTTCCGGCCTGCAAGAAAGACTGGCAGCGGGCGATATAGGCATTCAGCTGCGGCAAGTCGCGGGAAAACGTGTTCGTCATCTCGAAATCGGTAGAGGCATAGTAAAGCCATCCGGGAAAGACAGCCTTCTCCGGCGAATAGGCCATTCCGTGATAAAAAACGTGGTTGATCCCGGCCAGGAAATACGGATCGACCGCCTGTTTGACCCGCGCGAGAGAGCTCTGGAAATGCTCATCAAGCCAGGTGCAGGTCTCCGAGGACGTGCGCTGTTTCCCGGAGAGATGCGCGGCAGAGGAAGCGAACTTGGCAACGAGGATCTCCACGCCTTCCCGTCCGAATCCCTCGGTTTCGGGGATATCGGCAGCGGCGTACAGATCCAGGATATTGCCGGGAGAACCGTGGGCCTGGTTACGGGTCAGGCTTCCCTTTTGGTGACACCATTCCACCCACGGTTGCGTAAATTCTTCATATAACAAATTAAAAAGAGTCTCGCGGAAATCGCAGCGCACCCGCGCTACACGGTCTGGGAAATCCTTTCCGAGTAGCGCGGGAAGTTCTGTTTTCAGGTCGTATCCACGACGCTTGCTGAACTCTTCCAGAAAGTTATCCGTCCAGTTCGCGCGGTATACCTCAAAGGAATCGTTGTAGAACGCTCGAACCGGTTTCCCCGAATAGGACTGAAAGGCCGTATCGAACCGGGCAAGATAGTGTTGCAGTTTCTCTTTGGAGTAGTAGTCCAGCACATTGCCTTCCGCTCCGGGGGCGGCACGTTTGACCTGCTGCTTTGTCCAGCC
>JAKPYU010000590.1 GCA_029568995.1 Candidatus Omnitrophota bacterium | reverse complement strand
TTTTCGAAACCGGTCGGTGGAGGAGAACCTGGCGCTTTTCGAGCGCATGCGCGCCGGTGAAATCGATGAAGGCGCGTGCGTGCTTCGCGCCAAGATCGACATGGCTTCCGCGAATCTGAACCTGCGCGACCCGGTGATCTTTCGCATCAAGCATGAGGCTCACCATCGAACCGGGAACCGGTGGTGCATCTATCCGATGTACGATTACGCCCATTGCATCTCCGATGCGCTTGAAGGCATTACCCATTCCATCTGCACCCTGGAGTTTGAGGACCACCGGCCACTGTACGACTGGTGCCTGGATCAGCTCGATGTGCCATGTCATCCGCAGCAGATCGAATTCGCCCGCCTGAACCTCAGCTACACCATTATGAGCAAGCGCAAGCTGCTCAAACTGGTCCAATCGGGTCTGGTCAACGGCTGGGATGATCCGAGAATGCCCACCATATCCGGAATGAGAAGGCGCGGCTACACGCCCGGGTCGATCCGCAATTTCTGTGAACGCATTGGGGTGGCCAAGCGCGACAGCGTGGTGGACCTGGCCCTTCTGGAATACTGCGTCCGAGAGGATCTAAACAAAATCGCTCCCCGGGTCATGGCGGTGCTGAATCCCCTTCGAGTGGTGATCGAAAATTACCCGGAAGACCGGGTTGAGATGCTCGATGCGATCAACAACCCCGAGGATCCTTCCATGGGAACCCGACAGGTTCCTTTTTCGCGCGTACTTTACATCGAGCAGGACGACTTCATGGAAGATCCGCCGAAAAAGTACTTCCGGCTGGCACCCGGTCAGGAAGTCCGGCTGCGTTACGCCTATTACATCACCTGCGTGAATGTGATCAAAAACGAGGCCGGAGGTATTGTCGAGCTGCGCTGCGTCTATGACCCGCAGAGCCGGGGCGGAACCACCGCCGACGGAAGAAAGGTCCGGGGGACCCTGCACTGGGTTTCGGCTCGGCACAGCATTTCCGCCGAGGTCAGGCTGTATGACCGCTTGTTCAATAGAGAAAATCCCGATGCCGGCGGAGCGGATTTCACGGAGCATCTGAATCCCGGGTCGCTTGAAATCCTGTCCCAATGCCGGATGGAACCGAGTCTGGCTGCGGCCGAGCCGGGAAGCCGTTATCAGTTTGAAAGACTGGGATATTTTTGCGCGGAACCG
>JAKPYU010000588.1 GCA_029568995.1 Candidatus Omnitrophota bacterium | reverse complement strand
CACCGGCGGTCGCAATTCCTTAAAACGTTGGTAAGCCTCCTCGGTCAATTCCATTGCATAATCTTCAGGATCGTAAGAGATGATATCTTTCTCAGAAAGAAAGGGTGACGGATCAAGCGGCAATTCACGGAGATCCGCTTTCTGCACATCGTGAGCTGAGATATCGCCTGCAGTGAAATAGATGGCAAATCCTTCCTGACTGGACTTGCCGCAATTGAGGCAAATGCATCCTGCCAGGACAATTCCTATGACAGAAGCCGGTGGTTTCATGTCCGTAGCGAGGCCACTTTGCGCCGAATCAGTTCAAGTTCCTCTTCCGCCTGGGCGAGGACAGTCCGTTCCTTCTCGACAACCTGTGCGGGGGCCTTGCCGACAAACTGCTCATTGCTCAATTTTGCCCGACGGCGCTCGGTGTCCTGCTCCAGCCGGGTCAATTGTTTCTCCAGCCGCGCGTACTCTTTTTCCCGCACCTCTTCCGGCCAGGCAACACGAATCTCGATTCCATCCACCAGGCCGGATGAGGAAGCCGGATTCTCTTTCCATTCATTCAGAACGCGCAGGTCCTCATTCAGGTTACACAGGGGACGCATATCCGCCCAATACCGACGCAGAAATCCGTCCTGTTGTCCATCCCGGATCAGGAATTCCACATCGGTCTGCACGGAAGGGGCAATCCCCAATTCACCCCGGATATTCCGAATCGTATAGAGGATCTTCTGGAATCGGTCGGCATCCTGTTCCAGGTTTTCCTCAACCAGCGAGGAATCCGGTTTGGGATAGTCGGCAACCATGATACTGGGAATGTCGGACTGTTCGGTACAACCGACCTTCCGAAGCATTTGCCAGATCTCTTCCGTGAGGAACGGCATAAACGGGTGCATGAGCCGCAGTGTAGTCTCCAGAACGGCTAGCGCGGTTCGCTGGGCCGCCGCTCTTTCCGCCGGGTCGTCTCCGTAAAGACGACGTTTGATCAGTTCAAGATACCAGTCGCAGTACTCATGCCACACGAATTGATAAACCGCCTCAGCGGCGTCGTTGAATTTGTATTCCCGCATCCCTTTGACTGTCGCATCAATGGCATGCTGCAAGCGCGAAAGAATCCATCGGTCCGGCCAGGAGAGGTCGAATCGTGCATCCCGGAACGCCTTCCCGTCGAATTGGCTTTCATCGACCGTGGCAAGAATCAGCCGCGCGGCATTCCATATTTTATTCGTGAAATTGCGATACCCCTCAATGCGCTCTTCCGCCAGGTTGATGTTCCTGCCCTGGGCAGCCATGATGGAAAGTGTGAACCGCATGGCATCGACACCGTACTGGTCGATCACATCAATCGGATCGATAGCATTGCCCAGAGACTTGGACATCTTGCGGCCCTGCGCATCGCGCACCAGCGCCGTGATATAGACTTCATGAAACGGCACATCGCCCATGACATGAAGCCCCATCATCATCATGCGGGCCACCCAGAAATAGATGATGTCGTGCGCGGTAACCAGCACACTGGTGGGATAGAACGCCTCGAGTTCCGGGGTCTGTTCGGGCCACCCCATTGTGGAGAACGGCCAGAGCGCCGAGGAGAACCAGGTATCCAGCACATCGGGGTCTTGCTCGATGTTCGAGCTGCCGCAATGTGTGCATGTGTCCGGGTCTTTCAGGGTAACCGTCTCTTTGCCACAGTCCGCGCAGTTCCAGACCGGAATACGGTGTCCCCACCAGATTTGGCGGGAGATACACCAGTCCCGCACATTCTCCACCCAGCCGAAAAAGGTGTTTTCCCACATTTTCGGTATAAACACCGTGCGCCCGTCGCGAACCGCCCGAATCGGTTCCTCCATGAGCGGTTTCATTTTCACGAACCATTGCAGGGAGAGGAATGGCTCGATCAGAGTCTCGCACCGATAACACACCCCCACACGATGGCTCAGATTTTCGATCTTCTCGATCAACCCCTGCGCCTTGAGATCCTCCAAAACCTTCTGACGGGCCTCGATCCGTTCCAGCCCGGCGTACGGGCCGCCGTTTTCATTCACGGTTGCATCGCTGTTGAAGATGTTCACTCGCTGCAAGTTATGACGTTTGCCGATTTCGAAGTCGTTGATATCGTGCGCCGGTGTGACTTTGAGTGCGCCCGTGCCGAATGCGCGATCCACGTAAGAGTCTGCAATCACGGGGATTCTCCGGTTCAGAAGCGGAAGAATCACTTCCCGCCCGGCGATCTCTTTGTATCGGTCGTCTTCCGGGTGAACCGCAACCGCCGTATCGCCCAGCATGGTCTCCGGGCGGGTGGTGGCAATGATCAAATGCCCCGAACCATCGGCATAAGGGTATCGGATGTAATAGAACGCTCCCTGCTCGTCGATATATTCCACCTCGTCATCGGAGATGGCGGTGTGGCATCGGGGACACCAGTTGACCAGGTATGTATCCCGGTAAATGTATCCTTCGTGATAAAGGCGGACAAACACCTCGCGCACCGCCGCCGAAAGGCCCTCGTCCATGGTGAACCGTTCCCGCGCCCAGTCGCAGGAGCAACCCATGTATCGCAGCTGACGGATGATCGTGCCGCCGTATTCTTCTTTCCATTGCCAGATCCGCTCGATCATCTTCTCCCGGCCCAGGTCATGCCGGGTGATTCCCTGCGCCTGAAGGGCCTTCTCGACCACGTTCTGCGTGGCAATTCCGGCGTGGTCCGTGCCCGGCATCCAGAGCACAGTGTCCCCTTCCATCCTGCGCCATCGGCAAAGGACATCCTGAAGTGTGTTGTTCAGCGCGTGCCCGATATGCAGTCGTCCGGTGACATTCGGAGGCGGAATGACAATGCTGTAACAGGGTTTCCCCTCATCCGGGCGTGCATGAAAAAGGTCGTGCTTTTCCCAAAAGGCATACCACTGCTCGCGGGAGGCGGCAGGATCGTATCGTGTCGGCAGTTCCATAGTTCCTTGTGTCCTCAGTTGTTCCCTCAGCGGTCGCTCAGGATTTTAATGGTCCCCTTTTCCTGGAACAGACGAATGGCGTGTTCGATTTGTTCCTCGCTGCCCTGGAGGTCAAGAACAAATTCGGCGCAGTACTCGTCGATTTTGGCCGATGTGATCGCGGGGGTCACCCCCGATATTCTCGCAATATTGAAGATCACCGGTTCCTGGACCAGCTTTTGTGGAAAGATTACCTGTACCGCCTTGACAGCCATTATCCTGTTTCCTCGTGATTTCTTGATAAAATGGGAACTTCACACAGTATCGGGCCGTCCGGTTCCGGTCAACCCAAATTGGCGTTTGTGTCGTCCACCCAACACTCTGCAAGAAAGCAGCAGGCCAAGTCCCGCATAGCATTTCTTGACCGGCTTTGTCGTCCTCAAGCCAAGCTGCAATCGGCAGGCCGTCGAGATTTTCGCCGTCTTCAGGCGAAATTCCTTCTCACGCCTCACAGGACAAACAGACTGACATAATAACTATGCGACGATACCCAAATTGCCTCTTGCGCTTCCGTACGGGGAGGAGGTCGGCCTATCGGGACCGGTGTCGGGCGGGGAAGGGTGATTGTTTCACGATTGAGCGGAATGCGGGGTTGCCGCTGCCCTCCGAAGGATCTCGATGATCGCAGCGATGACGTTCTTGAATGCCGCGACCTTGAGCCTGCCGACTTCGGTTTCCATCAGGGAACTGTTAGCTGTGAAGAGTTTGCCGGGCCTGACATAGCTCACCCGTTGCAGAGAGCCGGTCTCAAAATCGTTGTTGGAAACTTCGATTGCCATCGGATCGGCATAGGAATTCCCGGTTATTTGACAAAGAATCCAATCCCCTCGGCTGACAGAAGCAAGGACCAACGCAGGACGAAGTTTGGACGCCGAAAGATCGGAAAAAGGAAATCGGACCAGCACTACCGATCCTTCTGAAGGTGAGACCATGCTTCCTCCTCTTCCGGACGGATCCAATCTTCAGAAAGAACCGCCTCGCTCAAGAGTGCCGTCTCCGCGATCATATCGGATTGTTCGTCCAGAATCGTCACGATGGCTCGGCAGGGCGTACTCAACCGGATCGGTTCCTGAAGCCGGACTTCCCCATCCTTCTCGATGATTGCTTCGACGGATTTGAGCATCGGACCTTCCTCCTTCTGATAGACTTATTCTGCCATCCAAAGGACGCGATGGCAACGGATTGGTCCTTGTTGGGTGGGGTGATGTTTTCGCACGGTGAAAAGGTCAGGGTGTGAGAAGCGGTGTCGGGCGGGACCTGCTACTCGGAGATTCGCTCACCGGGCGGTGCCGTCAGCGGTTCCGATAGATATCCCGACGATGGCCGATTTTCACAACCGTAACGATCAGGACGTCATCGGCGATCTCGTAGAGAATGCGGTAATCGCCCTGACGGATACGATAGCGTTCCCGGTCCGAAATCTTCTCGGAGCCTGGCCCGCGAGGATTCTCGGTAAGTTGTGTCAACCGCTCCAGAATGCGTTGGATATCCTTATTGGGAATAGCGCGAAGGTCTTTTGCGACGGATTCTTTGAACGCAAGTTTATAGCTTCCCATGCGCCTTGAGGTCCTTCAGCAGTTCCTCGAACGTCATCACCGGCTCGTGCGCCCGCTCCCGGAACGCGGCGAGATCCTCCTCATCCTCACAAAGCGCAAGACGGACCGCATCGTTCACCAGCTCGGACACAGTCTTTCCGGCATGGACCGACTTGAGCCGAAGCGCGTGATGAATCGCCGGATCGAAATAAATCGTCGAACGTTTCGTTGGCGTATTCATAGATCGTCTCCAAAGATCGAGACATTTTGACGTCATAACGTCTTGATGTCAAGATATCAGGCGTATGGATCACACGATGGGCTTCGGAAATCCGCCCCAGGATCACTGTTTCATAGCCCAAGCACAAGGCGAAGCCCGTCTTCTACCTGGCGCAGTTGTGCGGAAGTTACATGACCGACGAATTCCGTAAGAGAACTTTTGTCCAGTGTGATAACCTGGGAGACGTTGGCGACAGAGTCCTTGGGAAGCCCCGTGTCCGCCGCTGGGAGCAGCACATTGCCGGGAGCGGCAGCCAGACGCAGGTTCGAAGTCAGGACAAGCGCGATCACCGTTTGAATGCGGCTCCGGGTAAAGGCATCGGACTGGATGATCAACACAGGGCGACGGTAGCCCGGTTCCGAACCGCTCGGCTCCGGCAGGGAAGCCCACCAGACCTGGCCCCGTTCCATCACCATTCTTCCTTTGGAAACGAGGCGAATTGAAGCCGTGCCGTGCCCGGTTCCAGGGCGCTTTCCTCCCCGGCGTACACCTCATCCAGCGCCGCTGTCACCGTCTCGGCGGAATGGCTGTGGAGATAGGCCTCGACGGCACGGGAATACAGCTCGCTTCGGGACATGCCCAGCCGTTCTGCGAGATCTTCCGCCTTCTGGAAAGTCCCATCCGATATGGAAATGGCTGTCTTCATACGGATAGTATAACTCCGGTTATACCCACGGGCAAGGAGGTTGTACCCGTTTGCGCTCGCACAATCATCTTCGTGTTGGTTTCAGCCGTTTCTCGGTTCCGCCCAGCGCCGCAAGCCGTTTGGCGCTTTCCATCGCGATCAGCGCTTCCAGGCCGAGTTTCACCAGCGCCGTCTTCTCGCTGATTCCCGTCAGTTTGGATGCCCGGTCCACCAGGCTGTCGTCGATATTCAACGTGGTTCTCATCCGCACACCTCACGAGTTTATATGTATAAGTACATACGATACATGCATATCCAACAAGGCGAGGATAGCGACGCGCCGCGATGCGATGGGCGCAGGGTGACGTTCAGGCTTTACCCGGTCCTGTCCACGCTGTCCATTCCGTCCACTCCGTCCACTTGCCCTTCCCGTCATTCCGGCGGAAGCAGGAATGTAGGGGGCGGTAGTGACAAGATACCCGTGGCCGAATCGGGGAATATTGGTGGGTGATTTCTTGTATGATGAATTCACTCACCCAATCCACCCTAAAAGCGATACAATTATACCAGTAGGCGTCTCGTGTCCACCGGTGGCATGGATCGTCAGCTATTCGCATGATACGACGGGAGATAATAGAATGCGATTGTTGGATAATGCCATAAAATCCATCCAACTTGGAATCGAAGACTTCGATCATCCAGATGAAAAGCGTATGATTTCTTCTGTTCGTAACCTGTATGCAGGTATTCTACTCCTATTCAAAGAAAAACTCGCGCGCTTATCTCCCAAAAATACGAATGAAGTCCTTATCAAATCGAAGATAGTACCTCAAAAACAAGCGGATGGAACAGTGATTTTCGTCGGGGAAGGAAAATGTACGGTCAATCGGAAGGAA
>JAKPYU010000281.1 GCA_029568995.1 Candidatus Omnitrophota bacterium | reverse complement strand
GAGGGAGAAACTCGCAGAATCGCCTTGATAGAATCCATTGTTTCATGTTTCCACACCGCGTTCAATGCGGCAAATGATAGAGGCCCGCGATCGGTCTCCCAGGAAGCAACCAAACTCCCTCGCCCTCCGGGAGAGGGCCGGGGTGAGGGTGGGAATGCCAAGAACAGTGTCCTTTCTGCCCTTGAAAGCCCGTTGACTGAGCCCAAAGCGAAGCGTTGCCCACCATTCCCCTAGTAGTCTGACCGTCTGGAATTGTCGGGTTTCTCTCCCGATCCGTGAACTCGAATATTCCCTCTCCCACTGAGCTGATCTTTACCCAGAAGTAATGGGATTAGAATAGGGTAGCAAATATACTGAACTAGGTTGAGGGCAAAGAGATGCCAAAAGAAAGAAACGAACTCGGATTCTCCTTAAACAAGAAGAGGTGGGGAATCGGATAAACCAAATGGGGTAACGAAAGGAAGAGGGAAGAAGACCGGTGGGATCGTCGCTGGGTCTTCAGCCCGTCGAGAAGATGGTGGATGCAGTATTCGGCCATATCGATTTAGGAGATCCGAGGCGAGAGAAGCGATTACAGCAAGTGGCCAGAGCCTGCATTCAATCCCCGGGCGTGAGTTTCGGCCAACGATTTGGCAGCCCGAAAGAGACGAAGGGAGCCTACCGTTTGTTGGAGAATGAGCAAATAGCCGGCCGGGATTTGCTGGATGCGTTGGAAGAAAGCGGCGGCCAAGCATGTGCGGGGCGGGAGAGAATCTTCGCCGTGCAGGACACGACGGAATTGGATTTCAGCCACCGGCAGACGATCGAAGGAATGGGGCCGTTGCACACCCAAGCCAATCCGGGACAAGGATTGTTGCTGCACACGACATTGGCCTTGGATGAGAGGGGCAGTCCGCTGGGCTATGTGGGAATATCGCTCTGGGCGCGCGACCCCGAAGAGATGGGGAAACGGAGCCAACGACGCCAGAAACCCATCGAAGAGAAAGAAAGTTATAAGTGGATTGAAGGGATCGAGCGGGCGCAACAAAGTATCGAAACGCATGGCCTGGCGGAGGAGCCTTCTCCGGCCATCATTCATGTGATGGACCGGGAAGGAGATATCTTCGAAGTGTTCGAGAAGGTATACGCCTGCGGGCATGGCGTGGTGGTGCGCGCGTCGCGAAACCGGAATGTCGCGAGCCAGGAAGGCTATTTATGGGAAACCCTGCAAGCGCAACCGGTGGGAGGGAAAACCGCGCTACCCATCCCAGCGAAACCCGGTCGGGCGGCGCGAACCGCGTTGCTGGAAATCCGCTGGGGGCAAGTGACGTTGCAGCCCCCGCGGACGCGTCAAAAGGGGAAAGTGCCGGTGGCGGTTTCCGCGGTGTGGGTATCCGAACCCAATCCTCCGAAAGACGGCAAGCCGCTGGAATGGATGCTGTTGACCACGGAGCCGGTGGAGAGTTGGGAAGAGGTGCTGGAGATCGTGCAAGTCTATCGGCACCGGTGGCGGGTGGAAGAATTGCATTTGATTCTGAAGAGCGGTTGCCGGATGGAACAAGGGCAGTTCGGTAGCCGGGAGGCGATAGAAAAGATGCTGTCGCTCAATCTGCTGGCCGCCTTGCGGATCCTGACGCTGCGCTATGTGGCGGAAAGCCAGCCGGATTGTGCCGCCGACGAGGTGCTGAACGAAACGGAACAGGAAGCCTTACGGATTTATGTACGTCATCGTTTTGGCCAGATGCTCGGAGCCCGAATGACGGTGGCGGAAGTGCGGCAATGGATCGGCCGAATCGGAGGCCATCTGGGGCGAAGAGGAGATGGCCCGCCCGGGGTTCGAACCCTGTGGCGGGGATGGAGAGATTTCCAATTAATCCTCTCCATGCATATCGCTCTCCACCCCACATGAAAACTTCTGGGTAAAGATCAGCCCAGGGGGAGAGGGGGCAGGTGGATCGTATTGTGTGAGTTATTTAGATAAAACACCAATTCTGTTGATTCGTATCTTATTCTTCCGTTTCGATGATGTTTATGGCGGCGCGCATGTAGCCGATGGCGAATGCCATTCCCGTATGCCACGGCGCGCCGCAGGTCATCTGCGGGGTGTGATCGGGGATCAGCACGCCCTCGTATTCGTTGCGATGCAATATCCGCAAGACGCGGATCATATCGATATCCCCTTCGTCGATAAAAACCTCGTAATAGTTCGGAACTTTTCCCTTCACGTTACGAAAATGGACGTAGGCCAGCGCGTTCTGTTTGCTGTAGCGGTCTACGGTATCATAAATATCGCCCTCGCTCATCTCCTGTAGCGAACCGAGGCAGAATTCCAGCGCGTTCGCCGGGCTGGGGTCGA
>JAKPYU010000580.1 GCA_029568995.1 Candidatus Omnitrophota bacterium | reverse complement strand
GGGTTCGAATCCCGCTCTCTCCGCCATTTTTTTATTCAAAAACGAACGCGCCCATAGCTCAGCTGGATAGAGCGTTGGACTACGAATCCAAATGCCGGAGGTTCGAATCCTCCTGGGCGCACCAATTAAATCAATAAGTTATTTTGACTACAAAAATTACCTGTTTTTTCCGTTCAACGCCCTTATAACAAGTACCCCTCTTTCCCCCTCCCTAAAGACAATCTGAATGGAACGATAGTTCCTTTGATTTGTGATTGCCGCCTTGTACATTGTCGTATTGTTATACCATTTCTGGCATCCCCTTTCTTCTTTGACACTTATCGCCCCGTATGCTATCGAAAATCCGGGGTCTAAAACATCAAGGCCGGTGAGGCCGGATTCCTTCCGACATAAAAAACGTTCACAGCAGCCATCGAGGATTAGCCATGATGAGACGATTCGAGATCCTTTCATTGTCCATTATGTTTCCGGGTGTCCGAAGGATCTTTTCAGGAGTATGTCGATCCCTACATCCTGGATCCCGAGGAGTATTTCAGGATCGACGAAGCAGGGGAACCTAAACCAGACATAGCCCACTGGAAGAAGAAGGAACGGTCATCCTGAATGGAGGAATGAAAAACATCCGGCGATCCCAAGACCCGCCTTCTAACCATTTACCGGTTGGAGATGTTCCGCCCTGACGGTCCCTGCCTCTACCATAGCGTCTTGGTCTCCGTCCGGACAAAGGGAGTCTAGCTCCCGGCTTGGCTTTATGTGGGAGAGCGGCTCTCAACCGACATTCGGCCTCTCAGTGGCTCATGCTGGCCACGGCAGGATTTACTCGGTTAAATTCGGTCAAATCAGTAAAATAAAAGGACATAACGCTTGACATTGCACATCCGTCTGATACATCTTAAACATATTTGTCTTGGTTTATTGGGATGCAGGCTACGAGGACTGGAACGTAGGACACCGATCAATCAAAAGAAAGATGCTGTTGGGATTCAACCGATGAAGGCATCAATGACTGGAGTTGAATGATGCAAGACCGATGGCTCTCAGTAGATGAGATTGCTGACCATCTCGGTATCAAGCGGGATACGGTCTACAAATGGATTAGTGAACGGCAGATGCCGGGCCACAAGATCGGTCGGCTTTGGAAATTCAACCAGCAAGAAGTCGACGAGTGGGTGAGAAGCGGGGGCGCGAACACTTCTCCGTCGGAAAATGAACATTCCAAAATTAGACAACGAGAATCCTAATGGCCAGACTCGAAGAACTTAAACGTGGTGCAACTGTCAAAGGCATTCTGCCAGATGGGTTCATAACCGTCGTTGACGTGTCTTGGATTGGTTCTGTTGCCATCGAACTGACCTACAAGGACAGCAAAGGGAAACTGGCAAATGAACTGATATATCGTGACCGCGAGGGCGACCTCGAAATAATGGAATCCGGAAAGCCCTGGAGCTTCGATGGCGATTCCGACCTCTTCCGGCTTGTTTCAGAGGCGCACCGTATCCGCCTCGCCTACCTGTTCGATCCGATGCTGGCTGTCCACACTTCCCTTGTCGATCCGCTTCCGCACCAGATCACGGCCGTTTACGAGTCGATGCTTTCTCGCCAGCCGCTTCGTTTCCTGCTGGCCGACGATCCCGGGGCCGGAAAGACCATCATGGCAGGGCTGTTGATCAAGGAGTTGATCGCGCGGGGCGACTTGCAACGGTGCCTCATTGTCTGCCCGGGTAACTTGGTCGAACAGTGGCAGGATGAACTCTATCGACGCTTCCATCTGCCTTTCGAGATCATGACCAATGACAAGTACGAGGCGGCCCGGACCGGAAACTGGTTCGCGGAGAACCCGCTCTCCATCTGTCGTCTCGACAAGCTCAGCCGAAACGAAGACGTACAGGAGAAACTGAAGACCACGGATTGGGACCTTGTGGTCTGCGACGAAGCCCACAAGATGAGCGCATCCTTCTGGGGCGGCGAAATCCGCAGGACCAAACGCCACCAGTTGGGACAGATTCTTTCCGCCCTCACTCGTCATTTTCTGCTTCTGACGGCCACGCCGCACAACGGAAAGGAAGAGGACTTTCAGTTGTTCATGGCGCTGCTCGATGGCGACCGCTTCGAGGGCAAGTTCCGCGACGGCGTCCATTCTATCGATGCCAGCGATCTGATGCGTCGGATGGTTAAGGAGGACCTACTCAAGTTTGACGGTCGTCCGTTGTTCCCGGAGCGTAAGGCCTACACTGTCGAATACGAGCTTTCCGACGGTGAAGCGGACCTGTACCAGCGTGTGACGGAGTATGTTCGCGATGAGTTCAACCGCGCCGAACAACTTGCCAACGACGGCCGCAAAGGCACGGTTGGTTTTGCCTTGACGGTACTGCAGCGTCGGTTGGCCTCTTCGCCGGAAGCCATTTATCAATCGCTCCGTAGGCGTAGGGAGCGACTGGAGAAGAGGTGCCGCGAGGAGGAACTCCTCAAACGTGGCGCAGAGGTCCGTATCGATTGGCAAAAGGATGTCCCTGCGCTGTCCGAAGATGACCTTGAAGATCTCGAAGACGCGCCGGGTGAGGAAGTCGAGAACACGGAAGAGCGGGTTGTCGATCTGGCCTCGGCGGCCCAGACAATCGCCGAGTTAAAGGCGGAAATCGCAATCCTCAAGGATTTGGAGCAAGTGGCCCTGCGGGTTCGTCAATCACGCACGGACCGCAAGTGGGATGAACTTTCAAGTCTACTGCAGAACCAGACGGAGATGTTCGATGCTCATGGTCATCGCCGTAAGCTGATCGTTTTCACCGAGCATCGCGACACCTTGAACTACCTTCATGATCGGATTGGGTCGCTGATCGGGAAGCCGGAGTCCGTCGTGACCATTCACGGAGGCATGGGCCGTGAGGAACGAAAGAAGAATGAATCGCTCTTTACGCAGGATAAGGACACAGAGGTACTCATCGCCACGGACGCGGCGGGCGAAGGTATCAATCTGCAGCGGGCCCATCTGATGGTCAATTACGACTTGCCCTGGAACCCGAACCGGCTCGAACAACGGTTTGGCCGCATCCACCGCATCGGGCAGACGGAGGTCTGCCACTGCTGGAACCTCGTCGCGTCAAAGACGCGGGAAGGCGATGTGTATCGCCGTCTGC
>JAKPYU010000566.1 GCA_029568995.1 Candidatus Omnitrophota bacterium | reverse complement strand
CGGGAATTCACCATGATCGGCGGAATACGCGCCGAACGCCGTCCCGATGTTTCGCATATCGGCGACAGTCCGCGTGAGTTTTGCGCGGACCCGGGCATTGAGAAAATTCGGCACCGCAATCGCCGCCAGGATTCCGATGATCGCGACAACGATCAGCAATTCAATCAGCGTAAATCCGATCCGATTCTGTCTCATGATAAACTCACACAGCCTCAAAACTCTCTCCCCCCAAGTTTGGGGGAGATACAGAGGGGGTTGAATAGACTAGACTTACAGCCTTCCCTCATTTCCCCAGGCAATCATTCCTCTCCCCAGATTCGGATGCCGTTTTCGATAACATATTCGGCGAAACTGGCGACCGGCGGATTGTCCAATACACCGCCAGGGAAGAAGTGCACCTCCACGTCGTTGTCAACCTGTATCCGCACCTGAACCGCCAAGTCAACGCGTTTCTGGAAATCCCAATTCTCCACCCCCCGGACAAACACGGCGAGATCAATATCGCTGAACTCGTGAGCCGTGCCGTTAATTTGCGATCCGAAGAGATAAGCGGCGCGAACCGGCTCCGCCCGCCCGATGAATTCCACAGCGGCCAGCGCCTTATGCTGAATTACATCATCGACGACAGCCATTGGATGATCGGCTCCGTTTGACTGAGATAATCCCGTGCGATTTCGGCGGATACTCCACGAGAGGCCGCGTCCATGATGTCCGGGTATTGTGTTTTCTTGTAACACTCCGAGAGAGAACGCATGAGCAGGTCTTGTTTCTCATCCCGTTCAATCCCGGCGCGATTGGCGAGTTCAATCAGATCGTGCAGGCGCGGCGGTAATTTCCGTGTCTGCTTTGCGATGATGGCCTTCAGCGCCTTTTCTGTCGCCTGCTGACAACAGAAAAGAACATACAAATATCGCCCGGATTTCAGCATAGCGCGGGCTGTCTCCAGATCATACTGCGCCTGGTCCACCCACTGTTGAATCGCGTCGCTCATGGCCTCAAGGCCCCCAGTTCAATCTTGTCCTTCATGTCACCCCTTATTATCCCCCGTTTCCAAATGCCGCGCAAGCAGGGAAAAAGGCCGCCGATACTAGAGAAAAGATCTCAATTGAAGTTACCATGGAGGGTCGAGGAACAATCATGGTTTTCAATTCACTACCCCTGGACTTTCAGGCGTCTCTTTCAAGAGTTCTGGAGCTCAGTCTGTCCAGAATTGCCGAGGGCCGACCGATCAGCGGCCAGGTGATCGCGGATGAAGGCGGCGGTCGGGCAACCGTCCTGTTGGGGGGACGTCAGTTCACGTTGAACCTGGGAACCGCCCAGGTATCGGTGGGGCAATCGTTTACCGCCCAGCTGATCGGGGGAAAACTCCAGATCCAGTTCGGCAACCAGAGCACATCCGTGCCTGTGGAAAGCCTGATCGGGCAATCCACACCAAGGTCGCTGGTTTCTGTGCTGGCCAACCTGGGCGCTCCCACAAGCGCGGCGGCCCAGGCGGTGGCGCATTCTCTCCTGAACTCGCAGATCCCCCTCTCCGCCGAGGCGATTCGGACCCTGGCGGCCCTGTTGCCGCAACTATCCGCGACAGATGTCTCCACGTTGTCCTTTCTGATCAACAAAGGAATGCCGATCAGTCCCTCAACAATAGAGTCTGTGCAGAGAATCTTGGACAATCGAACAAAAATCGGCGAGAAGCTGGCTGAGCTGGACGGGGGATTGGGGAAACTGGAACGACAGCTCGATGCAATCCAGGACCGCGTGGTTGCCATCCAACGTCGGGATGAACTGGCGGAACGGCGACGGAACCTGAAACAGGAGTATGTCAAAGTGGAAGAGGAGGACTCCGAAGAGAAGCAGGAAGAACTCGCAGGGAAATTGGAGAAATCGGTTCGGGGACAATCCACCAGTGCGGAAGCAGCGCTGTTTTCCGGGGCGCATGGCTCACGGTTGGGAATTTCCTTGTACGATTTGTATCTGTATCTCCTCCAACTGCAGCAGATGCAGATCCTGGGAGATGAAGTTCCCTTCTCCCTGCTGCTTCAGCAGGTGAATGAGTTATACGAATCCCTTGCGGGGCAGAACCTCCGTAACCTGCCGGATGAAGATCCGGAACGTCCGCCCACATACTTTTTCCAAATTCCCATCACCCTGGAGGGTGAGGATCGGACACTTGAACTGCTGTATCGTCAGCATTCAAAGAATCCGGAAGATGGTGGTGTTCTCTCCATCCGTCTGGATCTTTCCCAATTCGGTCCGGTCAAGATCGACTTCAACCTTCGGGAAGGGATGTTGAGCGTTACGATTGTTGTCTCCAGTGCGGAATTAAAAAAGCAGGTCGAGCCGGAAATGGATGCGCTGAAAGAGGCTTTAGCGGATGCCGGATTTCGAGTTGCATCCGTGGGTGTGGTGCACGGGATTGTGCCTTCGACCTTACGCGAGATGGCCCCGCAGAGCACGATGCCTGCCCACAAACCCAGGGGATTGGATTTGAGGGTGTGAATGTGGTGATTATATAATAGGGGATGGGACGGAGGAGACCGATGGGACCAATGCCTTCATTCTCTGTCACTTCCACCAGGCGAATTCATGGCCCGGATCTTGTTCAGGTCTTTTCCTGCCGCACTTAAGAGCCGTCGATTCCCGATTTCGCGAATCCGAAAGACTTGCTCGATTTCAATGGGAACTTGTGGCAGGAAGCTGAGACGGACTTTGAACTCACCGCAAATCTCCACAATAAGACGGATCTCATGAGCGGTGCAGACGGCATCCACCAAGACGATCTCGTCGATCTTGCGTGCGGCAACGATCTTTCTCAGTTCATCGAGACTCCCCAGATCCGGCAGGATCTCTTCCGAATGGCTGGACTCTGTCATGGAATGAATGCGCCCCAGAGGGATTTGGCCGAAAGCGGGCTGCTCCAATAGCGGCGCGGCAAACGCTTCGCAGGCGCCTCGTTCTCCGATGAGAATGAGCCGATCCGCGATCAGCCCAAGTTCATGAAGGCTGGTTTCGAGTATGCGAACAGCGGTGCGGACCAGGGTTAATCCGGCGAAATTCAGAACACCGAACAACGCGAAGAATCCCCGTGAATATCCCAGCAGATAAGGAATGAATATCTCCTTGGAAACGAAGGTAAAGGCAATCAAGAACACCCACGTGGCCGACGCGGCGACTGCTGTCCGACGGATCAGGGCCGGAAGAGTGCCATATAGCCCACGTCGGTACAGACCCATCCCCAGAATCACCAGAAAATTGATGATCACAACGAATGGTACCAGGGTGGAGTAGGCCGGAATCTGCGTGAACGCCGTGTTGGGGAACGGATCTCGATCCGGGGCCAGCCATCGAAAGTACAGCATATAGGCCAGGACAAATCCGCCTGCGGCTACCAGGGCATCCAGCAACGCCAGAAACACGGGGCGGATTCGCAGCAGGAGACTTTTCTGGGAACGATAGGTTCTCTGATCCAGCATCAACAGAAAGAACAGGGGCGCGTTTCGAAGGATTCTCCCAAGGATTTCCCGTGGGCGCCGGATCATGCGCCAAAGCGATTCCAGGCCCCATTGTTGAAGCCAGACCGGCGCACGGCGCTCCCGACCGGCGGCGAAATTGAACGCGGCCCCCACGCCGATCATCACGGGAATACCGAGTTGCTCCCGGTATCGTTGAATCCATTTTTCCTGACGAGGGGTTCCAAGGGCGACAAAGAGAATGTCGGGTTTTGATTCCACAACTCGCCGGATGGTCCGTTCGTTTTCGGCGGGATCGTTCTCGAAGTTCACAGGGGGGGAGCAAGTCCCCGCAACCACCAAGCCGGGACAGGTCTCTGACATGCGGCGGGCAACCTCATCGGCAACACCCTCTGCCGCGCCAAGAAAGAACACGCGGTATCCGCGCCCGGCAGCGGCTTCGCAGAGAACCGGCAGCAAATCCGCACCGGTTACGCGTTCCGGCAGTGGGGTGCGGTTCAGACGAGACATCCAGACCACCGGCATTCCATCTGCAACAACAAGGTCCGCATCCCGGCTCACTTTGGCGAAATCGGGGTCGCGACGGCACAGCATAAGGTGCGAAATGGAGGGCGTCCAAATCTGGTGCGGGCCGCCTTCTTCCACAAAATCCAGCGCGCACTCCACCGCTTCTTCCTGCGTGACCGGATCGAGGTCTACTCCCAGAATCTCCACACGGTCGGCGCGATTCCGCATCCGCTTTCTCCTATCGGGATGAATTCATCAAGAGGTCATCATAAAGGGCTTCTACCTGTCGCGTCATGACTTCCGCAGAACCGATCTGTTCGACTCGCAGTTTCGCGCGATCTCCGAAATCCTCTCGCACATCGGGATCACGGCATAGATTCATCAGGTGGTTGCGGAGCGCCATCCGGTCTTCCGGAAGGACCAGGAGACCATCCTCACCACTTCGGATCACATCCCCGATTCCGCCCACCCGGCTTGCAATGATCGGCAATCCTGTGGCCATGGCCTCCAGAAGAGCCATCGGGACACCCTCGGAGCGCGACGGTTGCACGTAGATGTCGCAAGCCGCCAGGAAAAACCGTGTGTCCTCAATAAATCCAACGAGATGAAAACGATCTGCGAGACCTGCATTCTCTGCTGTCTTTCTCAACCATCCCGTCTGTGAACCTCCACCGCCCAGCAGAACCACGCAGTAACCCGGCAATTCCGCCAGGCAATCGAGAAGAAGGTCGTATCCTTTGATCGGTTCGATCCGGCCCAGCGAACCGATGACCGTTTGATTTTCATCAATGCCGAAGAACTCCCGTGCCTGCTTGCGTGTTTCCTGATCCACCGCAGCGGGAAAGTCAATTCCGTTGGGGATCAACTCGATCCGCCTTGGGGGACGGGGCAGAGACTCGAAATAGTCTCGAAGCGGCGTGGAGATTACCTGCACCGCGTCGGCCTTGCGCAATAGACGATTATTGATCTTGTGAAAGAACCATCCTGTCAGGGGATTGCCATAATCGGTGTAATTCAAATTCGGCACGCGGGCCACCCACGGAATACCGATCTCCTTTGCAACCGATCCCGCAACAAGATTGGAGCGGATTCCGAATGTGTGGATCAGATGGATGTCATTTTTTTCAATAAGGGAGATCAGGTGTTCCCGTGCAGAACGTACAGCGAGTCGGGAAGACATGGGAATGAGGGAAACAGGAACACCCATCGCCCTGGCGGCCTGGGCCAATTGATCTTCGCGGACGAGCGGGGCTAGGTGCGGCTGATACTTCGACAAATCTAAATGTTTGAAAAGACAGAGGATATGCCGCTCCGGTCCGCCGAAGCATCCATCAATTCGCATGTAAAGAATTCTCTTGATTTCCGACATCCGAGTAACCTGACACGCGACCGAGTTTGAATGTGTTTTACGTACTGGGTATCCTATCATAGGAACTCCTCGATACGATAAGTGACATTGAGCCTCGTTTCCGAATCCGGGATTTCCGATTCCTGCCGACAGGACGGTTTTTTCTGTACTGATGCGCGTTCATTCCACGGTTGTTATGACATCCTCTGTTGAGAATTATCGTGAGGCCTTTCGATCCGCCGAGAAGAACCATCTCTATGGTGCGGGCGGGGGTGAGATCCTGTCGCAGATCACGCAGGCGACGGACAATCTGCTGGTGGGAGTACTGCAGGAGAAGATCCAGGAATTGGGAATGGATCCGGAGAAAGTGGGAGAACGGATATGCCTGGTTGCGCTGGGCGGGTATGGGCGCAAAGAGATGCACCCGCAGTCGGACATCGACGTGATGTTCCTGTTTCCCGAAGATCCGTGCAAGGAGGACGAACAGCTGGTTTCGGCAACGTTGCGTCATCTGTTCGACGCACGGTTGCAGATCGGGAATGTGACCCGCGATTTCGATACGGCCTGGCAGATGGCACGCGAGGACCTTCAGTCCCTCACGGCCATGGTCGAGGGACGTCTGATTTGGGGCAATCTGCAAAACTATGAGGCCTTTTACACACAACTCACCAGAATCCTTGCCTGGAATGGAAAGAAATTCATCAGTGAGAAGATCGCCGAACGGAAAGCACGCCTGGCACGTTACGGCAATACGATCAACATTCAGGAACCCAATCTGAAAGACAGTCCGGGCGGCCTGCGGGATTACCACCATGGCTTATGGCTCGCTTCCTTCCTTCGGGGCCGTAAAGTGAATCTGGCAGAATTGTTCCGTCTGGGCATGATCTACAATCGCCAATATAGCGGTCTTCAGGATGCACTGGAGTTTCTCTGGCGTCTCCGTACGGAGTTGCACTTCTTCACACGCAAGAAACACAACCTGATCTCAATGGACTTGCAGCATGAATTGGCCAAACGGCTGGGATTCAAGGATCAGGAGAACCGTCTGGCGGAAGAAATCCTGATGCGGGATTACTATCGGGCAGCCCTGGTGGTTCAGGAATTCGCCGATCACATGACCCAACAGGCCACCTACCAACCGGTGTGGGAGCGGTGGATTCAACGGGTGCGCCGATTGGATTTGGGGGACGGTCTCTCGCTGCAAAACAATGAAATCGACACTCCCTGGGATGTGCATTTCTTTGAGAACAACCCGCAACGAATCCTGGATATCTTTGTCCATGCCGTCAAATCGCGGGCAACACTGACCCAGTCGGCTGCGTCGGCTGTGCATGAAAATCGTCGCCTCGTCGATGAGGAATTCCGATCTCAGCAGGATACCGTTCGCAAGATCCGGATGATTCTCGATTGGCCGGGACGAATTGTCCCGGTGCTGCGGATCATGAGACGACTCGGCATCCTCCACCGTTTATTTCCGGAGTGGCGCGGTATTGAGAACCTGGTTCGAAACGATCTGATCCATCGATACACGGTGGACGAACACACGCTATTGGCGCTGCATCATCTGGAGACCCTTCATGAGGACACGCTGGAATTCACGGACGAACGAGTAGCGCTCTGGCAGAAAGGTATCTCTCGCGAGGTGTTGCGACTGGCCGTGTTTTGTCATGACATCGGGAAAGGAAAAGGGGGAGACCATTGCGAAATCGGCTCGGACCTGGCGGACAAGATTGCCTCGCGGCTTCTTCTTACGGAAAAGGAACGCTCCGATATTCGCTTTCTGGTCGCCAACCATCTGTTGTTGTCTCACACCGCCCAACGGCATGATTTGACAGCGCCGGAAGTGGTGACCGAGTTTGCCGAACGGATCGACGACAAGCGTCGTCTTGACTTGTTGTATCTGCTGACCCATGTGGATACCAAGGCGATCTCCGAAGATTTCCTGAACGAGTGGAAGAATCACCTTTTGGTGCATCTGTATCTTTCGACGCAACAAGTGCTGGCAGGAAAAACTCTGCCGGGTCCCGAAGGAGGATCCGTGCAGGAGCGTCGCGAGGAAGTGATCCGCACGCTGGCGAAGAACTACCCGGAAGATTTCGTACGGAATCACCTGGATCTTCTTCCTGACAGTTATGCGTGGTTCCAACCGATCCCGATTATTCGCGCGCATCTCGATCTGATTCAAGAATTCGACGGGACAACCCCCCGGATCGGTTTTCAGGCTCAAGTGGACGAATCCATGCTGGAGATGTTTGTCGTGGCGCGGGACCGGGTCGGTCTGTTCAACCGAATGGTCACGGCGATTATGCTGGAGAACTTCTCCATCTTTGGAGCGCGATTGAACACGCGGGAGGACGGTGTGGTCTGCAACAACATTATCATCTCCGATTTGCTGGGAGGAGGGCCGGTGAACGAGATGCGCAAACAACTTCTGCGTGAACGGTTACAGCGTCTGTTGGTTGCCGAAGGTGCGCTTCCACCTATTCCTCCGGACCGGTATGGTCCGCGGCCAAAACGGGTGAGTTTCGAGCCAAAAGTGGATATTTACGATGATGCCGCCGGGCGGTGTTCCGTGGTGGACGTTGTGGCCGTGGACCGTGCAGGGCTTCTTCAGGCAATTTCATCGGCCATTTCGGAGATGGGAATGAACATTTTATTCGCACGGGTCATCACGGAAGGCAGTCGCGCGGTGGATGTTTTTTACGTGACAGACCGGGACGGGAATAAGATCACCGATCCTGACCGGCGGGAGGAACTGAAGACCCGTATCCATGCCACTCTGTGAGTTTGAGTCGGGGTGGCGGATTTTGTCGGTGTTTTTTGGGAATTGAACTAGAATGGAACAAACGCAATGGAACTCGTACCATGGTGGGACGAGTCACAGCGAACAGCAAGAGTCACGGAGTCGGTAATCAGCAAATATGGCCCTGTCGGAACCGGCGTTATACTTGCGGCTTGTGGATATTGCGGCGAATCCGCATATCGTGTCGCTATACAACAGTCTTCGGAGTGTCTTGCCGGAGGCGGTCTGGTGGGTCAGCGATGAGGCTCTCGGGCGGATTCCGTTCCCGGCGGCTCCCACCACACCGTTTTGCAGCGAAGCCCTTCTGAACGAAACCCTGCGGAATCTTCAGATTCAAAAAGCACAGGAATTGCACCGTAAGCCCCCTGCACCGGGGGAAATCGTTCCCTGCTGTCCGGGATTCTGCCAGGGGATGGCCGTCTTTTCGTATCGCAGCCGATCGCTCGGAGGGATCGGGCTGTGTCATGTTCCGGAGAGCCAGGCCAACCTCCTCGGTGGGATTCTCACCCTGTTAAGCGGATACCTGAACCTGCTCAGTCATACGCTGGAGGGAAACGACGACCTGGAGATTGTACGCAGTCTCTGGTCCGAGACGATCACGGTTCTGGATCTCAATACTCTGCTGCGTCGAGTCATGGACGAGGTCTTTCGGACCATCTCTGTGGACAGCGGACTGATCTTCCTGGCGGATGAGGACGGGATGTTTTTTGTTGCCCATGCAGAGGGAGCGGATCCGGAGACCTTTCAACGTCAGATGCCCAGTATCGGACGGATTACTTATGCGAAACAGATTGCCCGCCTGCTTCAAAAAGGCACGCAATGCCTGGATGCGGATGATCCGCTTGCTGTCTGGATCCGGGCCAATTGGCCGGACTGGGCGGACAAGAAGATCCTGGTGTTTCCCTTTTTCCGAAACGAGTACTTTGTCGGCCTGTTTGCCACCGGTGTGGTGCATCCTCCCGCCTTTTCGACTTCTCGACATCGTCTGCTGGACTTGTTGAGCACCGGCGGGGCAACCGCCCTGGATAATGCCATGATGTTCAAGCGGCTGAACGAACGCCGCACAGCACTTTCCACCATTCATACGGTCCATCGTCTCATCGGCAACACGGATACCGTTCAGGATCTTATCTGCCGTGTGTCTCAGCAGGCACGCCAGCTGTTGAAGGCAGGGAAATGCGCACTGCTGCTCTATGACAATCGCCGGGAGAACCTGATTCCTCGATTTACCCTGGGATTGGATGAGAACGAAATCGGGTCTCATCCGGCCAAGCCGGGAGAGGGATTGATCGGCTGGGTCGCCGAGAGCTATCAGGCCATCATTTACAATCCCCTTCCGGAATGTAGTCCTCCCTGGCGCGAAGACGGCAGACGGTATCCTGAGCGCTCCTACCTGGCGGTTCCCCTGATCGACGAAGACATGGAGGGAGTATTGATGCTTTCCGGTCGCAAGGATCTGTTCACGCCGGGAGATCGGGAGACGTTGATTACCCTTGCCGAGCAGATTGTTCTTGCCATTCACAATGCCTTTGTGCGGGAAGGCGAGCGTCATCTGGCGATTAACACCTTGCGGGGGATGGCGAACCTGCTCGAACGAGGCGATCCAACAACAAGCGGCTGGACCGTGGAAATCGCCGATTTCAGCGACCGGCTTGCCCGGCAGCTGCGGCTTCCCGAACGCGACCGGAACGATCTGCTGTATGCTTCTCTGTTGTGCCGTGCGAGCCTGCTGCGGTCCGCGAATGTGTTTCTGTCCGATCCGATACCGTTTCCACGGGTGGATCTGAAAATCAGTTGCGACTTTATCCAAAGCCTGGGTTTGTCGGACCGGGTTCAACGGATTGTTTCTGCAGTGGGGGAACACTATGACGGAAGCGGGGAACCCGATGGATTGGCAGGGAACCAGATCCCCATGGCGTCACGGATTCTTGCCGTGGCGACGGCCTACATAGCCATGACCTCCTCCGGCATGAGAGGAGATCGAAAAGCGCTCACCTCAAAGGAAGCCATGGAGATCCTCCGCCGTCGCGCCGGAACCACCTACGATCCGGAAGTCATCAAGGCTCTCGGGGAGATCCTTCATCCTGCGGCCCCGTGAATTCTCTCGGCGCAGCAGGACACACTCAAGATTCCTCCAGTTCTTTCGGTTTTGCCCGGTCGAAGAAAATATTCTTTCCCGTGACGGACAGGGGAATGCCGATGATAATGCGAAGGTCGGGCGCGGGCAGTCCCAGGTCACGGGCGGCGATCCCGATGGTGTACATCACGCGGCAATCGATGTGATGCGCCGCAGCCACCGAAACCGCCGAACCGACGGCAATCCCCAAATCATGGCAGTTGAAGACGCACATCCCGCCCGCCTCCCGTGTTGCCTTACAGGAAGGATGCCCGCACAGGCCGCAATAGAAATCCAGGCCCATGGTCTCCATGGCGGTTCCTAGCAGTACGGCAGCCGGAGCTGCGTCCAAATTCGCTGCATCCCGTATAAAAAACGCCTGTTTCGTCTTCTCGCCGATCTTCCGCATTTTCGCGGAAACTTCCCGTTTCGGCTCGCCTTCCAGAATGCCGGTTGTGAGAAGATCCATTCCTTTGGCTTTCGGCGCGGTGCGCGCAGCGGCACACATCAACTTCGCCACCGTCAACAGTCCTTCTACTTCATGAGATCGGTCCATCATCGTTCTCCGCATGTCGTCAGGTTGATTGGCTCACAGGATGGCCTCTCGCGGAAACAACGTCCAGCCTTCCCGCGTTGACCGGGAGACGCCGTGCTCGTATGCTTGCATAAGAACAGGATATGTGCAAATCAGAAGCGGAATCGTGTGACACAGGGAAAGGAACCCGGACCATGAAAATTTATCACTTCGCCGCGGTGATCGAGAAGGACAACGATGGGTATTATGCCTTCTGCCCGGAACTGCAGGGGTGCTATACGAGCGGCGAGACTTATGAGGAAGCACGGGCGAATCTCGCAGACGCTATCCGGCTTCACGTTGAGGACCGAGTCAAGGCCGGTGAAGAAATTAGAGTGCCGGAAAGCGTGAATTTGACGACCTTAGAGGTGGTCGTATGAGCGAGCGATTGCCCCGCGTTACGGCCAAAGAGGTGATCCATGTTCTCGAACGACGTGGTTTCATACTCTCAAGGTCCAGTGGAAGCCACCATATCTACCGAGATCCGACCGGCATCCGAATTACAATTCCTGTTCATGCAGGGAAGATCCTCCACCCCAAAGTGCTCCAAAGTATTCTCCGAGACATGGATATGACAGTGGAAGAACTGAGAAAAGCGTTGAGATGACAAACATCTCGCGTGATATGTCCATTGACAATACCCGATGAATATGGTCGTCCAGCCTTCCCGCGTTGACCGGGAGACGCCGTGCTCGTATGCTTGCTCAACAATACTACAACAGAATCTGAGGAGATCCGAACATGCGTGAAGTTCGTTTGGGCTTATTGGGGTGTGGGCTGATGGGAAGCGACCTGATGAGAAACGCTGTCCAGCTGCGCGGTGTGAAGGCTGCCGGACTGTACGATCCCATTCGGGCGTCACGGGAATGCCTGGCACAGGAAATCGGCGGGACTCCGGTTACATCCGAGGTTGCTGCGTGCGAGAACTGCGATGCGGTGATTGTCGCCCCGCCGAACGATCTTCACGCGCGACTGGCGCTCCTGGCGATTCATGCCGGACGGCAGGTGTTCCTGGAAAAACCGATGGCCTTGTCAGTGAAAGACTGCAATACACTGATCCGGGAGGCAAAACGGGTACAGGCGATCCTCATGGTGGGGCATGTTCTCCGATATGTGCCGATTTTTGCAACGGTGAAATCACTGGTGGAGGCAGGGCATGTCGGCGAATTGCTGTCAATCCGGCTTGCGCGATCCTTCTTCACGTTCGAGGAATGGGCGAGACCCTGGCGCATGAAGAAACGTCGCTGCGGCGGCATTCTGTTCGAGTCGCAGATTCACGAGTTGGATTTCATGCGTTACCTTGCGGGGGATGTCCGTCGCGTCTCAGCTGTGGCGAATCGCAGCGGACTGGGTGAGTGGGATTTTCCCGACAGTATATTTGTCAACTTGGAATTTCGGTCCGGGGCAATCGGGAATCTGTTTGCGGGTCTGGTCGACCGCATCGGATTCCAGGGCGGCGAGGTGCTCGGAACAAAGGGGGCGCTTCACTTCACGTGTCCGAACACAATTGTTCTTCAGTCCGGCAAGGCAAAGCGCAAGGAGATCGACGTAAGCAAGAAAAAACTGGAACCTTGTGTGCGCCGTGAAATGCGGGAGTTTATCGAGGCCGTGCGGGGAGAAGGTCCTGTAACGCTTCCGGCGGAAGTCGGTCGCGATGCAATAGCGCTGGTGGAAGCGGCGTATTCATCTGCTGTATCGGGCAAGTCAGTCGAGATTTCCAGAATCCGTTAAGGTGGGCCAAGATGCCCCCGCTCCTGTGGCGTCTCACCCGCCTTTATAGATCTTGATCACCGCGCTGAGGAGATCGCGGCAGATCAGGTCGGGGGTTTTGCCGGTGACCGCGACGCGTTTGACCGTGCGGAATCCGCGTCCCGACCGGACGAGGCAGAATTTGCACCCCACCTCCTGGGCCGCATCCATGTCCGATTCCTCATCGCCGATATAATAGGTCTCCGCCAGATTGACACCGCGGTCGCGGGCCAGTTTCCGCAACAGGCCTGCTTTGATTTTCGCGCTGGGCGTCGCCGGACCGTCGGGCAGAGTCGCAGTCACAAATTCGCCCAGATCGATTTCCTCAAATTCCTGCCGGACAATCTCCACGAGGCGCGCATGGACCGCCTTCAGCTCGGCTTCTGTCATTTTCCCTTCCCCGACAAGCGGCTCATGCACGATCACATAAGGTTTCACCTTGTACTGCGCCAGCTCGTAAAACGCCTGTGCGGAAAACGGCAGCACCAGCACCTCTTCGGGTTTTTTGACTCCGTCAGGGTTGACCGCGGTGATCACACCGTCCCGATCAAGCAGGATGGATCGATCCGTTTTCGACATGGAACATCCCTCCGCATTCGCGCGTAGCCGCCAGTTCCCGATGATCCGTTGCGGTGACCAGCAGCTGGTAGTTCTCCGGAATTCTCGTCCAGAAACGGCCCCGCCGTTCCCGGTCCATTTCATATATCACATCGTCCACCAATAGAACAGGCGGTTCCCCGCATTCCTCTGCCAGAAGTTGCGCCTCCGACAGACGCAATGCCAGCGCGGACGTGCGGCGCTGGCCCTGCGAGCCGAACACCGCAACCGGCCTGCCGTCCAGCGTGATCGTAATGTCGTCCCGGTGCGGACCATACCCGGTCGATCCGCGTTCCACATCGGAATGCCGGTGGGCACGCAGCAAATCCAGAATGGAATCCGTAATCTCTACGGGCGAGACTCCTTCCGAGCGGCTTTCATATCCGATTTCGACGGCTTCCCGTTCCGCCAGGCCACGATAATGCTCGCGAAGAATCGGGCCGAGTTTCCCGATTGCGACCCGTCTCGCAGCGGTGATCTGACCGCCGAGTTCTGCAACGGACCGATCCCACACATCAAGCTGCGGGACTTCGGAATGCGATCCGTTCATTTTGAGGGAACGCAAGACCTGGTTTCGCTGCCGCAAGGCTCGGCGGTATTGCTGCAAAAGCCGCACATACCCGGCCTGCATCTGCGCGATGGTCATGTCGAGAAATCTCCGCCGATGTTCCGGACTGCCCTGAACAATCTCCAGGTCCTCCGGGGCAAAGAGGGCGACACGCAGTGTTCCGTAAAGATCCCCCACGCGAGTCAGCGGTTGCGCGTCCCGTTTGAGAAGTCTCTTGCCCGGTTCCAGACCGCATTCCACCAGGTGCGAGGTTGTGGGGTCCACGATCTCTCCCCGAACGTAAGCGGTCAATTCGCCCCATTGAATCAACTCATGGTCCCGCCGGGTCCGGTGTGAGGATGCCGTGGCGAGATAATGGACGCCTTCCAGGATATTGGTCTTCCCCTGCGCGTTCTGGCCGGTGAAGACGGTCAGGCCCGGCCGCAGTTCCAGCGCTGCCGATTCGATATTCCGCCAGTGAATCAATCGTAAATGGGTCAGCAACATAACGCCGAATTGTACGGATTTTTGCCCACTCGGACCACTCCGGGCACGGGAATTCCAGCAGGGTTCCTGGTCACATTTTGCGGGACGCTTTAGTATCTTCAGGTAATTCCGATTCGTATACTGAATATCCGGGGTTGAAAAGTGAGTTGGATAAGATGAATGACACCGCTGTGTTACGTCCAGGCAAGTTGTCCGAATTGCTTCCCGTGGCGAAGGCTGTAATTCCCGCCGCCGGTCTGGGAACAAGGTTCCTTCCCGCCACGAAAGTGCAACCGAAAGAGATGCTTCCGATTATCGACACACCGACCATCCAGTTTGTGGTCCAGGAAGTGGTCGATGCCGGAATCACCGATATCCTGATCATCACCGGTAAGGGCAAACGGTCCATCGAGGACCATTTCGACCGTTCCCTGGAACTGGAGGAGGCTCTCACCAAGAACGGCCATGCGGAATTGCTTCAACAGATGCTCGATATATCCAATATGGCGAATATTCATTATATCCGCCAGAAGGAATTTGTGGGTCTGGGCAATGCAATCTATTACTCCAAGCAGCATGTCGCCGGTGAGCCGTTCGCCGTCCTGCTGGGAGATACCATTGTCGATACGCCCGGAGTTACCGCGACGCGGCAGTTGATGGATTTCTACCAGGTCTGGCGATGCCCGGTCATTGCGGTGGAGGATGTGCCTCGCGACAAGGTCTCCCGTTATGGTGTGATTCAGGGGAAACAGATCGACGATCGAACCTACATTATCGAAGATCTGATTGAAAAACCCTCTCCCGATGAAGCCCCATCCACGCTGGCAATCGGAGGGCGGTATGTGCTGACACCCTCCATATTCGACTTCATCGAAAAGACACCGAAGGGTAAAGGCGGCGAAATTCAGATCACCGATGCCCTGCGGATGCTATGCAAGCAGGAGCGGCTGTACGCCTATCGCTTTGACGGCAAGCGTCACGATATCGGCAACCGGCTGGACTACATGAAATCCAGTGTCGAGTTTGCGCTTCGCCGGGAGGATATCGGGAAGGAATTCCGGGAGTTTATTCTGGAATTGGCGGAGACGCTGAGGAAGGAGACGGGGGCGTAAGTCGAGGAAATTCAACCCCCTCTGTATCTCGCCCAATCCTTGGGGGAGAGGGGAATATGGATGGATGAAAAGGATAACGGGGAACTGGAGTGCGGCCATGCGATATGGCGGTGGATCTTTCTGTCTATTGCCGTCATCGGGGCGCTCATCGCTGTGGGGATGGCGTGGCTGCCCCTTCGGGTGAGTCTTTCCCACTTTGTGATTGAAGATATGCATTATTATATGACCACTGCGCGGAATGCCGTGCAGGGACAAGGTGTGACCCTGGACGGGGAGCATCCAACAAACGGTTTTCATCCTCTCTGGATGCTGATCTGCGGGCTGGTGCATCTCGCGGTCGGTTCGCGGGATGTCCTCGCGATGCACCTGGTGTTGACCCTTTGTGCGGGATTCTTCATCGCCACCGGGTATGTGGTGTATCACTGCATGGATCGCCGGGCCGGGCCGATTCTGGCGGCGGTGTTTACGGCCTGGTTTTTGTGCAATTATCGGATCATGGCCGCCTCGCTTGGGGGGCTGGAGACGGCGCTGAACGGATTCAGCATCTCCCTGATGACCGCGTATTTGATTTCGTCCGGCGGGATCGACACCTGGCGAAAGTCGGTTGTTCTGGGGCTCCTGCTGGGACTCGCGTATTGGTCGCGCATGGATGCGTTTCTTCTCGGTGGGGTGGTTCTGGTGTGGGTCACCTGTTCGGGGGGATGGGCGCGGATTCCCGGACAGTTCCTTCGAGCGTTTGTGGCCTGGGCGGTTTCGGTCATCACATTGATTCCCTGGTTTGTGTTCAGCCTGATTCATTCCGGCACGTGGCTTCCAAACAGCGCGCGTGCGATCAACGCCTGGGCTGTGCCGACTCCCGATCCCGAGTCCGGGGCGTTGACTGTCATTCAGCGCCTGGTGAAAAGCCGCGTGGATAATCTGGTCGATCCGGCGAACGATCTCGGCAACCTGCTGGGGATCTGGCCGTTTGTGCTCAATCCCGACAGTCCGATTCTGGCACTGGGCGCGACGGTGCTGGTCGTCGGCGTGTGCTTTTTTGTCGGATTGATCTGGAAAGTCCGTCGATCTCCGGCATTGAGAGATTTACGGTGGATTCTGATTTATGCCGGTATTCACATTGGATTCTATATTTCATTCGGGCAGCCGGACATTCGCTGCCTGTATCCGGCCTTCATTCCCCTGTTGATCTTCGGTGCGGCTGCGGTACGGGCATCCTGCGAGCAGCAGCCGCAGCGAGAACTCTGCTGCCGCAATACACTGCTCACCCTGCTGATTTTCATCCTCCTGGGCGGTGTCGCGGGAGTGTTCGCTTTCCAAAAGGGTTTCGCGACCTGCCGATACCACTCTCTTCATGCGGGATTGTACGATCTTGCGCGATGTATTGAGAAACACAGTCCCCCGGATGCCGTCATCGGCAGTTTTAACGCGGGGATTATCAGCTATTACTCCCACCGTCCCACAGTCAATCTGGATGGAGTGATGAACGATTCCGTGATTCCGGCCATTGTGGAGAAGCGGCTTGCGGAATACCTGGATCGCGAAGGGATCGGATACCTGGCCGATATGCGCGGGGAGATTGAGAGATTTATGGCCGGATTTGGAGGCGATCCCGATTGGCTCTCGAAATGGCAGGTGGTTTATGAAATCGAATGCCCGTGGGGTGGAGGAATCGGAACCGTGCCGATGGTGATTATGCAGAGGCGGGAGTGAATGGGCTGGAATGGATATGTCATTGCGCTAGCGAGGACGAGATTTCTCCCTTCGGTCGAAATGACAGGCCTATTGTCATTCCGAACGAATGTGAGGAATCTCGGCGCATCGGAGTCACAGAATCGGCTCGGCGGGAGCCTCGTCCTCCCACCGTCCCGGGAAGGGCAATAAATCGTCCATATATGGCCTCTTATCGTTTTACATTGAAACAGGGTATTACATTCGTTCATATCCGGGAGAACAGGAAAGTTTCTGTTTGTAACAATAATTTGGGTTGGGAATTCGTATGACTTTATGGGGAATTCCTTGCGTGGCTGGGGTGGATTCGGAGATGAGAACGCACCCCGGGAAAACGGAGCCTGGTCATAACCTTTTGTTTTTCAATGGATTATGGAGCCGAGTTGGGGAAGATCGAAAGACGGGCATACGACGATTCCTCGAATTCGTGAGAGATCCTGCGGGTCGATGAAAAAAAGTGCAAAAATATGGGGTATTTTATTCGAAAAGCATCTTGACAAACCCTTGTCCTTGCCCTTATATTTAGGGTGAGCAATATCATTGCTCTTGCTTTCGTGCTTCTTCTTGTATGGAGTTTGGTTGGAATGCCTGCTCCGCAAAGCCGGCGAAAGGAGGTATGTACGGAAGGCGACCTATGTATTTGGATTTGGTGTATCACCAAACAAAAATCTAACCCTTAGAAAGGGGGGAAATAACGAATGAGACAATTCTCGGTTCTAGTTCTGGTTACCTTGGTCATGGTTGGCAGTGCGTTCGCCGCGACGGATGTGGCGACGGATCCCCCAGACATTCGTCTGTTGCAGGGAACCCCGTTGAACAACGCGTTCGACCTGAACGACTATTTCTCGGGCAATGCCGGTGGTTCTGTGAACATCGCCGGTTCCGCGACGATTGGCGTTCGGACAGAAGCGTACACCGTTGGTGGAATCGCTGTCAGCAACCAGGTCAAGGTTTCCTCGTTCTTGGTTCAGAACGGTGCCGTTCTCGATGGGGCCAGTGCTAATCCCTTCGTGAACGTCCTCCGTCCCGGTGTTGCTGTGAATTCTGCTCAAGGTCTCGTGGGTGCTCCCGCGGGCGGCGGTTCCCCAGCTGGTGGTTCCGCTCCGGTTTGGTGGATCACATTCGCAAATGTAACAAGCACGTACGATCAGGGTCTTCGGATCCGGAATACGTCCTTGATCGCGCAGTCTGACGGCCCGACACTCCAGGCTGGCGGCTTGACTGCGTCGATCGCGGCGAATGGGGTTTATACCCTTACTGCAGATCAGAGCTTCGCAGGCCCCGTGATTGTTACCTTCATTAGCCAAGCAGGTAGCAACTTGGACGGTGCTTCCGTTCTGGCAAGCAAAAGCATATCCGTGGGCACGAATTTCGCGGGTAACTTGGATCAGGGTCAGGTCGTCGATGGTTCCGCTGGCGTCGCGCAGGTTCCTCTGTCTGAGGTGGCTGTTGGCGCTGGTGAAGTAACCCTTTCCGTTGATGTCGTTCCCGGCACAACAGGAATGGCAGTCGCTATCGCGGCTATCAACGGAGGTTTCGACTTCAACAACCTGGTCTACGAGAACCCGTCAGCAAGTGGAACCACAGCGGGTCAGAAGATCACGATTTCTTGCGTCTTCGATCCGCCGGCGAATGCCATTATTCCGCTCCTGGTCGCATCAGGCGGACAGGCCACATTCAGCAACGTGAAAATCTTCAAGGCTCCCTGTCTTGCGGATCTTTCAGTCGGTGCGAATGAAATGGACCTGCACTCCGGACTGTTCACGACCACCGGCGCGGTTATTGATGGCAACTTCAACGCCGTGGCTGACGTGAGCGTTCTCAGCCCGAATGCCCCGAATTCGGCTCCGGGTACCGTCAATCTCTCCACCCAGAACAACTTCGGAGCTTCCGGCAAGAGCGTTGCTCTTGGCGAAGCAGGTTCCGGCTATGACAACGTGTCGCTGTTGGTCGATCCGGATCCGGGCGCGATTTGTGCGCATGCCTGGGTCAAAGGCAATGGCCACTATGACTTCGTCATGACGGTCTTCAACGCCGCTGGTAACAACGTTGACCGCGCTATCGGCGGTACCTTTACCGGCGACTTCGCGAACTGGTCACCGATCGCGGTGAGCGGTTCCGTCGGAAACTCGGCGATGGTCTGGGTAACGATTCAGGGTGTTGGCGGCGGTCAGGATGCGCTTCTGGTCGACGACATGAAGGCTCTTCAGGTCCAGGATCTGGATGCGTACTTTGACGCTGCTCTGTATGCTCTGTAATCGTGGCGCAAAGTCAATAACGCTAAGGGGCGTGGAATTTGTTCCACGCCCCTTTTGTTTGGGAGAGGAGGCTGTTCTCGGGAGGTATCTGCCAGGCAGAGACGCCTGGCCTACTGGGTAGACGCCTGGCCTACTGGTGGGACAGGCCTCCGTGCCTGGTGATAGGCGAGATTTTTTGGAGGCAAAAGTGGCCTGGATTCCGGCTTCCGCCGGAATGACGATGCCAGGAGGGGAGCGGGGGCATCCTGCCCCCGAACAGGAGAGACCTTATGCGGAGACTCTTTTCCCGGTTCTTATCGGCTCAAAAGAACACACCGGTGCGTTATCCCGAACCGCGCCTGAAGGACCTGATTTTCTTTGTGACGGATCGGTGCAACATGCGGTGCAGTCACTGCATGTTCTGGCGGCGGATCGACAATCCCGGCCCGGAATTGACGCTCGAACAAATCTCCGCCCTGGCACGCTCGATTCCCCGGCTGCGGACGGTTGCGCTGACCGGCGGGGAGCCGTTCCTGCGACACGATCTATGGGAAATGATCGAGACCTTCTACTTACAGAACAGGACATCGCATGTGCAGATCGATACGAACGGCTCCATGCCGGACCGGATGCTGGAGATCCTTGACCGGTTCGCCGACCTTCAGCCGGGCGGGTATTTGACCTTTCAAGTCTCCCTGGATGGTCTGAAAGAGACGCACGAGCGCCTGCGCCGTTCGCCGGGGAGTTTCGACCGTGCCGTCACCGCCCTCCAGGCCTGTCGTGAACGCCAGGACAACACGCCCTGTTTTCGCGTGGTCGCCCTGACCGATATCCACCGGGAAAACGTGACCGAGATCGAACCGCTGGCGGATTTGCTGAGCCGCCTTCGTATCCCGCACGTGTATGATTTCGTTCGGGGAGTGGACTACAGCACATGGGGCATTCCGCCTGAGATTCGAGCCGAGGAGGACCCGCGCGACTGCGGATTGCCGCCAGTTGAGGACTTACCGGACCTCGTGGAGAGAATCGCGGCGGTTGACCTGCGGGAAGGCGGACAATTCGGACAGTGGATGGAGCAGCTTCGAATCCAGGTGGATTTGTATCGAGGCGGCAAGCCGCCGTTTCCGTGCCTTTCCGCGGGACGGACCGCCGGAGTGGTTTATAGTGACGGCTCGGTCGCGGCTTGCGAATTCACACGGCCGTTTGCGCACTTGGGGGACTATCGATTCGACCTGAATGCCCTCTGGAGCGGGCCGGAGGCCGCACAAAGAAGGAAGGAAATTGCATCGTGCAGGTGTACCCATAGTTGCTTTCTTCTCACCAGTCATCAAGAATGGTTAGAACAAACCGGACAAGTCCCGGCATTTGAGTCTGTCGAGTCCAGCGGATAAGCCTGTACGAGACAATGAGCCTGCCACCGCCCTCCATATCGGCAATCCTGGTAACCTGGAATCGCTGCGACCTGCTCAAGGCCGCGATTGATTCCCTGGTCCGGCAGGAATACCCCCGCCTCGAGATTGTGGTTGTCGATAACGGCTCGACGGACAATACGGAGGGAATGCTGTCCGGGCTGCCGTTTCCCGTGCGCTATCTTTACAACAAGGGGAACCTGGGGGCCTGCGTTGCCCGAAACCAGGGCGTACTGGCATCCGGCGGCGAAATGCTGCTGTTCATGGATTCGGATGCGGAGATCCTGACCGAAGGCGCTCTGATGAGACTGGCGCGAGAACTGGCCGGAGACCCGACGTGCGCCGGTGCGGCAGGGATTATCTATTCCGACCGGCTGGCCGAGAAAGTCTGGTGCTGGTCGCCGTGCATGGATGCCGAAGGCTTTCATGACCCGAAGGCCTCGGTTCTGCCCAGGGAGGATGTGAAGGTCCTATCCACCTGTTTTGCGCTGTTTCGCAGCGATCTATTCATCCGCCTGGGCGGATTCGACCCGTTCTATTTTTACCTGTATGAAGACGCGGACCTTTCGGCGCGGATTCTGGCGGAAGGCAGACGGCTGCTGATCGACCCGGAAATCCAAATCCTTCACCATTACGATGAACACGGACGAACCGAGCGGAATCCGGTTCAGTATCACCGTTACCATGAAAGTCTGCGTCTGTATTACCTATTGAAAATCCAGGGAGTGAGGGACTGGGCCGCATCGGTTTCCAAGTACCTGTTTCACCCGGATCGAACCCGCGCGCGGTTTCCCTATTTGAGTTGGATGAATTTTCTGGAGTCTTATGCGGTTCGACCCCTGTGGCAGTTGCTGACCTTGCCGGTTATGCCCAAGCGGAGACGGTACGACTGGCTGGCCCACACCCCACCGGCCACACGAACCGATGTTCTCGGAGGCGTATCGCATGGGGCGTGAGCAAATCTACACGATTCTTGCTGTCGCCGCCGCGCTGGTCTCCGTTCTTGTGTTTTCGGAGATTCTCTGTCGAACATGGAATATCGGCTTTCCTAATCGCCACGCAACCGGCGACCAGGGACTGTTCGTCCCCGATCCCGACCCGGAGATTTCCTACCGCCTCAAACCGGGTTTTGAAGCGCCGGTTTACGGCGCAATGGTGCGGGTCAACAGCCGAGGCTTGCGGGAGTCGGAATCCCTGGCATACAACGGCCCGGAAGAGGTCTATCGGATCTTGTGCCTGGGAGATTCCGTTGTGTTCGGATTTGGGATTGAACAGCCTGAGGCGTTTCCGGCTGTGCTGGAAAGGCTGCTCACCGAGCGGGAAAGGAGCGATTTCGAGGCAATCAACACCGGCGTGCCCGGATACAATACCGTGCAGGAAGTCCGGTTCCTGGAAACAGAAGGTTTCCGATATCATCCCCGCCTTGTGCTGCTTTTCCTGGTGATCAACGATCCCGAAAGCACGCGGACACTCGATTCCCAGGGAAATCTTCTTCCCGCTCCGGAAGATATCTGGCTTCGCCTTTCGCAGAAATACGGAGCGTTGTCTCCAGCGGATACGAGTTGCCACACGTACAATGCCGTTTGCAGAGCCTTCTTCCCCCTGACCGCACGGTATCGGAAGATCCTGGGGGAAGCCGTTCGATACCAGACAGAAGAGATTTTCACAAATCCCAGCTGGGAAGCCTGCCAAACGGCCCTGGCGGAATTGCGGGCCTGGTCGGAGTCCAATGCGATTCCTGTTGTGCCGGTGATTCTGCCGGTATTGGCGGATTTTAAGAATCACCCGTACAAAGGCAGCTATGATCGGCTATCATCCGCCTGTGTGGAGAACGGCCTTGCCCCTGTATCCGCATTCGAGGCTTTAAGCCGATACAGCCCGGAGCAATTGCGGGTACATCCTCTTGACGGGCATCCAGGGATATTCGGTCATCGGATCATCGCCGAATTCCTTGCGGATACACTGAAACAGCAAGGCTTTTGGAGCAAAGCGAATGGATGAGAATCAACGGGACTCATCAACCCCACCCTGCCCCTCCCCAGACTTGGGGAGGGAAAAGGCGCGGACCTCGCCACCAGGATCGAGATGGTTTCTGCGCGGCATTCTCTTGCTTGTCAGCGTTCTGGCTTGTTGTGTGTGTGTGGAGGTCTATTTCCGTGTGCGGGAGTCTAAGGTTGAGGTCAATCCATACTCGCTCTGCTTTTATACGCACAACGGTCAGCGCATTTCCACCGCCGAGGGACCGCTGAAATTAGCCATTTCCCCATTCACGTTGTACAAAAACCTCCCGAATCAGAAGACGGAGACATTCACAATCAATTCCCTGGGATTTCGAGGGCCGGAAGTCGATCCCGTGCCGGGGCCGAAACCTCGTGCCATGATGGTGGGGGGATCGGCGGTGTTCGGGTTGGGCGCGCACAGCGATGCGGAGACCCTTGTCGCATGCCTTCAACGACGCGATGACGGAACCGAATGGATCAACGCGGGAGTCTGCGGATTCCTGGCGGGACAGGAACTCGCGTACACGGTTACGGAACTGATCGACCTTCAACCCAGCCTGGTCGTTGCATACGACGGGTGGAATGACTTTTTCGAGGCCTGGTTCCACAAATACGCGCTCGGCCATCAGAAAACCCGCGAGGAGCTGCGATCCAATCTGTTTGTGTTGACCCAGACGGAGACGGAACTTCTCGCGAATTACCAGTCGCAGACACAAATCATCAGCGGAACGGCTCGTTTTTGGGGAGCATTATTTCACAAAAGCCGCGCTTATTCCAAAATCCGAGAGAGCCTGTTCAGGCCTGGAACAGGGGCACGGCCCATACCGGATCGAACGGCTGAAGAGACACCCCCGTCATCGGATTATCTACAGGATCTTGTCGATGTTTACACGGGTATTATTTTGAAATTCCGCGATTTTTGCCGTGCTCGTAACGTGGATTTCCTGTTGGTATTTCAGCCGGATCTGGGACAAAAACAGTTCCATACGGACGAGGAGAAACAGATTTTATTTCACATGGAAACATTCTTGAGGGAGAGTTATTCGGAATACGGTAATGATTTTCATGTTCTGTACGGAGAGTTTGTCAAGCGATCCCGCGCTATTCTGGAACAGCAGGGCATTTTCGTATTGAATATCAGCGATATTTCGGCATTTTTGGAGAATCAAGATACAATCTTCGAAGATATTGTTCACACAAATCCGACCGGAAACGAGGTCCTTTCCGGGATTCTTTTCGAGCGATTACAGGAAATGAGGGCGAGAGCCGGAACCAGTTCCAATGAATGAGCCGAAACTCGGTTGGAATCGGGTACTGCTGGGCGTCTTTTTGATCGGCCTGGTGTGTCGTCTACCGTACGTTTGCCGACCCGGATTTCAGCAGGATATGCTGTATTACCGATCCTGTGCCGAATATCTATCGAAGCATTCGGTTCCATCCATTTATGCCCACGCGGATCAGATTGCGGGCGGCGTAGTAAATTACCCGCCGGTTTATCTTTATATTCTGCAAATTCTGGGGAGATTCGCCTGCCTGTTTACCGAAAATCCGTTTCAGACAACCGGATTCTTAGTTCTCATAAAGAGCATCAATATTCTTGCGGATTTGGGGACGGCACTCTGTTTGTTTTATTACTTGAAAAGAACGGTAGATATTTCTTACGGCATATTGGGATTTGCGTTTTTCTGGCTGAATCCGGCAGTGATTTATCTCGGTTCGCATTTCGGCCAGACAGACACGATCTTTTCGTTCTATTTGGTTCTTTCCGCAATTCTGTTGCAGACGCTACCCCTTCTGGGCGGGATATTCTGCGGAGTAGCCCTGGGGATGAAAATGCAGGCGTTGCCGCTGCTGCCGCTGTTTTTTCTGCTTCCGCTTCTTGAGAAAAAATTTCGCGCATTTCTCATGACCGCGCTGGGATTCTCTATTTCGCTTGCCGCATTGTTGCTTCCGTTTTATTTCACCCAACAACTATCGTTATTGATTCGGTCCTGCTTCTGGGAACCGATGCAATGGGGGACACAGCTCACGTACGGAGCGTGGAATCTCTGGCAGCTTCACGCAGATCCGTCCGTTTCCGATCAACTCCCGTTCCTTTTCCTGTTCGGTTCGGACGGTGCTTTACCTGCAGATAGTGTTTTCTTGTGGTTTTCTTATCATCGATTCGGTTTTGTTCTGTTTGTGATTTCGTATTTTCTTATCGTTTTTCGATTTTGTTTTTGGCGCGGCGAAGAATCGTCACGATTCTGGTGGGCGTTGTCGGCGATTTCGCTTGTGTTCTTCTTTTTTCCGACACGAATTCACGAACGCTATTTGTTCCCGTTCTTTGTATTTGCCGTGCCGCTTACAGTGGTCGGTGGTTCCGGTCGCCGGATCGGCTATGCGGTTCTGAGCGTCTTTTTCCTCCTGAACCTGATGACGGTCTGTCCGCCTGACAGCCGGCTTGTCTCGCTGACAGAGGTTCATGTGGGTGATAGTGATATCCTGGCGCTTGTGGGATTGTTGACGGCGGCGCTTTGGATTAAAGAACAGTGGTCAAGAACAGGTCGTGTGAGTTGGACGCTGCTTGCCGTATTTGGGCTTCTTCTGATGGCGGGCCTGATCGAGAGGAGAACTGCTCCGCTGCCGTTGTCGGCATACACGAGCCGTTCCTGGATACAGGAATGGAAAAGGCCACAGAGGGATCTTTCAATAGACGGCAATCTGCTCCGGGTCGGCAATCGTGTGTATGCCCGTGGGATCGGGACTCACGCCCCTTCGCGGATCGTATTCGATGTGCCGGAGAACGCCGAACGGGTAACCGGATGGATCGGTCCCGATGCCTCGGTCGTCGGCGGCTATGAGCGAACGAGCATTGTGTTTGCCGTGGAATTGGATGGGAACGAGGTGTTCCGAAGCAGCAAATTCATGGCCCGTTCCGCCGCACAGAAAATTGAGATTCCATTGTCGGGAAGACGAGAACTGGCTTTGATTGTGGAGGACGGCAGTGACGGTAACAAAGACGATCTCGCGGATTGGTGCGGGCTGTTCGTGGAGTACGGGCCGAAATGATCGCTCATCCTGTCGATGCGGTCCGGACTGTTAATCTTCCCGAATTTTGAAATGCATCCCCGACACTCGCGTCTGCGGTTTTTCAGGCGCTTGCTCTTTATCGGGTTCCGTCTTCCTCTGCGCTCCCTTGCCTTGAAGCCTTTTGAAGAGGCAGGTACGACAATAAGTTTCTCCCTCTTTGATTTCGCGTCCGCAGCTGGCGCATCTGGGCGTGTTGGCTTCCTCTTCGAGGTCTTTGATCAGAGCAAGTCTCCCTTCCTCCACCCACCTTCCGATGAGGGGTTGCTCGATCTCGAGTTCGTCGACCAGGTCGTAGATCGATGCCCGAGGGTGGCTCCGCAAGTATTCCTGTGCGTCCCGCAGTTCTTCGTCCTCTTCCTTCTGACATTGCTGACAGATGTCCACGGTGATCCTCTGGAACATCTTTCCGCATTTCCTGCAATTTGAGAGTCCCACGTCCGTTCTCCTTGCCAAATCGGGTCCGGTTCCACTCCAAATCACCCGATCTTAGATATCCTGAGCTATTATATAGCACATCGTTGGCGAATGCCTACACAGGTATATCCACCTGTCCATTCGGGCCGGACTCCTGATGCCAGTTCACTATTTCCGCGTCTCCCCAGAGGCGCTCCAATCCGTAGAAGTTTCGTGCCTCGGAGGAAAAAACATGGACCAGCACGGACGGATAATCCAACAATATCCACGATGTACTTTCCTGCCCCTCGACTTTCGCATTCCGAAATCCGTGTTTTGCGAGCGTCTCAAGCACACGCTCCGTGAGGGATCGCATGTGCACCACGGAGTTTCCCGTAGCAATCACGAAGAAATCCGCGCAGGACGGCAAGGCGGAGAGATCCAAAACAGCGATGTCCTCCCCTTTTCCCTCAGACAAGGCTCCCGCTGCCGCCACGGCAATTTCCCGACTCTCTTCATACATTTCGCGGGCAACCGCTTCAGCCTTCCGCGCTTTCGTCACAATATGCACATCCTCCTTGGCCCGACTTCTTGTGGCGGACCCTTGTCCTTTTGAATCACACCGATGCACCTTATTGTACCATCGGGCACATTCACGGAACAGACGACGGACCCATGAGAATCGTTCTGGTCAACCATACCTTTCCGCCATTCAGCTGGGCCGGTTCGGAGGCCTGTGTTTACCACACCGCTCGATTCTTGCGCGGCATGGGACACGAGGTTTTCGTATTTTACCGATATAGCGATCCTGCCGACGAGGAATATCGTTTGGTTGAGGAGACCTTCGAGGGGATTCCCGTTGCGCGCATCAACCATACACACCGATTCAGCCGACGATTCGAGCGCACCTATCTGAACCGGGCCGTGGCGGCGATTTTCGGTCATTGGCTGGGAAGGATCGCCCCGGATCTTGTGCATTTCCATCATCTCACCAATCTCTCGATGGACCTTCCCAGGGAAGCAAAATGGCGGGGTGCCGCCACGGTGATGACGCTGCATGATTATTGGATTCTCTGCCAGCGCGGGCAGCTGCTCACCCCTGCATTGGATCGGTGTGACGGTCCGACATCAAGCGGATGCAGAAACTGTCTTGCACCGCAATTGCTGAAAGGGCCGCTTTCGTCCCTGGTATCCCGACTGAAAGCATGGACAAATCCTCCCGATAAGAATCTTGTCGGCACATTGCAGGGTGCCTCGGTAGAAACACCCGACGGACGGTTTGTCGCGGAGACGGTGTTCGACCTCGACGGACGGCCTGTTCCGACGATTCAAGCGCATCCGCCTGCCACGATTCGCCGAAAAATCCACGTTCCGGAGCGCGGGCAGATCCGTTTTTCCATCGCGACGCACTCGTCCACGTATGACCAGGAAGGCGAGGGAGTTGGATTTGCGGTGCTAGTGGACGGTGAGCCTGTTTTCGAGCGGTATCTGGACCCGAAACACGAACCGGCGGATCGAGGCTGGCATCCCGTTGAAGTCGATCTGTCTCCCTGGGGCGGACAAGAAGTCGAGTTGACGCTATGCACCGCTCCGGGGCCGGGCGGATGCCTGGATTTCTGCACCGCCGGTTGGGGAGATTTGCAGCTATGCGGGGAGGACATGATGGGGCCGGTGATTTCAACCCCCTCTGTATCTCCCTTGAACTTGGGGCAGAGGGTTGGACGTTTCCTGGCCCGATACGCCTCCGGGTGGGTAACCCGATTCAGCCCAAGAGCTACCGCCGGTATTCGCCACCGGCAGAGATACACCCGCGAGACATTCCGGAATGTGGATCTGTTTATTTCGCCTTCCCGCTTTCTGCGGAGTTTCTTCATTCGCCATGGGCTGGATTCCGAGAAGATCATGTACCTGGACAATGGATTCCCGCCCATGGAAAGGGTGCTTGACCTCTCAAGGCCTGTTCACCGTCCCGTGCGATTCGCGTATATCGGGACCTGGATCCCTCCCAAGGGAGTGGATCTCCTGATTCGGGCATTTCGGGACGTGGATGCCTCAAAAGGAATTCTCTGGATATATGGATTCTCCCCGGGGTATGACGGCTATCCGGAATACGAAGGGCTTCTGTATTCCCTTGCGTCGGGTTCATCGGCAATCGAGTTCAAGGGTCGCTATGATTCCGACCGGGTCTGCGATGTTCTTGCGGAAGTGGACGTGATAGTGGTTCCGTCCATCTGGTGGGAGAATTCGCCGCTGACCGTGCATGAGGCATTCCAGGCCGGGATTCCGCTGGTAACCGCGGATGTCGGTGGCATGGCGGAATTTGTTCCCAATGGTGTTTGCGGGCTGCAATTCCATCACCGGGACTGGAGAAGTCTCCAAGAGGTTGTGAACCGAATCTGCAATCAACCGGAGATTCTAAACGAATTGCGGAAGGGAATCCCTCCGGTCCTCTCCATGGAACAGCATGTTCAATGCCTGTTGACTCTTTATGAAAAGGCGCTGCATTCTCGATAGTGGGCTAGCGCAGAGCGGTTTTCGGGGAGATCATCAGTTTTTGCGAATCGGAGATTGAATGGCCATGATGTATGAAGCGTTTGCGCGGATTTATGACCGGATTATGCGGGAAGTGGACTATCCATCCTGGGTGCAACACATCGAGAACCTGTGCGAACGGCATGGTTTCAAAGTCAAGAAGATACTGGACCTGGCGTGCGGGTCCGGCGGCCACGCGCTACTTTTTGCACGGAAGGGGTATGAGGTGGTGGGGATCGACAATTCGCCGGAGATGCTTAGCGAAGCCAGGAGAAAGATGGAACTTGTGGATCTCCAATTCCCCATCTATTCGGGGAAAATGCAATCCTTCGCCCAGAGAGGTGTGGACCGGGATTTCGATCTCGTGACCTGCCTGTATGACAGCCTGAACTACGTTCTTGAAGAGGACGGGGTGATTTCCTGTTTTCAAAACGTTCATGCCCATCTGAAACCCGGCGGGGCATTCATCTTCGATGTCACCACGGAATACAATCTCCTGGAGAATTTCGCCGGA
>JAKPYU010000540.1 GCA_029568995.1 Candidatus Omnitrophota bacterium | reverse complement strand
CTCCGGCGAGGCCGGTGATTGGGAAAAGAAAGTGGGGGCGAGATTCCTCCCCCGAAGATCGGGGGAGGTTAGGTGGGGGTTGATCGGGTACCACAAGACTCCCCGGTCTGCCTATCGACGAGTGAGCTTTCTTAGGAGGAGCCGCCCGGAGTCTGCGAAGGGCGGCGACGTGGCGATCTCAGTCCCGGTTCCCGCACACCGGCCCCTCCGATCATCTGTTCTCTTCATTCTTCCGACAAATTCGTCAGATTCAGTCGCAAAATGCTTGACGAAGTACCCTCAATGCCGGACAATATAGAGCAGAAGGCCGAATCCGAGGCTGGAATCGGCACACGGATGGTTCGATGAGCAGAATAATCAAATTGATTGCGCTGATTGTGCTACTCTGGTTAGCCGCGTATGGGTATCAGACCATTCGGGACAAGCGAATCGCGGAAGAGAAATCGCCCGATCACAAAATGGACGCCGCAGACCTGATGATCGGGCGGGGAGATATCCAAAAGTATCTGGACATCAAAGAGAAAGTGCCGGAGTTCAATCTTCCTGCTCTCAAGACGGTCATGAACCAGTTCTATATCGACAAGGGCCGGTATCCGCAGAACCTGGCGGAATTGCAGCAGGATAACCTGGCCGGGACGGATCTGACCCACGACCCGTTCGGGCAGCCGTACCAGCTCCGGTATGAAGGCAAGAACGCCATCCTGACCAGTCCGGGCAAGGACAAGCAGGCAGGCACACAGGACGATATTCACCTCACCTTGGCCCTCTAGCGGGTCGAAGTGAGTCTATCGCGATACTCAGTCAGCCCCCTTTCTGTGTGGGGGAAAGGAGTGCAGAAATCATGTCAGGCGTTCTTCTCGAAGAGGAACAAATCTCCCTTCTGGGCAAGATGCTGTATTACTCGGCGGATCATCTGACCTCACGGGAACGGGAAACCTACGACAACCTCGTGGAGAGCCTGCTGCGCAAGGTGAACCAGCTCCGCGCCATGGAGCAGCGCGGAAGCCGTCCCGCACCCACAACCCGGACCCCCTCTGTCGCGGATGCCAAACTGCAAGTCAAGAAGAATGCCCTGCTCAATCTCCGTCCCGAAGAATTGATCCGCATCTTCGTGGATGCCTGGAACAAGCAGGATTTCGAAACCGAATACCTGTGCCTGGCGCACTGTTTCCCCTCTGTCAAGCGAAAAACGGACAACATTCAGGAATACGTGCTCAACCGCATGAAAAAATACTCCGACCGGCTGGTGGTCGGGCCGGTCATGAAAAAAATGGCCGATATCAGCAGCGCACCGGTTCAGGGGAACAAAACGACAGTGTTCTGCGTCGAACTCCACAAGATGCCGGATAAAGACCTCACCCTCCAGCGGGAATACGAGTTGATTTTTGAGGAAGGAACCTGGCGCATCGCCGATTTCCATACCGTTAAAAGCCAGCAGACCGAAATGCGGGGGAAACAGCCGGTATGACAGAACCGTATTTCTCCGGCCGTCTCGCGCCGTTGATCCACCTGTCCGTTTCCATCCTGGTTCTTCTCATCGTTCTTGTGCTTTGGGGTCATGCGATCTGGCTTGCCGCGTCTCCCTTTCTGATTGCCCTCGTATTGGCCTATATGCTCCATCCGGTGGCGCTCTTCCTGCAGCGGCGGTGCTGCCGTGGCAGACGTCTCCCCTCGGTGATTCTTCTTTATGCCCTGGTGCTGGTTGTGGTGATCCCCATTGTGGCCATCCTGATTGTGGGCGTGGTGGGGGAATTGGTCGGTTTATACAACAATCTGCCCGCGTATTGGGAGAACGTGAAATCCATCGGCAGTGCGATCCTGGATCATCTGCCGCCCCTGCCGGAGACATTCGTCTCCCGGATTCGTTCCGCCCGTGACGAGTTGGACCGCATTCTGCGCGATCCGGAGAAGCTCCGCCAGTTCTGGGAAGAGACGCTTGCACCCATGCTGGCCCCGCAGGCAGCGGCTTCCGGGGATACCCCGACCGTTCAAGAGGTTGTCCGCGAGGTCTCGGAGACCGGTGTGGGCAGACGGGTTACCGATGGGGTCGGCGGCGTGATCAGCGGCATGACCGCCACCGTTCAGTACATTGTCGGCAAAGTGATCGGCTGGATGGGCGGCGCAGTCGCTTTCACCACCAACCTGATTCTGGTCGTGGTGATCCTGTTTTATTTCCTTCTCGACTTTGAGAAATTGGGTGCGGCGATTCCGAAATTCATCCCGCCGGGTGCGCGGGAGGGATTCCTGCGCATCTGGGGAGCCATCGACCGTCAACTGGCGGGTTTCCTGCGCGGACAGATCACCGTGGCCATCTGTGTCGGCATTTTATCCGCGATTTTGTATACAATTGCAGGCGTGGATTCGGGGATTCTGATCGGCCTGTTTGCGGGAGCCTGCAACATTATCCCGTACCTGGGACCGATTATGGGCCTGATTCCGGCGGTCGGCAGCACCGTGGTGGAGCAGTATGCGTTCGGATTCTGGGCGGTAGCCTGGCAGCTCTTCTGGGTGGGGATCGTGTATGCGACCGTGCAAATGTTGGAGGGGCTTGTGATCAGTCCGCGAGTGATGAGCGAGGCCGTGGACCTGCATCCCATGGTGATTCTATTTGCGCTGATGCTGGGCGGCAGTCTCGGCGGAATTCTGGGGATGCTGATTGCCGTTCCCGCGGCGTGTGTTGTTCGGGTCCTCGTTCAGGAATTGTATTTGAAGCCTATGGAGAACACGACGAATCCTTGATGCCGCCAAAGCCCCCCACCCCAGCCCTCCCCGTGAACGAGGAGGGAGCGAAGACTCTTCCCCCCGTCCGCGGGGGGATTCAGGGGGGGCGGGGGCGGGACGCAGATGCTACGTGCTGTCCGCCTTTCCCTTTTCATCCTTCACCCTTCACCCTTAAAAAGAACAGGCCCGCTTACTCTCGTAAGCAGGCCCGATCATTGTCACTAAACTCGACGTCTCAAACGTCTCAGTACAGACTCCAGTCCTGAACGGCAACCGGAGCGAGGGGGTTCTTCAACACGGTGAAGATAGGCTGGTTCAACGGGAGGGCCGTCTGCTCAGCATCCGCCATGATGAAGTTGCTGGTACGTGCTGTGACCAGGATTCTCTCATCCGTCATAGCAACCTGCGGATGATAGATCTGGTTCTCGGCAAACATGGTGGTGCCGTCGATATCGCTGGCCTGGAAGCACATGAAGGACTCGGTCACTGGATTGAGGTCACTGTCGTAGACACGGCCGATGACTTTAACGACTTCGTCGTTCGATGTATCGGACCAGACGACAGTCACGTTATCCCGACCATCCACATAGCAGCTCACACGGGCGGGGTTTGCCCAGTTCTCGTACTCGCCGCTTGAGTAGCTCGGAAGCATCACTTCGTTTACGATGACTTCCTTGACCGTCTGTCCCGTCTGGGAGTCGATCTTCACGAGGTAAACGAATGTCTGGGTAGCGTCCACATCAAGCCCCTTGTTCACATAGTACACGTACTTGCTGTTGATTGAGGCAGAGATGTGGTTTGAGTCACTGCGCCCTGTGTCCTTAATAGATGTCGTGAACTCGGTGAAGTTGGTCAACGGAATAATGTCCGGGTTTTCGTTGCTAACTTGGGTCCAACTTCCCGTCGGATTTCCGCCATTGTCATAGAAGTAAATGACAGCGGGATTGCTGGGGCGACGGAACGCAAATCCACCCTTCATGGAAGTGATCCCGTCCCAACCTGCAGTGTTTGACGTAACATCATCACCACCCGGGAAGAAGCCGCCCTTGATGATTTCGCCGGTCGTTCCATTGAAGACCGCCAAAATGGGGGACTCGAAGGCGGAGATCACCTTGCCGCGATCTTCAACGACAGCCGCAAAGTTCCCGTTGTCCAGACCGGCGACTCCACCGGCACGACCTCGGCCGATTTGTAGACCCGTCTGATTTGCGTAGAACTCGTCCTGCACCTTGGTAATCGGTACAACGGTGCTCCCTTGCAATTCGAAAACCTGAATGCAATAGAAGTAATCTGCTCCGATTGGATAGCCGTTCTTATCCCATCGGCCATCGGTGTTGAACTCCGCGAAATCGTAGGGCATGGACTCCATGCCGACCGCATAGCGGGTGGCTCCCGGAGTCCGGATACCGGCGCATTGCGGCGGATTTCCGTTCTGGCGAATGTTGTCATCGTTCCAAACCCACGGAGTTCCGTCATCCGCGTAATAGCCGGCGGTCGTAATGATCGTGTTGTCAGGCTTGACCAAGATCACAGCCGGACGTTCCGTGCTGTCATTGCCATCGACGTCTTTCGCGCCGAAGGCGAATATCAGCGTGCCATCGCCCATGCAATCCGCATAAGGCTCCAGGTTTGCTGCATAGTCCACACCCAACGGCAGTGCCGCCGTGTCGGGAATCAGAACATCGATCCCAACAGCCTGCGGATTGACATTGCGGGTCTGGCAGAACGCAGGCGTCACGACCATGACGCACAAAGCAACCAATCCCAATGTTTTCAGAAGTCTCATCATAAAATCTCCTTATTTTTCCCTTTTCGGGATGTTCTCTCAACCACGTGGTTAATTCCGTTGCAGTCCGAGCAGTCTCCTCACCGAAGATGCCGGAACTGGGCTTAATCCGTGTGTCTGAGTCCACCTCCTTTCAGGCTCCAGGGCCGTTTTATTATTCAATGGAAGATTCATCTCCCACATTTTGGAACACCCTATAATACTACTTTTATCTGCCACTTCAAGCCCC
>JAKPYU010000537.1 GCA_029568995.1 Candidatus Omnitrophota bacterium | reverse complement strand
CTGCTGCGCTGATCGCTGTACCCATTCTCTGAATTACAATTCCTGCTTTTCTCTGGTATAACCATCGCCGAAACTATCCCGCCGGAGGATTCGACCGATGAGAATACCCGCTTCTTTCATCCACATCTTCTTAAGTGTTATCTATCTTGCATCTTCTCTTGTGTGCGTTTCGGCGACCCCGGCGGAGAAATACGACCCTGGACAATGGATTGCCCGATACCGGTTTGCCGAGATCCCCCGTGGAACCACCGCCGTGGTCTCGGCTCACGCCCCACTGCCGGATTTCGCTGTCATCCCGGCATCGACAGGCCTCCAGATGGTCCGTGTTTCTGTGCCCTTTCCTCCGGGGGCACTTCATTCGGATCTGACCGTGAGGATTCCGTCCGCAAAAGGCGAGATCACCCCCGATATCCGTGTCCTTACCTTCCATCCGGGAACTCCGAAATACGTACGACGCGCCATTCTGACGTTCCCTTATGAATTTGAAACGAAAAAGCCGGTCTCTTTTCAGCCGATTCTATCAGTTCCCCAATCGGATTCTCCCAAGGTCAGAGAGGCGATTGAATCCGGTGAAAGCGGCGTAATCGAAATTTCGTGCGGGAATTCTCTGCTGCGTGTTCATAGAGGGAAAATCACGGGAGTTCTTGCTGACGGTTCGGAGTGGACCGCCGAGTTGATCGCCCCGGCTTGTTCCTGGCCGGAACGTCCGGTTGTGGAGACCGTGGAACGCGGCGAGTACTATGTTTGGATACGTATTTTTGTTCCCGATCCGCAATGGCCCAGAATACTGGAAATCCGAATGGACTCAGCGGGTTCCGCTGCTGTCGTTTCATATATGCAGCGAATCGCCGGGCAGGACGGCTTTGTGCCGAACTACGGCTGGCGTATTTCCGGCCTGAAAGCGACAAGATTTTGTACCGACCAACATGAGATCGACCTTGCGAACGGCAAAGCGGAGCATCGGTTCGGTACGGGGGGTTCGGCCGTGGTCCAGGCAAGCAGCCAGGATCTGACTTTTCCGTTGGCTCCCCGCGTCCGTCGGGGATCGGTGACGGCAAACAAGGGGTCTGGGGCGGACGAACTTATTTACATGCGGTGCCTGGAAACGGATCAAGTCCCGCATCAACCTTATGCCTGGCGTCGTGCGGCTTTTGTGATCTCCGGCCCCGGACAGGCTCCCTGGAATGCGCTGTTCGAACCGCCCCACACCATTTCTATCAGTCCTAATATATATGATTCTCTCTACGAATCAGGACCGGTAACGGACCTCGCACAATGGCCTGTCCTGGAGGATCTGAGCCGGTATCATCGCGACGCGGTCGTGCGGTCCATGCTGGGAGGCGATGATTTTGGAAACGTGACGACCTTCAATGACAGCGGACCGGCGGGCGTTTTCGGGATGAACCGCCTGAACCATTGCCCGCCCATTTTCAATATGTACTACCAGACCGGCGATGAACGACTGCGGTCCACGGCCCTGCACTGGTGCAATAATTTCTACGATCTGAGTGTCTGGTGGGGGGAAGACGAAGGATTCGGCGGAACACGGTATGTCAACGCCGTTGCCGCCGGAAAAGAGGAGCACAAGGACGACAAAAATTTCATGTGGCGTACGAATTTCGCCTCGAATTTCTGTACGAAAGGCTATGATTCTTTTTTCTACGCCTATGAGGAGACAGGCGATCCCCGCATGGCCGTTGCCCTGCTGGCCCAGCTGAAATACGCGGAGGAAGTTGTTCATACGGATCGGGGCGAATGCCGTAATATCGGGGATGTGCTCGACTCCGTCCGCCTGGCACAATACACGGGGGACGACAATTACCTGGACAAGGCCCTGGAGCTGTTTCGCGAATTGAGTACGAAACTGGGACCGGATCACTTGTTCAGCCAAAGCGGTCACCCGATCCTTCCCGAACTCCCTTTTATTAATGAGGATCAAATCGGCCTCCGAAACCCGTTTGCAAAGCCGTACATTATCGGCTATGCGTTGGCCGGACTGCCGGCCCTTGGGGAAATGTGCCCGCAAGAGCTTCACTTGAGGGAGACGATTCGGGCGGTGGCGGATTTTCTAGCGGAATCGCAGGACCCGCTTGGTGGATGGCGCTATCCGCATCCGCGCTCCACCCTGCAATTGTTCTCTCAAGGACTGGAGCATTCGTCACAGATCTGTAATGCAGCGGAGTATTTGGAAGCGGAGGGTGAGCCGATTGAAAACCTGTTGGACGCCATCGAGCGCCAACTGCGTTCCCGCATTCTGACGTGGCGAAAAACAGGTCAGAGTCTGTATTCACTGAACGGATGGGAATTCGCCGCCGGAACGGCCAAGACAAATGATGATATCAACGCGATGTACTCCAAATCCGAAGACCGCGACCCTGCACGGGATTATGCGGAAGGGGAAATCAGTATCGGTACGGCCCCGCCGGAAGGATTAGTGTATTTCAATCGTGTCCTGGCGTTCTATTTGCGCCACCGACCTGCGGAAAGACTATTCCACGCCAATCCCCAATTACAGACCATTCTGGGCCGCATGGAGGACCGACGCATTCGTCTGCTACCCCAGGAGGCGGGGACTTTCCTGCGTGTGGAGCGACCGGAATCCCCCGATGTGGGATTTCTGCTCTGGGCGCCCGAATGGATCGCATTCCCGAAAATGGGATATGGCCCGGACGAACTGGGCGGAATGAAAGTCGACTGGAAAACGGACGCGGATACAGGAAGCGTCTCTTACCACCTGGACCGTCCCGAGGCAACTTTTTCTGCTTCCTTTATTCCCGGGCTGGAAACAGTGGATTGTGTCTATACCGTATGGCCGAAGCCGGGAGTGGAGATGCCTGAAAGAGGCACATTGGGACCTTGCCTTCAGCTCAAGAAGGGAGTTTTCGAGGGTGACGACTCGGATTTGATGAATCGCATCTATTATCTATCGGGTGGCGAATGGGTCTCTCTGGGAACAGTGGCAGAGGGAAGTCACCGAAATATCTTGTTCCTTCAGGGAGACAATACCCCGGAAATGGCTGGACCGATAGCCGAGTCCGGCTGGCGAACCATCCGGGAACAACGACCCGATTTCCCGTTAATTGCCGCAATCAGCGCCGACGGTGCATGGATTGCCGCCACTGCCGCCGAACACTCCACCTCGATCTGTAACGATGCCGACACCTCGCATCGCTGCATCCTTTCACAAGGAGCATTTCCGTTGTATCGGGACAATCCCAGTACACTCCGGGTCAAGATCTACCTCGTTCGCGGTGATTTAAAGGATCTTCGTTATCGGTACTTCCAGGATATGGAGGCATGGAAGCGGTCCTATGTCCATCCGGTTCAGGGGAATCCCGATTGTTTTCGAGACGCCATTGTTCACGATCTTCCGAACTTCCAGGATACCCAGATATCCAGGCTTACCTTTCCACTGGCCTTTGACCCGAAACAAGCACAGAGTTTTATGGAGTGGCGTTCCGAGGCCAGGAAACGTTACCTGGATTCGCTCCTTCCCGCGCCCCCGGTTGCACCCTTTGAGCCAACCGTGATTGCACGCCAGAAACGCGATGGATATGAGGCACGGAAAATGGCCATCAATATCTCTGCCGACAGCCGAATCCCCGCCTATTTACTGGTTCCTGAAGGCCAGGGGCCGTTTCCGGCCGTGATCGCCCTGCACGATCATGGAGCGCATTTTTCCATCGGAAAAGAGAAGGTCATTCGACCGTTTGAGGAGTCGGATGAGAGACTGAAAGATGCCCAGGAATGGGTCGACCAGTATTACGGAGGACGGTACATCGGAGATGAATTGGCGAAACGGGGATATGTGGTGTTTGCAATGGATGCGTTGTTCTGGGGGGACCGTGGACGTCGTGAAGGTGTGAAATACGAGGCGCAGCAGGCCCTGGCGGCCAATCTGTATCAGATCGGGCTGTCCTGGGCCGGAACGATTATCTGGGATGACGTGCGGAGTGCCGAATTTGTCGCGGGTCTACCGGAAGTCGATCCGGCTCGCATTGCGGCGATTGGACTGTCTATGGGTTCAAATCGCACCTGGCATCTGACGGCCGCGACGGATCGTGTCTGCATGGGAGCCGCAATCTGCTGGATCGGTACAACGGAGGTATTGGCTCAGCCGGGCAATAATCAAACCAAGGGATACTCCGCTTTTTCCATGCTGCATCCCGGTCTTCGACTCGCGCTGGATTATCCCCATATCGCCTCTATCGCCTGCCCGAAACCGATGCTTTTCTTCAACGGGGAGCAAGACGGGCTGTTTCCAATTCCCGGTGTTGAGGCGGCCTATAGGACCCTGCGCACTGTGTGGGAATCACAGGGTGTCGGGGATCGGCTGATCACGAAAATTTGGCCGGTTCCGCATTTATTCAATTGTGAAATGCAGGATGAGGTATTTGCCTGGTTCGATCGGGATCTTCTGAAATCATCACGGCGCATGTCGGAATGAACCAGAGATCATAAACAAGTAGTCCCTTCCCCTGCCGGGAACCGACAGGAGAAGGGACTGATATTCGGTATCTCTCAGATCAAACTCCGAGATAGCAGCCTATTTCTTCTTCGCGGCAACCTTGCGAGCGACTTTCCGGACAGCGCGTCGGGCACGAGCCTTCCTTTTCGCGCCGGTGGCACGCACTTTTCCGCCTGCCTGAGGTAGAACGGTCCCGATCAGTTTCTCACCGGCGGAATTGATGCAGAAGCTACCGCGCTCTTTGCCTTTGTCCAGGTAGCCAAGTCGACGAGTATTGTTCAAGGTCTGATTGGCATTCTGGAATTTTCCGCGGCCGGATTGCAGAGCGGCCTTCTGTAGATCATCCCCGTTAATGCCATCTTTTCGCTGTCCTGCCGGAGCGGCATGACGGAAGTAGTAGGCGACGGCGGCGGCGAACTGGACATCGCTTCGCGGCTTTTTCTGAGCCATGAAAGCCTGCACACTTCCGGCGGCACCGGCGACGACCGGAGCCGGCGCGGCGACCGGCGCGGTCACGGCCTTCTTCCCTTTCGCCCGTCGTTTCCGTCTACCACGGCGACGAACGGCTTTCGGTTCTGCTGCTGCCGCGGGGGCCGCAGCCGGGGCGGCTGCCTTGCCCGGCTTGGCCAGGGCCAGGCTCTCCTCCGCCCATCGCAAGAGACGCCCTCGAACATCCTTCTCAAAAGGACGTAGAGCATCCACCAACATTCGCAACGCATCGAATTCATCCGCGTGTTGAACCATAGTGATTCACCTCATGATTGGAATTGTAACCCATAGTAGTCTAAACCAGAAATTTCGAAATGACAATACCCCTTGCTAAAATTATTTCATCGGTTACAGATTCCCCCCATACCCTGGTGACAGATCGCTATCCGAACAGCTGTCGGAATCGATTCGCCACCGAATCGTTCGGATGATTGGGAAGTTCGACCGGCGATTCCCAGTCCTCCGGTACATCCTCCAACCGAACCGGTTCTCCGTTTTTCTCTAAAATAGACCTCCATCCGGCCAGAAAAACATTGGTTTTATCCATGATTTGCTCGAAGGTTTGTGGCATTTCCCCATAGAGCACCATCTTCTGGAAGGCCCATGGTGTCGGTGCCCAGATCTCTGTCTTGTCATACGGGTAGCCGGTTCCTCGCAGGATACGGAATTCTTCCCCATCCGAATTCTCTTCCGTGTGAATCCGGACTGTACCCCATGATCCGGCGATTTGATGCAACGTTCCGTAAAATCTACGCCCTTCCGGGTCCTGGTGCTCCAGAATCATCACTCCGGGCGGCTGCCACCAACGTTCGGACCGGTAAGAGACCGAAACAACCGGATTTCCCCCTTCAGCAATCGCCCGGCAAATCATGTAGATCCCATGCACACCATGAGTCGGGTAATCATCAAATGAATTCACGGCGTTGTAGCTGATGATTTTCCTGCCGGGGACCCAGGTTCTTGCCCGGCTGATCGCATCATTGTGTTCGTGGCTGGACGGAGCCAGAATAGTCGCTCCGTGTTTTCGGGCTGTTTCCACCATTTTTCTTGCCTTGCGAAGAGCATTGGAGAAAGGACGATTGATCAGATTCGGAAGCCCCGCTTCCAGGTAAGGTTCGTGAAGAATGTGATTCCAGGGATGGTTGTAATAGCCCCCGGAAATCACGGCGTCCACCTTTCCAAGCATTTCGTCGAAGTTTTTTACCTTCTCGCAACGGTAAATCTGTGCAAATTCATCGGCTTTTTCCGGTTCGATATCCCAGCAGTGGGTAATTCGCATGTTGGTGAAAGGGATGTCCTGTTTCTCCGGACGTGGATTCAGAAGAGGCGCCCACAGGTCCGGAAGGTGGGAATAGGTCCCCACGTTCAGGCAACCGATTCGTACGCATTCGTTGGGATTTCGATTCTCTGCTCGCACGGTCTGTACCGCACCGATGGCAACGCTTCCGGCCGCTGCTTTGGCGAGAAAACGACGACGGTTGTGGAGTTCATTCTTGTCCATGGATCGGGTACTTTTCCTTCTATGGGGCTGTAATCCACTTGCCAAGGCTTTATTTCACCGCTTCCATATCTTCGACAAAAGGTCCCCGGTCGTGAAAACTAACCCCCCGATAGGGGTCCCAACCGATGGTAATATCGCCCCGTTTGCAGATTGCCAGCAGCTTCCGGTATGTGCCGTCCAGCTTGGCGAGGCCGGGAGAACGCTTGCATTTCAGAAACATCACGGGCAGTCGAGCCTCCTCCACACGCCTCAGAATCGCCTCGTTATCGGCAATCCGTTCCGCCTGGTCGAAAATCGCTTCTGCCTCGCGAATAAAACCTTCCGAGTACAGGGGATCCTCCGGCTCCAGCCACCAGTAGAAATGCCGGTCGGGTGTTACCAGGCCCTGCATCAGATCGAAATACTGCCGAATATACGGGCCGCTCCTGCCGTAAAACCCCGCCATGAAATCGTCAATCACCGGCTCCAGGTCGATATCGGGATTCCAAAGCAATTTCGCAATCAGATACATCCGCAATTCCTCAAATTCCGCGCCGCGACTGGTATTTGCCGCCTGAGTCATAATCCCAATCGCCTTATGGTCCCGGAGTGTCCGGATATTCGGCTGAAGTACCGCGAAATTCGGGAACGGCATGATGTTGTAATGGAAATTGACCACGTAATCCCAGATATACAAATGCGGCGCGATTTCAGACCACCGTCTCAAATCCTCCATGAAAGAGGTATTCAGCGGGCAGTTATTGAAAGGATGGGAGAAGCAGCATTCGATACTGCATAAGCGAATCACCACATTGTGCCGGGGGCGGATCTCTTTCGGTGGTTTCCGCGTGTAATCGTAGGCAAATGTCCCGATCATCCGGTCCGGGAATTCGCCCTCGATGTTCTCGGCAACACGATTGGCAAACCATACCATCGGTCCCGATTGGCTTCCCTCCCGCTCCACAATGGCTCGGCAATTCTCGCACTCGCAAGGCCCCTGCCAGTCATTCTGCGAGACGGAATAAATCCGGGCATAGGGGTGTTTCCGTAATTCCTCACGAACACGGTCGGTGAAAATACGGAGGACGTCTGGATTGGTCAGGCAGAGCTGCCCCCGTTCATGCTCGCGCTTACCGTTAATCAGGCTGTAATACTCTGGATGCTTGTCGAAGAACTCCGACGGCGGCATCAATTTGTAAAAGGTGTGGCATTCGTAATAGACCTCCACACCGCCGGGTTGATTCCGAAAGGCTCCTGCGCCGTTACATCTATTCCGTGCCGCCCAGAGAGGGTCCCGTGCCTCGAAATAATCGTCGAAACGAACCGGAATAGCAGGCGATTCCGAATGAGAAAGCTCGATAAAAGAATAAGTGCGTTTCTTTGGGGCAGTACTGGCTCCCGGTGCGTACCATCGGCATCCCACTTCACGCTCCAGGAAAGTCACGACACCGTACATGGTCCCGCGCTGCCTACCGCCCCAGATCACAATATGCGGCCCCACATTTCGATAGGTGAAAGACTCGTCCAGGTCTTTTGGCTGAGAGACATCTGAACCGAGAATCCGCCGGGCGTGATCGTTGAACCCGACAACGATCTCGCATTTCTGTGGCTCGGAGCTATCGGACAGAATGGGCAGATCCACATCGCCTACTTCCTTGATCCAGTACCGCAGTTCCATCGCCGCCCAGCGCTCGGATTCGGAGGCGTTTTCGCCCAGAACGATCGCGTAGTCACTCTTGCCGTCCTCGAATAGCGTATGCGGATTCGGTTTGCCGATGGCGAACGGGAACTCCAGAATCCGTGTCTTATTATCGACATAGAGAACCGATACCCGCAGGAGATATTTGTGAAATTCCTCTTGCGGGATGTCAATGAGGATTTCTTCTTCACCGGTCCAGTCCTTCTGCCACAACACCGTACTCGATTCCGACTCGGAAACCGCTTCCAGATGGACCTTTCGAATAAAACGGTCGTAAAACGGAATGGCTCCCTCTGCGCAGAAAGCGGCCTGGCCGGACGTGCGCGTCACAACACGAAACAGATTGAGCCGGTCGACAACAAAGCGACGATCATCTAATGGAAGCAACCGGCAGCAGAACTCCCATTTCCCACCTCGTTCCTCGATTTTGAGCAGAAGTGTGCTTCTGCCTTCGGGAATGACAACGGGGATCAGATCGCCATCCTGGATCATTTTCCCGCCGCGAGGCCGGTCATAGACCGGCTTGCCGTTCAGCCAGACTCGAACGCCGTCATTACTGCCGACTGCCAACATGCAGGCCTGTTCCTGCGGTGCGACAAATTCGCAATAGGCATAGGCAAGTATGAAATCGTCCTGTGACAGGACTCGATCCAGGTCCACAATCCCGCCGGATGCCGTATGTCGGACCCACACTGCCGTACGATCCCCGTATGTGACTGTCTTCCCTTCGCTAATATCGGGGGCGATCTCTCCTCCCATTCCAGCCAGGTAGTCCGTATTGAATTGGGGAAGATGCTCCTCATGGTGCTTCTCGCCGTCCGGAAAAGCCGGATTGGGAAATGGACCGCATAGAAGCCATGTCTCGAAATACTCCCCCGATGGCTGATTCTCATAGACAGGAATCTCTCCCCGTGCGCCAAATTGACCCAGACAGACTGCAAGCGCAGCAATAAAGAGGATTTTCATGAATCGGCATTCCGAGTAGTCATTCATCCTGATGTGCCAGTCTCCGTTTGTATGGAATTCAAGCGACGATCCGTCTGTTTTCTACCGGATAAGAATTAAACCGGGTGGGTCGGCTCGGACCAGAGTCCGGTAATCATGTAGGGGCGCAGGATTCCGCTTTCGTCCGAATTGAAGAATCCTGTTCTGCCGTCCGGCGAAAGGAAAGGATGCGGATGCGCATCGCCGGAAGCCCGTGCATCCAGAAGAAATCGCCAGTTCTGCAGCGCGTCCCACCTACCGGGTCCCCATTCTGCGGTGTAGAGAAGCCAATGGCCCTGTGTACGCGCATCGGACATGATCCGTTTTCCCGCAATATCGGTCCCAAAATGACAGAAACGTGGGTCGGGAAAACTACGCGACAGATCGTTCCGCCAAGTATCAAGCGTGTGAATCCCCAGATGCCCCCAATCGGGAACCGGGCAGCCCTCGATCAGTTCCATCCGCCGTTCTTTTCCCTCCGGTTTGATACCCTCGGTTCCAACCACGGCGGTGGTTTCACGCCCCCGCCAGCATTGATGTCCCTGGCAGGTCTCCAATTCCGGATCCCGACCGCACGGCAGGGTTCGGAAGTCCATTCCATCATCGCGAATGACATGAATATCTGCCCCGTTTCCTCCCACGAGTTTTCCGGGCAGGTGCTCTCCTGCTGCGTTGTAGACCACACCGTGATTCTCCTGAACCAGGAGATCGTGAGAAGCGTCCGGTTCCAATGAACGGCAGTACTGCGGATGAATGTTATACCAGGACGGTCCCTCCAGAATCATCCGTACATCGGCCTTTTCAATGTCATACACCAGAAGCCCGAATGGAGCGTTCTCTGTCTGACCGTCGCCCAGGAAACATGAGATGGAAATCCGTTTCCCGTCCGATGAAATCGTAGATAGCGGATAAAGGTTGCTTAGATAGTAATTCGTTCCCGGAAGCGGACCGTCGATCACATGAAGCGTTTCCCGCTCGGAGCCATCCAGGCGCACTCGTTTCAGGGAGATCCGCTCTCCTTTGCGTTTTGGCTTGCCGACGAAGTAGTACAGGAATTGTCCATCCGGCGAGATACTGGGGCCGGCAGCCCCCGGTTCGTGAACCAGGGCGGACATTTCCCCGCCGTTCTCCAGATCGCACAGCATAAGGCGATAATCGGGATTGTGCCGGTAGCCGTCATGGGCGGCTGCCGACCGGCGATAGATGAACCGCTTGGAATCGGGGGTGAAAATCTGCGCTTCCATGTACACATGCGCGCAGGGAATCGACTCCGTTGTCAGCTGAAAGACCTGCAATCGCGGATCGGCATTGTCCGGGAGAAGATCGGGTCTGGGAATCATCTCGCTTCGCCTTCGGGTGGGCTTGCTCAGTTTTCCCACACACCCCTGTGAAAAGAAAGCGCCTGCAACCAGGGATGTGGTCTGCAGAAAATATCGGCGGTTGAACGGGTATCCGTGCATGATTCCTCCTGGGCGATATACCGGACTTTGGGCAGGAGAGTAACACAGATCGGAGATTGGGAGAAACCTATCTGTTCCTGGAGGAATCAGGAGTTTTGACGGCGGCTTGTGGTGACCATGCGGCTGTCTTTTCGCCGACTGAGGTTCATCTTGACCGGTCTTCGCATATTTCGCTGGGCGTTCATCCAACGTACCCGTTGGTCAATGATTTCCTCATACCCGCTCTCATTGAGGATTTCGTCGCTGATGAACGCGATCACCTCATCTACATTCTTGATTTGAGTGACCAGAATCCGCGATTCCTTTTCCAGGGATTCCATTTCGGCGGTATCGTCCTGAAGGAGCCTCTGGGTCTGGTCGATTTTCCGGAGATTGCCTTGATATTCCTCTTTCTCCACCCTGGACAAGACAACCCCCCGTGTCATGAGATCTTCCTGCGTTTCCTTTTCCGCCTGGAGACTCACCAGTTCCCCTTTCAGGTGCTCGATTTCCTCTTCCAGATTATTCTCGCGTTGCGCTGAAAGATATTTCTGTGTGGACAATATGCGTTTCTTGATCTTCTGTAATTCCAGCCGATAGAAATAGGTGGTGTAGATGTCCGGTTCGAGTGCGCGACTCCGGATCAGGTATCGGCGTTTCTTTTCAACAAGATCCCGAGCCAGCACGGCGGCTTCTTTGGACTTGCCGTATCGTTGAAGATTCAGCATCTGGCCCAGCTGGGATTCGTATTCCTCGAAAATCGGTTCCTTTTTTCGTTTCTGTTCGATCAGCCGCTCCACTTCCCGAAGACAGTCCAAAGAAGATTCCACCTCGGTGAACCGACGTTGCAGTGCCGGTTCGATCCGCCGAATCTCTTCGCTCGGGATGGCTTTCTCGCGTTTGTAGCGGCTGAGGGAGGATGCAGCGATGGCCAGAAGGACGGAGAGCTCGTCCGCAAGCGCCTGGGTTTCACCTCGAAGACTTCGCTTAATCTCCTTTTTGATGGCGTTCTGTCGCTTGTCCTCCTCATCCGCCAACTGGAGATAGGTATGCGCTTCTTCCTGGGTGATCCAATGGACTGTCCCCTGATGAACAAATCGCACCAGCTCGTTGGGATTGATTCCGGTTTGCTCCGATTTCTCGGCACGGGCCCGGTCCCACAGAGAATCCATCTTTTCCAGGGAATGAGAATCAGGCCCCTCTTCCTCGAATAAACCACCGAATGCGGGGGAATCCCTCTCCAGTCCTGCCGGCTTGATGTCCTGCTCATCCGGTGGGAAAACTACCATCGTCGTTCCTTTGGCAGCAAAAGAATCAATGCCTCACCCACCGGTGTTCCTTGCTCATAGCACAAACAATCCCACATTCCGTGCCTTTCAATCTTGAAAAGCCGGAACAGATGGGGAATCCAGACAAGGTGATGCTTCCCGCGCAGAACAATGAAAATAAATCGGTAGCATATCATACCAAGTGTCCGGCAGAATTGAAGAGACAAATGGTTATCCCGGCAGTTTCTTGACGGAAATTTCGGGAAAGATCATAATCCGGGGCTTCTCATCAATGAGACTTGAGTCAAAATCGTCCGAACAAACAGGAAGACAGGTGGGGATAACATGAAAATCAATTTTCGTGAGGAAATGCGGAAGATCTTCTCCGGCGATCCGTCCGCAAAAGTGGTTTGGCAGCCTCGTATCGAGCATTGGTTCAATATGAGCCAAAAACGAGGAACACTGCCCGAACAGTTTCAAAACGGAACGGTCTACGATGTTTATGAGAGCCTCGATGCCTCTATCCGATATCCCCCGAGCTGGGCGCCCGTGAATAACGTATACGACTCGAGCATCCGTTACACTTCCGAGGAAACACCGGAAAGTATCGTTCAGGCTTGGAAAACCCCCTTGGGGGAGGTCCGGCGAGTAGACTGCAAGACCATCGACTCGTTTCTGACGCGCGAATATCCCCTCAATAATCTGGACGATTTGCGTGTCGTTCAATATATTGTCGAAGGAACCCAATATAAGGCGGATATCGAGTCATACATTGCGGATCAGGAGGGATTTTCAGGTCGGGCCGTGCCGACCGCCCTGGTGCCGCGTGTGAACCTGATGCGGATTTTCATCGAATATTGCGGATTCGAGGAGGGGATTTATTTTCTTCACGACTGCCCCGAAGAAATCCGTGGGCTGGTTCGGGTGATCGACCAGGCGGATCTGAGATATTGCCGGGAACTGCTCAAGGTTCCGGCGGAGTTCATCAATTACGGTGACAATATCCATTGCGACATGCTGCCTCCGCCTCTGCTGAAGGAATATGTCATGCCCTCGTATCATCAACGCAACGAGATCTTCCATGCGGTTGGGAAGTTTACGTACTCCCATTGGGATGGGGATGTCCGAACCATCCTGCCGTACGCCCGCGAAACCGGAATGGACGGCATTGAGGCGATTACCTTCAAGCCGATGGGCGACGCCACCTTTGAGATGGTGGAACGATATATGGGAGCTGACTTGGTGCTGGTCGATGGAATCTGTGCGACCTCGTTTCTTCCGAATGTCTCTAAGGAGGAGTTCGATAGAGAGGTCCGCGAGCTGATCGAGCGCCTTCATCCTCACTTGGTGCTGGGTATTTCCGATGAAGCTCCCCCGGACTCCGAGTTCTACAAACTGGAACGAGTGTCCGAGATTGTGGAGGAATACAATCGGGCAGATTCCTGAGAGGACTCGATGTCCAGGGTCCACACTTGACCGGAATCGAATCGGATGGGTATCCTATAAGTTCTGATTATTTTCCGATGTTCAATCCGAAAGGTTCGGAGGCTTCCATGTACGCCATCATTGAAACCGGCGGCAAACAATATCGTGTTCAGCCGGGAGACGAAATCCATATCGAGAAGATCCCTGCCGAAATGGGCGGGAAGGTGGAAATCGACCGAGTGTTGATGTACGCCGATGAAGAGCGACTTGCCGTCGGTACGCCCACCGTCAACAACGTCAAAGTCAAAGGGCATGTTGTCAACCAGGGACTTGGCCCCAAGGTCGTGATTTTCAAGATGAAGAAACGCAAGAATTACCGGCGGAAGAAGGGGCATCGACAGCCGTTCACCGTACTGAAAATCGACGAAATCTCTGTGGAGAACTGAACCGACCGTATTTGACATAGTCCTTCAACGGGGGAGAATGTCATTTTGACAGACTCCCCCGTTCCTTATTTCCGGAGGCTTCGAATGTGCCCCGCCCAGACGGATTTCATTGATCGAGTGGTTATTCGGGTCAAAGCAGGTGATGGCGGGGATGGATGCATCTCGTTCCATCGGGAGAAATTCGTGCCACGTGGTGGGCCGGATGGCGGCGATGGCGGGAATGGCGGGAGTATCATTTTCAAAGTCCATCCCGGAAGGAATACTCTGGAATCTCTGGCCTCTAAACCCTTCTATCGAGCCGAGGATGGAGGTCATGGCGATAAGAACGACCGACACGGGCGTTCCGGCAAAGACATTCTTCTGTTTGTCCCTCCGGGCACGGTGGTCCGTGACCATGAAACACAGGAATTGCTTGTGGATATGGAGGATACGGAAGGGACGGCGGTTGTGGCGAAAGGGGGTCACGGGGGACGGGGGAATGCACGATTTGCCACTGCATCCCGGCAGGTTCCCCGATTCGCAGAGCCGGGAACTCCGGGTGAAGAATTTAAGCTGCTCGTTGAACTCAAAACCGTGGCACATGTCGGCCTGGTCGGCCTGCCGAATGCAGGCAAATCGACCCTGTTGGCTGCCATGACTGCCGCCCGACCGCGAATTGCCCCGTATCCCTTCACGACCCTGCATCCTATCCTGGGAACCATCCCAATTTCCGATGGAACCGGTCTCGTTGTCGCCGATATACCCGGCATTATCCAGGGCGCAAGCGAGGGACTCGGTTTGGGACTGGACTTTCTCCGCCATATCGAGCGAACTCGAATGCTTGTCTTCGTGCTGGAACTGTCTCCTGCAGACCCCTCATTTCCCGCTGTCACCTATCAGCAGCTACTCACGGAGATTCGCGCATACGATCCCGAAATCCTCACAAGACCAGCTTTGATCGTCCTGAACAAGCTGGATCTCCTTCAAGAAGGAGATCTGGAGATCATCCTGGAGGAGTTCATTCGAGAAACCGGTGTGGAACAGGACCAAATCCACGCGGTCTCCGCCCTCCAGGGCCGGAATGTCCCTCAGTTGCGGGAAACCTTGATTCGAAGTTCAGGCACTCTCACGCAGGATCAGATTGCAGGCGACGAGGAACGACTCTCCTGACAGGGCCTGGCCGTTTATGCCCTGTAAAAGCCGCTCCACAGCCTCCTGTCCGATTCTGTCTGCGTCCCGACGAACGGTCGATAAGGCAGGTGAAACACACGCCGAAGGCCAGAGATCACCGAATCCCATGATCGCCAACTCGTCCGGAACCGTGACCTTCAGATCCGACGCGGCCTTTATGAGATGAATCGCGAGATAATCCGTTCCGGCGAAAATCGCCGTCACCGGTTCAGACCCCTGCGTGCAACGGTCGATCACTTCTTGTGGATGCAAATCCTGACCGGCCAGGTTCATTGTCCACTCAGGATTGCAGGAAAGGTTTCGTTCTCGGAATGCATCCTGGTAACCAAGATAACGATTACGAATGTGTGGTTGACTGAGATCGCCAATGAAGACGATTCGGGTGTGGCCCGAGTCAAGCAGGTGCAGGGTGGCGGCAGATCCCCCTTGTCGATCATCCATCGCAACGTGCGCGGCTTTCCCATGGGGTACAGATGAATTGATGAAAACCACGCGATCATGTTCCTGGCTGCAGAGCCGATCCCAATGTGCGTCTGCCTCCATGGAACAGATCAGCAATCCATCCACCCGTCCGCTGCGAAGCAGCTCCCTCGCCGCACCTGCTGCACTTCCGTCTGGTTTCAAGGGTGGAATCAGGACATGATACCCATGTGCCGATAAGGTCGCGGCAACTGACTGGTGTATCTCAACCAGGTCCCAATCCCGTAATCCGCTCTCCGGACAGAGGAATCCAACAGCGCGACTCTTGCCCGAGGCAAGGCTGGTTGCCAGAAAATGCGGACAATAATCCAATTCCTCAACCGCTGCCAAAACGCACCGTCGAGTCTCTTCGCTGATCGGTATGGACGTGCCTTCGTGAAGATTCCGGAGTACCCTGGATACTGTCGCGCGAGATACGCCTGCATGGCGTGCCACGTCTTCCATGGTTATATTGGCCATTCTGACTGAACCCCATGTGTATGTGAAATCGGGTGACCGGCGGGAGTCCCCTTCACCTTCCGGCCAGGATTACGCAGAACCCTAGGCTTCATCTCAGCCTATGTCAAGAATGGGGTCATGTTTCGTTACATTTTCGTTCCAAAATTCTTTCGGCGTTTCCTTCCAGGTAACTTTCTCCCTATTTTTCACAATGAAATTTCCTTCAAGGGGTTGCTTTTGTCGTGTGCCGGTGCGATACTGATGTGAACCCGTAAGGGGTTGAAGCTATTTCCCTTAGGTCTTTTGGATCGAATCAAGTCCGCATCCTGGTTCGACAGTAAAAAAGTTGTGTCGAGCGATCATCCGATGCGGATCATGGAGAATCGAAGCAATGACAGGGAAACTCATCGCAGTAGAAGGATTGGACGGTTCCGGAAAGTCCACGCAGGTCTATTTGCTCAGACGATGGCTGGAATTGGAGGGGGTCAAGGTCTTTTTCACAGAATGGAATTCCTCGGACCTTGTCAAAAGCGCCACCAAGCGAGGGAAGAATCAAAATCTGCTCACTCCGACGACATTCTGCCTGATTCACTGTACGGATTTCGCTGATCGGTGGGAACGTCAAATCCTCCCTCTTCTTAATGCTGGATACATCGTCTTGTGTGACCGCTACAAGTTTACGGCCTTTGCGCGCGACGCGACGCGCGGCTGCGATCGGGAATGGATTCGTTCCGTATACGGTTTTGCCGCCGTTCCCGATATCACCCTCTTCTTCAGGGTCCCTCTTCAGGTCGCGTTGGGCCGCATCCTTTCCGGACGACCTGTTCTGAAGTACCACGAAGCCGGAATGGACATGGGATTCTCCAAGGACCCCTATGAATCTTTTTCAATTTTCCAGGGAAAGATCAACGACGAATACAACAAGATGATTGATGAATTCGGTTTCGTGGTGATCGATGCCACACAATCCATTGAGGTGATGCAACAGGAGGTCCGTAAAATTGTGGCGGAACGCATCGACCTGGCATCTTATCGGCTGCGAGGAAAAAAGTGATGATGACCTCTCCCCATAAACCCAAATCATGGTACGGCAAAGGGATTCCCGGTGTTAATTTGGAGGAATTGCATGGAAGTCTGATCGTGATTGAGGGCGCAGACGGTTCCGGGCGAAGTTCCCAGATCGCCATGTTGAACGATTGGCTGGAGGGACATGGGCGCGCCACCGTCAGCATGGGTTTGCGTCGGTCCAACCTGATCAGTCCCGAACTCGCTAAGGCCAAACAGGGGAATGTGATGGGGCGCATCACCATGAATCTGTTCTATACAACCGACTTCATGGACCAACTGGAGAACCGAATCATTCCCGCCCTCCGTGCGGGATTCATCGTCCTGGCAGACCGCTATATCTATACCCTGTTGGCGCGTGCCTGCGTGCGTGGAATCGAACGCAAGTGGATCGAGGACCTTCTGTTGGGTGTGGCGCTTGTCCCGGATGCCGTTTTTTACCTGAAGGTAAGTCCCAAGAACCTCGTCGAACGGAACTTTGAGAAACATAGTGCCCTGGATTACTGGGAATCCGGCATGGATATCGGCCTTTCGCAGGATATGTTCGACAGCTTCGTGAAGTATCAACGGCGCGTCCAGACGGAATTCTCAGGGCTTCAAGAAAGGTTTGGATTTGAAGTCATCAATGGGAATCGGTCCCCACGGGCCGTGCAGCTGGAATTGCAGGCCAAACTCGCGCATGTCCTGGGAGTAGAATAACGGGAGTTCGCCATTCCTGTTTCAGCGTACGACCTGCTTCCTTCATGCCCGGGCAAGGGAAGAAAGATATAGGAACACGCCATGGAATCCAAATCCGCATCCCGCAAGTCTCGTCAACGGAAAGTGGCTTCGAAAATCACAAAAGAACAACATGAAGAGTTGGTCCTGGAATTGCGCCGCCTGCGGTCTCTTTTCCAGGAGATCGTTGATTTTTACTCCGTCCGGGGATCTGCCATGATCCAGCGCCTGGTGGAAAACGTGGAGGCGATGGATTTGGAGGAATCCGATCTCGAGCTGACAGCCGAACAATATGAACAGGTCATCTCCAGTGTCCGAAGACTGGATGTGAAGCCGAAGAAGGGCCGCCGAAAAGACTTGAAGAGTATCGAAGATCTGGTAGCGGAAATAGAGGAAACTCTCACCTGACAGGGAAAGGAATCTCCGTTGAACATGGATCATCGGGATCGCCCGGTTCTGGGTATTGATTTAGGTGGAACGAAGATTCTCGCAGCAGTAGTCGATCCGAACGGAACCATCTTATCCAGAAGCAAACGGAAGACAAAATCGGAGAAAGGTCCCGCAGACGTATTGGAACGTATGGCGGCCTGTGTCCGGGATGCGGTGCAAGCCGCCGGTCTTCAAATGAGTGACATTGCCTCCGCCGGTGTGGGCGCACCGGGACCGCTCGATCCGATTCGCGGAATTATCATTGACACCCCGAATCTCAAATTCGTCGATGTACATCTCAAGGATGAATTGGAATCCCGGATTTCCGTGCCCGTATTCGTCGACAACGATGTGAATGTCGGTACTTATGGGGAATTTGTGTATGGAGCCGCAAGAGGGGTACAGGATGTGGTCGGCCTTTTTGTGGGAACCGGCCTGGGAGGCGGCGTGATCATCAACGGGAAGCTGCACCATGGATTCAGTCTGAATGGTGGCGAACTGGGGCACATGATCCTCGATCCGGACGGCCCGGTATGCGGGTGCGGCAATCACGGATGCCTGGAGGCCTTTTCAAGCCGCACCGCGATTCAGCGAGAGATTGAATCCGCGATTCAAGCAGGGAAACCGTCGATTATTCCTGAATTGGTGAAAGGGGACATGAGCCAAATCACAAGCAGCGTGCTGAAGAAAGCATTCGAGTCAAACGACCCGGTTGTGGAAAAAACTCTCAAAACCGCCTGTGAATACCTGGGCATCGCGGTAGGCAGCCTGCTGAATATCCTCAGTCCGGAGGTTGTGGTTCTGGGGGGTGGGGTTGTGGAGGCTCTGCCCGATCTTTTTGTGAAACAGGTTCGGAAAAAAGCGTTCAAAATCGCCTTTCCGATCTGCTGCAAAGATGTCCGTATTGTGGCCTCGGAGTTGGGGGACGACGCGGTGATTCTGGGAGCAGCGGCACTGGGAAGACAACGTCTTGCCGAGGCGAATTAACTGCTGCCCGGCTTTCCTCACGGACCGAAGCGAAGCAAATCCCCATTGCTGGTTGTGCCGTTCGAGGCATCGTACAGGAAAAACGTATCCTGCGGCTGGCTTTTCGCCCCGGAATCCGCCTGCAAATCCATGTCCGGTCCGCAGGAAATCAGCACGTACTCCAGGGAATTTTGTTTTCCGTGATATTCCTGATGAGGAGAATTGTTCAATTTCGTCGCAAAGTAGGTCGCAGGCGCTTCGGGCCATCCTTTTGACTCATAGCAATAATTCATCAAGTCTCCATCAGGAGCTGTTGTATACTTTGTTGCGAACGGGTCGGGCCAGCGGCCCTGGCTGATATAGGCGACCGGCGAGGTCAGCGGATAGAATCTGTAGGGCCAGGAGATGTTTCCTGCGCGGCTGATATATCGCCCATTGTCCAGACGATACGTTTCCAGAGCATTCGCGATGGCACTAAAATCGCCTTGAACCCGTGCAACCTTCGCACGGGTCCGTGCATTCATGAAATTCGGAACTGCGATCGCCGCCAAAATCCCGATAATTGCCACGACAATCAACAGCTCGATCAGAGTGAATCCACGGATGGAGTCTCTCCGCATTATGCATTCTCCTTCTGTTTCATTTGCAGACCTCGACCACAGGTTTGGCTCTTTATTGTAGCGTGAATCCTGATTGAGTGAAGCCAGTTATGTCAGACAAGTCAATATTCGGGGAGTCTCCGGTTCCCATGCAGTGGGATGAAACTGGCCCGAAACCGCCATTCAATCCGCCGAGAGCTGCCACTATAATTTCTGCCCATTGTTTGAGATCGTCAGAAAGAAGGAGTTGGGACGTGCTCAGTGACATTGAAATCGCACAGGCGACCCGGTTGAAACCGATTGCGGAGGTCGCAAAGTCCATCGGGTTGGCTGAAGATGACATCGATCTGTACGGGAAATACAAGGCGAAGATCCATCCGGATGTGCTTGATCGCCTGGCCGACTGCCCGAACGGACGCCTGATCCTGGTAACGGCGATGACCGCGACATCTGCCGGGGAAGGGAAGACCGTCACGTCCATCGGGCTGGCCCAGGCGTTCGGTAAGATGGGGAAACGACACTGTCTGTGCCTTCGGGAGCCTTCTCTCGGTCCGACTTTCGGGATCAAAGGCGGAGCCGCAGGCGGCGGGTATTCCCAGGTACTCCCGATGGATGAAATCAACCTGCATTTCACGGGTGATTTCCATGCTGTCACCACGGCGCATAACCTTCTGGCCTCGATTATCGACAACCACATCCTGAAAGGGAATGAACTGGAGATTGACATCGGACGGGTGGAATGGCCCCGCACCATCGACCTGGCCGATCGGACTCTTCGGGATATCGTGATCGGCCTGGGCGGGCGAACGAACGGCGTTCCTCGTCAGACCGGCTTTGTCATCACCGCGGCCTCGGAAATCATGGCCATCCTGGCGCTTTCCAGGGACCTGGAGGATCTCCGGCGTCGGTTGGGAAATATCACGGTGGCGTATACAGGCGAGGGGAAACGAATCCGGGCCGAGGAACTGAAGGTCATCGGTTCCATGCTCGTTCTATTGAAAGAGGCGTTAAAACCAAACCTGGTCCAGACCGTTGAGAACACACCCGCCATTGTGCATTGCGGACCGTTTGCCAATATCGCGCACGGCTGTAACAGCGTGATCGCGACACAGATGGGGCTGAAATTGGGGGATTATTGCATTACCGAGGCCGGATTCGCGTCGGATCTGGGAGCCGAGAAATTTTTCGATATCAAGTGCCGGGCTGCCGGGCTGAAACCGGACGCGGTTGTCATTGTCGCTTCCGTTCGCGCGCTGAAACTCCACGGCGGGATCTCCATGGCCGAGTTGAACACCGAGAATGTGGATGCGATGTTGAAAGGATGCTCCAATCTCCGGGTACACGTCGAAAACATCCGCAAGTTTAAAGTGCCTTCTGTGGTGGCGATCAACCGTTTCCCCCGCGATACGGACAACGAAATCAAGGCGCTGAAGGCATTCTGCGAAGATCTTGGAGCAACGGCGGTTGTCTCTGAAGTGTGCGCTCGCGGGGGAGAAGGCGGGATCGAAATGGCGCAGACGGTCATTGAGCAGATCGAGCAGCATCCCTCGCACTTCGAACCGATTTATCCCTTGGATGTTCCGGTGAAGCAGAAAATCGAAACCGTTGCGCGCGAGATCTACCGGGCAGATGGAGTGGATTACGCTGCAAAAGCGGAGAAGAGCATCCAGGGGATTACCGTCCAGGGACTCGACAATCTCCCTGTCTGCATGGCCAAGACACAGTTGTCCCTGACCGATGATAAGACACGGCTGGGTGCACCAACCGGCTGGCGACTTCAAGTACAGGATGTGCAGATTCGGAGCGGTTCTGAATTCCTGGTGGTTCTGACCGGCGACATGATGCTGATGCCGGGACTGCCGAAGGTTCCAGCGGCGGAGAAGATCGACCTGCTTCCGGATGGGAAGATTGTCGGACTGTTTTGACGCCAAGGCTCTCGAATGCGCCTATGGCAGGTCCAGCAGGTTCACAACGTCCGATTCCTGGACCTGTCAACCTTCCCCATCTACTTGAACAACCCGATTCTCCGCAGCGGAGATGCGGATGGCCTCCATAATTGCCATCACCCGACGTGCGTGTTCCGGTGACACCATGAGGGTCTCCTCTTTGCCTTCAAGCACGCCAATCAGGTTTCTGTAGAACAGAATCCCTTCCGGGCGGATGGCATCGGGAACGGGGTGGGTGGATTCCTCAATGGTGCGCACACCTGCAGACTTGGCGACAGTTCGCTTTACTATCGCCGGTCCTTTGTCGCTTTCCATGAGGATCGAGCCTTCCTCTCCCAGGACATACCAGCGCGGGAATCCATGCGGCGAAATCCGGCAGTTCTCCACTTTCGCGTTCAATCCGTCCCGATATGTGAGACTGGCGAAATACGCGGTTTCCACTTCAGTTGACCACACGGCGGTCTTCGTCTCCGCATAAAGCCCCGCGATTGCTCCCGTCGCGAGAATCAGAATCTGGTCGATATCGTGCGGCACACAATCATAGATCACTCCGCCGCCGTACGCTCTTTCCTGCCGCCAGGTGGGGTGAAACTCCTGGGCGGGATAGTTGAACGTGGAATCGTACCGGATGCGCCTGGATTCGATTCCCAGAACTTTTCCCACGATGCCGTCTTTGAGCAACTGTTGAATACACTGAAATCCCGTTTCCCACCGGCGATTCTGAAACATGGTGACCATGCGCCCGGCGTTCTGTCCGGCTTTTAGAATCCGATCCGTACCCGCCAGGTCCAGTGCCATGGGCTTGTCGATCAGCAGATCCTTTCCGGCAGCAATGGCTTTCAGGGCAATCGCTTCGTGGCTTGCCGTCGGGGTTGTAATAATCACGATGTTGATGGATTCATCCGCCAGAAATTCATCCAAATCACTATATGTGCGGATACCGGGGATACGCTGTTCTGCCAGTTGCCGTCTTTCCCGCGTGACGTCGCAACCGGCGACTACCTGCAACCCGGCAGTTGTTTCAATACACGGCACATGAATGTCCAGACCGCTCTTCCCTAAACCGACTATGCCGATACCGATCATGAGGACCTCCCGGAACGTTTTTTCCACCACGCCTGAAGAATCATGAGCACGAGTAAGAGAGTCGCCGCCGCGCTCATATACACGCAGATCATCTTGAATGGTTCATAACTTCCGTAATGGCGATAGATCCTTCCGATGACCTGCTCCTGGACAATCGGGCCGATACTGCCGATTCCGTTAATGATCGCTACAGAGGAAAGTGCATCGCGCCGCCCCGCAACAGCCACTGCACCCGCACCGTTCAGAATACTGTCCGGGCCGTACAGCATAAACCCGACCAGTCCGTATAAGCAGGATAATGTGAATGGTCCAATAGTCCCATACTGAATCACCAGGACGTATGCGATGGTCATCCCTGCGCACATCACGGCACAGAGCAGACGCCAGTTTCCTTTAAAGACCTTGTCCAGCGCCCAACCAGACAGAATCACACCGGCAAATCCCGCCCAGTCGAAAACAGTTGAATAGTATGCAGCACGATCGACCTCCAGATGAAAGCTGCTCTGCGCCAGAAAATACGGCAGCCAGGAATCCAGCGCATAGCGGAGAAACTTCAACGTGAAATACGTTATCCCCATCATCAAGATCACCGGATTTCCCAGGACCCGAAAGAATCCCAGGAATCTCACAGCCCGGGCGTCGGCTTCCGCTTCCTCTTCCGGCTGCGTTTCATCGTCCTGAGTTACGATTGGACGGAGGCCGACGTCTTCGGGACGGTCGCGATGAAGGAAATAGAACAGCAGCCAGATCACCCCCATGCCCAGAGAACAGGCCCAGAACGAGTACCGCCACCCCATGTATGCAAGCATGAATCCGGCGATGTACTTCACACCGATATTCCCCGCCAGGTAGTTTGTGGACCAGACGCCCATATACCATCCGCGCTCCTCTTTACGCAGCCAGTGCGCCACACCGCCCACATTGCCGGGCCATCCGCTGGCCTGGGCAAGCCCGTTGAGGATCATGAATCCGATGAACGTCGCGTACGAATTTGCAAACCCGAAAACGATGTTGCATCCAAGCGAAATGGCCATCCCGGTCAACAGCAGAATCCTGGGACCCATCTTCCGACCCAGGATTCCATTCAGGAACTGTCCCACCATGTAAGCGACCAGAAAAGCAGTCCAGATATTCGCCAGGTCCAGCGCATCCAGCGAGAAACTATCTCCGATGCTTTTCTTGCAGACGGAAAACGCTTTGCGGCAGAGATAGTAGCCGGTATAGCTGAAGTACGTGGCAATTAAGACCTGCCATCGCCATCGA
>JAKPYU010000532.1 GCA_029568995.1 Candidatus Omnitrophota bacterium | reverse complement strand
CGCATATTTCAATTCCGCATGGGTTTTCCCCATAATGATATTCCGAGAGGTACACGCCGAGGTCCGCAAGACATCCCAGGTCTTGCGACCTCTCTCACGGGCAATGGCGCCTGCCGGACCAGCCGGCACAAAGAAGAGAATGCCGATCAGGGTAAAAGCCGAACTGATGCCGAAGATTTCTTGCCTTCCCGGAGGCGATCCGGCGAGATGCTTCATCATCGCGCCGAGCAAGATCCCCAGAAACAGCAGGGTTACATACACAACTTTCGGTTTGAAGAAGCGCCGGGCGTTTTGTTCGCAGGTTTCCCTGGCATAAATCGGATTCGCAGTGTCCGCAATGCCGTGCCATTTCCGCGATGCAATCGAACGCGATCTTCCGCTGCTCTTGCGAACGGCGAGAGCCGGATGGGATTCAAACGATCCGATTCTGTGGGCGACATGCATCAACAAAGCCGCGCTGATCGCAACGGCGGAACAAAAGAAGGTCCATTCGGGACGGGCGACAAACCACCATGGACCGGACACACCCGGTCCCGATGCGAGCACCTTGAAGAGGGCATAAAATGGGCTGAGCAGCGTTTCCGCCGGAAATATGTTCATCGGTGAATTGAAAAAGATATCCAGCACAACCGGCTGAATCAGGGGCAGAAAAGTTGAATAGAAGATCAGGATCAGCGTAGTGGTTCGTGCGGCGCTGATGCTCGACCGCATCGAAGAAGACACGAGTAGTCCCACCGACGCTGCCAGCAGCGCCCCTCCGCCCAGGATCAGATATGTCCCGAACATTTCGCGCGGCGAGATGCCCCCCAACAGAAAACAGAGCGCCAACATCGGCAACAAGGCGAAATACACCAATCCCATGTAGAGCAGGGAAGCGACCAGCTTCCCCAGGACAATGCTCCAGGGTCGAATCGGGCTGGCAACCAGCAGATCCCACGTATCTTTCTCGTGCTCCCCGGCGATCCCGTATGAAGAGACTCGCCCCAATCCCAACAGAAAAATCAGTTGCAGAACGGCGCTGGTGATAAAAATCCTCCTTCCCATGTCGGGCGGACGTCCGCCGGGATAGTCTGTCATTGCCCCCCAAACCACAGTGAACACAAACGCAAACAGCAGCAGTCCCAGCCCCAGCTGCCATAGCGATCTTGGCCGCCGCAACAAATCCCTGCATTCACGCCGGACGATGCACCACATGGTTCATTCTCCTGCCGTGGATGGCACAAATCCGAGCAGATCTTCCAGAATATCGTCCGAGCGGATGCCCTCGGCCTCTCCCTCGAAGTTGAGAATGATGCGATGGCGCAGCGAGGATTTCACAGCGCTGCGGATGTCATCGAAACCGACGTTGTATCGCCCTTCCAGCAGCGCGGAAATCTTGCCCGACAGGATCAATGCCTGTGCCCCGCGCGGACTGCTGCCGTACCGGACATACTTGCCGACCATCTCGCTTGCGAACTCGTTTCCGGGATGCGTGGAAAGAACCAGCCGCACCGCGTAATCCCGCACATGCGAAGCCAGGGGGACCTCTCGGCAAAGCGTCTGGATCTGCAAAATCGTGTCGCGGTCCATCACGCGGGTCACTTCCGGCACGATGGATTCCGTCGTGCGCGACAGGATCTGCGCCAGCTCGCCCCGGTCGGGAAATTCGACAATGAGTTTCAGCAGGAAGCGATCCAGCTGCGCTTCCGGCAGGGGATACGTGCCTTCCATTTCCAATGGGTTCTGTGTGGCCAGGACCACAAATGGCGGTTTGAGCGGATATGTCTTTCCGCCGACCGTCACATGGTGCTCCTGCATCGCCTCCAGCATCGCCGACTGCGTTTTGGGCGTGGCGCGGTTGATCTCATCCGCCAGGATCACGTTCGCGAACACTGGGCCGGATTCAAATCGGAACCGACGCGCGCCCCCGGCCTCCTGGTCGATCACATTCGTGCCGATGATATCGGCGGGCATCAGGTCCGGCGTAAACTGAATGCGTGAAAACGAAAGCGAGACCGCCTCTGCCATGGTGCGCACCAGAAGCGTCTTGCCCAGCCCCGGCACTCCCTCCAGCAATGCGTGTCCGCCCGCAAACAAGCAGGTCAACACGCCGTCGATGATCTCCCGGTTGCCCACAATCACCTTCCCGATCTCCTCTCTCAGTCGCCCGAAATCGGACCGGAACTGCGCTACCCGTTCCTCAACCGACTCACCTTCGGACACCAAAGCCCCCGCTTCTGTCTCGAATTCCTCCAAATCGCCCCCGGGAGATTCTCCAGATTTGCCCCCTCTCCCTCCGGGAGACTCTTCAGACCGGCCCCCTCTCCCTCCGGGAGAGGGTTGGGGTGAGGGAAAAGACTTCTCATCGTTCATCGGATGCTCCTCCTTATTTCGAATTCCTTCTTAATTCTTAATTCTTAATTTTTAATTCTTAATTCCCCTTCGGGTTGGGGTGAGGGAAAAGACTTCTCATCATTCATCGGACTCTCCTCCTTGCCTCGAATTCTTTCTTAATTCCTAATTTTTAATTCTTAATTCTCTTTCTTCTGTATCCGTTCCTGTGCTCTTCGCTTTGCTTCGAGCAGCGAGCCGGTATACCCGGTCGCCGGCGATTTCTCCGCTTGATCGGCGGGAACCTTCTCTTCAATCCGTACCGTCGGTTGCGGTTTGGCTGTCGGGCGTTCTTCCTGTGTCGGTTCGACTTTTGTCTCATCCAGCGATGCCAGGAATGTTTCTTTTTCTGCGGTGAGGGATTTTCTTTCCTCGTCGGTTATCGGTGCGCCGTGGAAGGATTCCGCGCGACGTTTTGCCTCCATGAGTTGCCCCATCTCTTCGGTGGCGGGACGTTCCGGCAATGCAATCTTCCGAAACGGCGAAACAGCCCAGATCACGGCCTTCTTCGCCGCACGCTGGAATTGGGCCACCTCAAAGAACAGGCGTCGTGCGCAGATATCCAGGCAGAACAGAAGAATCGACAACGCCAGGAGATACGGCCACAACGGGATTTGCTGGGTATAGGACTCCAGGTTGTGTTCGAATACCGGGGACTTTGCATCCAGCACCTTCCCGCCTCCGATTTGCGCAAGACGCTGCAGGAAAGAATCGTTGCTTCGGATGAATCGCTGTTCCGGCGATGTGGGAATCGACGCACCCGTCCAGATGTGCGATTGTCGTCCCTCGCCCTCCACCCCGATGCTCATCATGTACGATCCGGCGCGGTCGGCGGGAAACCGCCCTTCGTATCGTCCCGGCGCAGTCTGTTGAATGTCGAACTCGACACGGTCCAGCTGCGGGGACATCGCGTTGGCCGTCATTTTCAGGTTATTCAGAAAGTGGCCTTCTTCATCCACCGCATCGATCGCAACCCGCACCCAGTCGCCGTCCACTCGGCTGTCGATCTGGCAGAAGGAATCTCCCGGATCGCGCATCGTCCACCGCGCCACCTGCGACCAGAATTGCGCATACCGATTCCAGGCTATCCAGCTCTGCGCCCAGCGCGCCTTCGCGTCGGATGTAAACGCCGCCGATTTCCCCACTCCATACCGGCGCAGAGCCAGGACCGGGTCCTGTTGCTCCGTTGTCAAAACCATCTGCGATTCCGGACGAAGCGTGGTCAATACATATCCGAGCAGCTGCGGGAATCCTTCGGAGAATCCATCGATCACTTCACTGGGATGCGCGATTCGCGGGGTGAACGGCTCTTCGACAATGAGGGATCGGGTAACCTGTGCCGCCTCCTTGATGAAGATCGACGGCAACTCGGCACCGTTCTGGACCAAGTACGCATTTCCGCCACCCGCTTGGGCTAATTCCTTCATCAGCTGCACATGTTCCAGGTTATTCGGGTGTGCGTTGAAACAAACCGTGCTGATCGTGATCTCCGCCGCGCGAATCCGATTGATCAGTGCAATGTCAGGCCGGGCGGGATCTCCATCGGACATGAGCACAATATGTTTCAAATTCGCCGGGCAGTTGATCAGCGCATCGTACGCCATTCTCAATGTCGTATCGAAATCCGGCATGTCCCCTACATCCGCACCGCCCAGGTTCCTCAGCAGGCGAAGCGGCTCGCTTTTCTGCCCCAGCTTATGGAGTGGGAAGAGCCAGCTTTCTCTGCCCATGTTGCTGTACCGAAGGAATCCCATGTAATCGTTCGATGAAAGCGCATTCAGAGCGGCCAGGGAGATCTCTTTCGCCCAGTAATTCCCCTCCGGCATTTCGCAGGTGTGCATAATCAAAACCAGCGCACCGCTGGGGATTACTTTTCGCTGCTGAATCTCCATGGTTACCGGCAAGGCTTCCTCCACCGGCGTTCCCAAATATCCGCCGCACCCGAAACTGTCTTCGCCTCCGATCATGAGTAATCCCACGCCGAAATCCCGCACGGCGCTTTGAATCATCCGCTGCTGGTCCAGGGAGAGATCCGCTGCATTCACATCCGAAAGGATGATCAAGTCGTACATGTTGTATTCATACAAAGCGTGAGGGGCCTCGGCAGGCGAGCGCAAATCCACCGGAATACCTTCCTGGTTCAAGGCTGTCTGCAGGTTGACTCCCTCTTCGGGACGTCCCTCCAGGTAAAGCACCTTGCCTACCCCGGAGATCACGACAAATCCTTCCCCTCGATTATTGATGCCCCGCGAATCCTGCTCCGGCTCGACCACCGCTTCGTAGCGGTACATGCCGCCCTCTTTCATCTGTTGAGGGATCACGAATACATTCTTGCCTTCGTTCAGCTCCACCGCCTGTTCCAGGACCAGGTTCTGCTGCTGAAAAAGACGAAGCGTGGCGGGTCCCGCTTTCTGCGCATTAACCACCACGCTCAATCGAAATGGCTCATCCTGGCGGACCTGCGAGGGAGCCGCCATCTCCTGAAGGATCGTTTCGTTCTCGTACTTGTAGTGTAGGGGGAGAACAGAGACCTCCACGCGGTTGGCTTTCGCGCGCTCCCCGGCTGTTTCGGCATCGCCTTGTGTCTGATTGCCGTCGGACAAGAGGACAATTCGTTTCTGGGTGTTCTGGGGGAATGCGGCGAGAGCCAGACGGATGGCCTGTTCGATATCCGTCGCCTCGGTATCCACCACGGTTCGATAGGGACCCGAGGCAAGGTCGCGAACCGGGACACTCTCAATCGCCGCCTGTTTCCCGAAAAAGATCAATCCCGCCAGGTCCTCCGGCGGCTGCAACTGGATCTGTTGTGCAAGATAGGATTCCGCGAACAGGCGTTCCGTCTCCGGGATCGAGGAAGAGCGGTCGATCAGAAACATCACCGCAAGGCGATCGTCCTTGCGAAGAAGCTGCGTCTCCGCGATGGCGCCCACCAGCAGCACAAAACCGATCAGACGCAGCGCCAGCACCACCGTCTTGCGCCCGCGTCCCAATACCCGGACGGACCGCATCGAGGCGATTAGCCATGGAAGCAGCAACAGAAATAAGAGCATCCATGGTCGGAAGAATTGGAGGTGGAAGTGGTTCATAAACACTCCCCCAGGACCCTTGGGAGTTGAGAAGTTCCAATCTCTCTATCTAAATATCTCAATCGGCCCGATTTGCCAACCTGAAATTCATTTATTTGGCATCGGATCGCCCATCGATCTCAAACACGGCAATCCGGTGATTACCGGTATCGGCGACAAAAATCCGACCGCCCTCCGGGGGAACCGCAACTCCCCACGGACCGAACAGTTGCCCGGGGCCGGTTCCAGCCATGCCCCATTGCGCGACATATTTTCCTTCGGGAGTGAATTTCTGAATACGGTGGTTGCCGAATTCACAGACATAAATCGATCCCTCTGCATCGATATCGAGATCGTACGGATACCGAAACTGCCCCGGTAATTCTCCTCGCTCGCCCCACAAAAATAAAAATTCCCCCTCTGATGAAAAACACTGAATGCGATGATTGGCGGCATCGGCGACATACAGCCGCCCGGGAGGATAATAAACCATCGCCATGGGTCTCGACAACTCGCCCGGCCCTCGTCCGTGCGTGCCGAATATCCGAACGGATGTTCCGTCCTCTTTGAATTGTTGGACTCGATCGTCGAAACCATATTCACAAATAGAAAACGTTCCATCCGGTGTGTGCGCAACATCCGTCACAAAAGAAAACTGTCCGGCTTCCCGACCGTGCGATCCGAATGTTCGCTTGAAATCTCCTTGAGAAGTATACACCAGGATCCGACTGTTATGCGTATCGGGAATCCACACTTCTCCATCGGATTGGATACGGATGGTTGTGGGAGTGCCTTGCGTCTGATCCGGCAGGGTCCATTGTCGCAGCGGCGTTCCGTCCGTTCGAAACACCTGCACCCGCGCGCTCTTGTCGACAACGTAAATCTCCTTGTCCCCGTAGGCGATTCCGCGCGGGCCGGTGAATTGACCCAGCTCGGATCCCGCGGTCCCCCAGGCATGAAATGCGATGGCCGGATGCGGACGATTGTCGCTGCACGATACGAAATAAATCATCGCGAACAGGGATACGATAGACCGCTTCATCGCATTCGATTTTACTCCGCATTGCAGATCGAATGAAAAAGAAATGCGAAGTGGTTGCTGCAAGACATTAAACCACAATCCGAAAAAGAATGCTTCGTTGAAGAGGAATGATCAAAAAAAAATTTGCATTCGAATGCAAGAAAATGAAAATTGAGCTTGACAAAGTTACATTAGGTGTAATATAACATGAGTGGGTCGTGAGAACTCGGAGAGTTCAGGACGACCAACGCATCCCGAAAGGAGGTGATCGGGTTGGTAAAAGCGGCTCCAAAGAAAAAGGCAGTCAAGAAGACTGCGGCGAAGAAAAAGACTACGGCCAAGAAAAAGACTGCAGCGAAAAAGACCGTAGCGAAGAAGGCGGCGGCCAAGAAACCGGCAGCCAAGAAGACTGCAGCCAAGAAGACCGCAACAAAGAAGACGGCGGCCAAGAAAACTGCAGCCAAGAAGAAAGCCCCGGCCAAGAAGGCCTGCTGCGGATCGAAGAAGTAAGCCAATGTCTGACCTCACCCCCGAGGAGGAGCCTCGGCGGGTGTGGCGAGCCATTCCCGGACTCCTCGATTCATGCCCCCCAGAGTTTCCCCTCCCTGATTCGGACTCGCACATCGTGAAATCCATCGTTCGGTACGGTCGTCATCGCGAGCCTCCCTCCGGCGGGACCGGTGATTGAAAAAAGAAACTGGGGGAGAGTTCCCTCCCCCGAAGATCGGGGGAGGTAAGGTGGGGGTTGACCGGATAGCACAAGACTCCCCGGTGTGACGGTTGCAGGCGAGCTTTCTTAGGAGCGAAGCGTGGCAATTTGGCTGTTCGAACGAGCAAGCCTGAGATCGCCACGTCGCAGCCCTTCGCAGACTCAGGGCTGCTCCTCGCGATGACGGGACGAGGCACAGCCCCGCGAGGCCGTGCTTTCTTTTTCCAATCACCGGTCCCGCCGGAGGGAGGCTCGCGATGACGAGACGGCAAGGAGCGCTTTGCAGAAGGAATTCGGTTGCGGGACAATGGAATGGAAAGAAAAAGCCAGGAGGAGACTATGCCTGTTTATCTGACCAAACGAGTTCGTTTTTGTGCGGGACATCGACTGCACAATCCACAGTTCAGCGATGAGAAGAACCGGGAGGTTTTCGGACCGTGCAGCAATCCCAACGGCCATGGGCACAACTATGAGCTGTTCGTCACCGTGCAGGGAGACCCCGACCCGGACACCGGGATGATTCTGAACGTTTATAGGCTCTCCCATATTCTGCATAGGGAGATTCTCGAAGACTTGGACCACAAGAACCTGAATGTGGATGTCCCCTGGCTGCACAATATGATCCCGACCATGGAGAATGTGGCAGTCGGGATCTGGGAGAGATTGGAGAGAGTCATTCCGAAGAACATGCTACATGAGATCCGCCTTTGCGAATCGGAGAGCAACTCGGTAACCTACCGGGGAAAGGGACATGAGATTCCCCACCTCAGCCCTCCCCGTCAGCGGGGAGGGAGTTAAGAATCCTCCCCCCGTTCACGGGGGGAATGAGGGGGGGATGGAATGAAACACCCATATTCCCTGAATCCTCTG
>JAKPYU010000522.1 GCA_029568995.1 Candidatus Omnitrophota bacterium | reverse complement strand
TCGCGGCAATACCATGCTTTTCTACCCGGCGGCATTCTATCCCTGAATCGGTGATCCCCAGGGAACGCAACAGGGACACCAAGTCATCGGAAGACACTCCCTGATCCACCAGCGCACCCAGCAGCATCCGGGCCGAAAGTCCGTAAAAAGTCTCAAGATAGGCTATTTTCACTGTTTTCAACCTGTCCGCGATATGAGCATACGGCAAGAAACACGGTCGGACCAGTGCGCCAAAGCCGCCCCGAATGCGGGTGTCAAAGAAAACCTCTTTACGGTCTTGTAAAATGCGTTTGAGAATGGTATAGTCTCGTTTGAAAGGTGGGGCCACGGCTCCGCCTTTTTCCTTGTTCGCCTCCGGAATCGTTCCGGAGGAAACAGGACCATATCGGATCGTGCGCCAAAAGAACGTCAAAATTGTGATCCGATCCCCGGAGCTTAGGAATTATGAGCAGCAAAGATGTCGTCGATATCCTGGAGCGCATCAGCCTGGAAAAAAACATTCCGCTGGACTCGCTTTATGACGCTTTGGAGTCCGCCCTGATCACGGCAAGCAAGAAAATGCTCGACCCGGAAATCGACGTCACGGAGGCGGAAATCGACCGGGAAACAGGCGATTTTCGCGTGTACGCCACCAAGACCGTTGTAGCGGAAGTCACCAATCCAAACCTGGAACTCTCCCTCAGTGAAGTACAGGAAGAAATTCCCGACGTGGAACCGGGCGAGGAACTGACGGTAGATGTAACTCCGACCGATTTCGGCCGGATCGCGGCTCAAAGCGCCAAACAGGTGATTACTCAGCGTATTCGTGAAGCCGAACGGGAAATGGTTTATGACAAGTATAAGAACCGAGTCGGCGAACTGGTAATCGGAACCGTCCAGCGCCATGAGAAGGGAAACGTGGTGGTGGACATGGGGGGCGCGGAAGCCTGTCTGCCGCGCTGCAACATGGCTTTTGGCGAACGATTCCGGTACGGCGAACGGATCAGAGCGATCATCTCCGAGGTTCGTGACGTGCGGAAACAACAGGGAAAAGAACCCGTCCCCACCGGCCGTCATGACCGCCGCGACAGGGACCAGGTGCCGAAAGACGCCCTGCTAATCCTCTCTCGCAGAAGCCCCCAGCTGGTCATCAAGTTGTTCGAGCAGGAAGTGGCGGAGATGCGTGAAGGAACCGTCTCCATCCGCCTCATTGCCCGCGAACCCGGAAAACGCAGCAAGATCGCGGTTCTTTCCTCCGATAACAACGTCGATCCGGTCGGTGCCTGTGTCGGCATGAAAGGCTCGCGCGTTCAGATGGTCGTTCAGGAATTGCGCGGCGAGAGAATCGATATCGTCGAATACAGCGACGATAAGCGCCGCTTTGTCGCCAATTCGCTCAAGCCGGCGGAGATCGAAAGCGTGGAACTGAGCGAGGACGGCAGACGCGCACTGCTCGTGGTAAAGGACGAAGAACTGTCTCTGGCCATCGGGAAAGGTGGCCTGAACGCCATGCTCGCATCCCGCCTGACCGGCACGGAAATCGACATCATGTCGGTCTCTCAGCTTGGCGAACGGGAGGCGGAAGCCAAGAAAGAACTGCTGGAACTGCCCTCGGTTCAGGACGCCGAGTCCGAAATCCTCATGGGCAAGGGATTGCTTTCGGCCATCGACATTGTGGAATACGGCTTGGACGATCTGAGAGCGTTAGAAGGCATGTCCGAAGAGACTGCCGAAAAGATCTATCGCGAAGCACTGCGGCAAATCGGGGAACTCGAACCGGAACCCGAGGAATCTGAAGAAGAAGGAGAAATGGAGACCGAATCGAACGAGGATCTTGCCGAAGAAGAGATCGAAGACACCCGGCAAGAGGACGAGATGGACCAGATGGACGAGACGGAAGAAGAAGACGCGGACGACGAGGACATAGAGACGGCTGAGGAGATCGACGAGAATGTCGAGCACCAGCCCGGCCCCATCGGAACGGCCTGAACCAGGCCATTCCACGATATGCCAATGGCTCCGATCGCCAAATCGGCTCTGGGGCACATCAATCCTTGAACTCGGCACACCATCTGCAAATGGATCTGTTTCTATCGTTCCGGCTGCAGCATGAGTGATCCGCATGGAGGTCGAAAGTACAGATGCGAATTAACCAGATAGCACGCGAGCACCACTTGGACAACAAGGATGTCATTGCCTTTCTCTCCTCCATCGGACATACCGGGAAAAGTCACAGTTCCAGTATTGATGATGACTTGCAGAAGCGGATCCTGGTCCATTTCGGAATTATAGAAAGCCTCGAAGAGGAAGAATCCCAGAAACCAAGCAAATTCAAACGGTTAAAGCGTCCCAGGGGATGGGCCCCGACCCCGGCTGAGGAAAGGGAAGATGAGATTAAGGAAGCCGAACCGGTGGTCGTTGCACCTCCAAAAGAGAAGCCCTCTCTGGGTATTAAGGTCCCGTCCAGACTCGCTGAAGCCAAACTCAAAGCAAAACCGGTTGAAGCAAGGAAAGAACCGGAGCGAGAGGCCGAACCGAAGGAAAAACCGCCCGTAGTGGAAGAAACGAAAGGCGTCGCACCTGCGGAACCGGAGGCCGCAAGGCCCCGGGAAGCCAAACCGGTTATCCAGATCGAGCCGGTCCCGCAACCGAAAGTCACCGAGAAAGAGCATGTCTTTGTCTCCAGGAAAGAGCCGGTCGAAAAAGAGAGGCCTCCCGAACCGGAGGAGATCACCCCGGAAGTCCCGGTCGAAGTGATTCCGGAGAAACCGGCTCACAAGAAGGCAAAAATACGTAAGGATACCGACGAAGCCATCCGAAAAGAAATACAGAAACTCAAACTGAAAACGAAACGGGGCGCCGAACCGACCAAAGCGATTATCGGACCGATGGATCGGCGCATCGGGCACGGAATTCCGAAGGGTAAGAGCAAGAAAGCCTGGAAACGGTCAAAGCGCGAGCGACAGGAAGCCCATCTGGCAGAAGAACTCGAACAGATCGAGCATGATCGCACCACCTTGAAAATCCACGAAGCAACCACCGTGGCCGATATTGCCAACGGATTGGGAATCACCCCGGCGGAACTGATCTCTAAACTGGTTCAGCTGGGAGTCATGGCCACCCTGAACCAGCGCCTGGATTCGGACACCATTCAAATCATCGCGGATGAGTTCGGATTCGGGATTGAGGAAGTGGATCTGTTCGAGGCGGGACTGTTCAGTTACCTGGGGGAAGAGGAAAAGGTCCAGGAAGACCTGTTGGAATTCCGTCCCCCCGTCGTCACCGTTATGGGACATGTGGACCACGGCAAGACGAAGCTCCTGGATGCCATCCGCAAATCCGATGTGGTGGCCGGGGAGGCCGGTGGAATCACCCAGCATATCGGAGCATACGATGTCCGAACGCCCGGAGGCCGAATTGTCTTTGTCGATACCCCCGGTCATGAGGCGTTCACTTCCATGCGGGCACGCGGCGCGATGATTACGGATATTGTTGTGCTGGTGGTTGCCGCCGATGACGGCGTCATGCCCCAGACCGTTGAGGCCATTCACCACGCCAAGGCGGCCGAAGTCCCCATTATCGTCGCAGTCAACAAAATCGATCTTCCCGGAGCGAATCCCGACCGGGTGAAACAGCAGCTCGCAGAGCACGGCCTGATGCCTGAAGAGTGGAGCGGAAAAACCATGTACGTACTGTGTTCCGCTCTCAAACGCGAAGGAATCAACGATCTTCTGGAAGCTATTCTGCTGCAGGCAGAAATGATGGAATTGAAGGCGAATCCCAAGGCCAGACCGCGCGGAACCATCCTGGAGGCCCGCCTGGAGCAGGGACGTGGCTCGGTGACCACGGTGCTCGTGGAACAGGGAACTCTTCATATCGGCGACCCCTGTATCGCCGGAGTGTACAGCGGGCGCATACGCGCCATGTGCGACAACCGGGGCGAACCGATCCACGAAGCTGGACCGTCCACTCCCATTGAAATTCTGGGACTGGAGGATGTTCCCTCGTCTGGAGATCCGTTCGTCGTGGTTCCCAGCGACTCCGAAGCGAAACAAATCAGCGGACGATTGCAGCAGCTGCAAAGAGAACGATTGCTTCAGAAAGCCAAACGAGTAACCCTGGAAGATCTCCACGTTCAAATCCGGGAAGGCAAAATCAAAGACCTGAACCTGATCGTAAGGGGCGATGTTCAGGGTTCCGTTGAAGCGCTGTGCAGCAACCTGGAGAAAATCGAGAGCCAGAAAGTCCAGGTGCAGATTATCCACAGCGGTGTAGGAGCGATCAGCGAATCCGATATCATGCTCGCTGCCGCTTCGAACGCCCTTGCGATCGGCTTCAATGTGCGTCCTACGCAGCGGGCAGAGGATCTCGCCCGTCAGGAGGGCGTTCAGGTTCGAACCTATCGAATCATTTACGATGCCATTTCCGCGATTCGAACAGCCATGGCCGGTCTTCTGGACCGGGCATTTGAGGAAAACCTGCTCGGACGCGGCGAAATCCGTGAAGTGTTCCGCACCGCAAAAGGATTCTCCATTGCCGGCTCTTATGTCCGGGATGGCCGTCTGAACCGAAACGCCAACATTCGGATCCTTCGGGATTCGGTGGTGGTTCATGAAGGAAAACTGGCCTCTCTGCGCCGCTTCAAAGATGACGTTTCCGAAGTGCCGCAGGGAATGGAGTGCGGAATTGGCGTGGAACGATTTAACGACATTCGGGTCGGCGACGTGGTCGAATGTTACGAAATGAAGGAAATTACGCCGACTCTGTAACCGGAGACGCCTTTCGTTCCCCGGTGGAAACCGGTGATGACCTATCTTGGCCTATTGGAAATCGCGATCCGCATTCCAGGCTCCGACAGCCTGAAGGCCAAACGGCATGTCCTCCGAAGCCTGAAGGACCGTATCCGCGGCCAGTTCAACGTCTCGTTCGCTGAGATCGACGAGATGTCCATCTGGCAACGTGCCGATCTGGCCGCCTCTGCGGTGGCGGCAAGTCAGCATCGGGTGGAGGAGATCCTGCATCGGGTATTGCGGATCATAGAGAATAACCCGGACGTGGAAGTGCTGGAATCGCACATTGAACTGTTTTGACGTCCCGTACAAGGCGAAACTCGCCCCGCAAGGTGCAGATCAATGCGTACGAAATCCTCTTATCGAATCTACCAGGTCAATGCTCTCTTGAAAGAGGAAATCGGGAAGATTCTGTTGTACGAAATGCAGGACCCGCGCCTGGAAGGGATCGCGATCACGGAAGTCCGTACCAGCAAGGATCTTCAGCACGCACAGGTATTTATCACCTGCCCGAGCGAGAAGGAAGATCCGCGTGTTGTGCTGGAAGCGTTGGACCGCAGTGCCGGGCACATTCGTCACGTGCTCGGTCAGCAGGTCCGTCTCAAATACATCCCGGAGCTTCGGTTTACGCTTGACGATTCGTACGACCGAGCCAGCCGGATTCTGGAGATTCTGGAACATGTCGATCTTGGCAATGAGGAAGAGAAGTCGTCCGACGGAGGACTATAAGAACCTCGATGGGGTTCTGAATATCGACAAGCCGCCTGAGATGACCTCTCATGACGTGGTCGATGCTGTCCGGCGCATCGCGGGAATCCGCAAGGTGGGCCACACCGGCACACTCGACCCCATGGCGACGGGTGTATTGCCCCTTTGCCTGGGGAACGCGACCCGTATCCAGGAATTTCTCGTCGCCCAGGACAAGGAATATCGGGTGCAGATGCGCCTGGGAATAACCACGGTTACACAAGACACCAGCGGCGAGGTTGTGGAGGAACGGGGCCTGGAATCCATCAACGAGGATATTGTCCGGGAAACCCTCCAGCGATTTGTGGGTCCCCAGTCCCAGATTCCGCCGATGGTTTCGGCCAAGCATCATAAGGGAAAACGCCTGTACGAGCTGGCCCGCAAAGGGGTGGAAGTGAAACGCGCCCCGTGCAAAATCACCATCTATGAGCTGGAAATCGAGAAGATTGCGTTACCGCACGTCACCTACCGAGTTGTATGCTCCAAGGGAACTTATATCCGAACCCTATGCCACGACCTGGGGCGCGAGCTGGGAACCGGAGCCGCCATGTCGGACCTGATCCGAACCCGGTGCGGAGCGTTTGCCATCGAGAACGCAGTCGCACTCGAAAGCATGAAAGGCCCGGAGGATGTCCGAAGGTATCTGGCCTCCATGAGCGAATCGTTGTCGAACATGCCTTCCGTGCTGGTCGGTCACGAGGGCGCACAAAGCCTGGGGGCCGGTCGCGCACTCCTGGGGGTCTCGGTGGCGCAGGTCTCCGCTGCTTTCGAAACTGGAGATCGGCTGCGGATCGTCGATCGCCAGGGAACCTTGCTGGGAGTGGGGGAGGCGCTTCTGCCATCCGACCAGATCAACGGCATGGGGGGAAATCTGCGTGTCGTAAAGCCCGTGAAAGTTTTTGCGGGTCAGCAATAGTGCCTTATCCCTCGCCTGAATGGCAAGGATGTGGTAGAATAAAAGATTACCAGTGGCGATATCCATCGCCCTGTCCCGAAAGGAGGTGAAAAGTTGTCCATTACGGTTGAACGCAAACACAAAGTGATCGAAGAGTATCGAGTCCACGACACGGATACCGGCTCGCCGGAGGTTCAGATTGCCATCCTGTCCGAACGGATTGTCAACCTGACCGAGCATTTCAAGTCGCACAAAAAGGACCATCATTCGCGTCGTGGATTATTGATGATGGTCAACCAGCGTCGTCGATTGTTGGATTACCTGAAAGAGCACGAAGTCGATCGGTATCGCGCAATCATCAGCAGACTTGGATTGAGGCGCTAAAGAATCCGTGGAGAAGAACGAGTCGATCTATGGGTACCGGGCGGACTGAATCGATTCCGTTGTTGGGTTTTTTCAGGCACCCCGATTAGGAGGACGGATCTCGGTTCGAGGTCTTTCATCCTAGTCAGGGTGCAAGCGAGAAAGTTCAACAGGCCCCCCCGCCTCCTTCTCCTCCACACATCCGGTTATCGCATCTGTGGCAAGTTCGCTTGGGGTTAATCGCAAACAGAATGCATGAAGGATCAGGGATCCATGAATCCTGAATCCGATTGGACCTTACAGCCTTTCCCACCGAAACCGCTAACCAGAGCCGAAGGCGTTGCTTTGTCCGTATTGCATATCCGCAATGCCCGGCACACATCACAACTATACGGAGGAATTCCTTATGGCAATACACACGGTTACCCGTGAAATCGCGGGTCGTACACTGACTTTGGAAACCGGCCGACTGGCCAATCAGGCTGGCGGTGCGGTTGTCGTCCGCTATGGCGACACAATGACCCTTTCCGCCGTCACCATGGCGGCACCCCGTGCGGGGATCGACTTCTTTCCCCTCACCGTGGATTATCGAGAGCAACGTTCCGCCGCCGGGAAGTTCCCCGGTGGATTTTTCAAGCGGGAAGGACGTCCCGCCGACCGGGAAACGCTTATCTCCCGGTGCATCGACCGCCCCCTCCGGCCGCTTTTCCCGGACGGATTCAATAACGAAGTCCAGGTCCTCTCTCAGGTCCTCTCCTTCGACAGCGAAAACGATTCCGACATTCTGGCAATGATCAGTTCGTTCGCCGCGGTGGAAATTTCGGAAATTCCTTTCAATGGCCCCCTGGCGGCTGTCCGAATCGGCAAGGTCAACGGCGAGCTGATCGTCAACCCGACCATCGAGCAGATCCAGGCAGGAACTCTGAACCTTACCATTGCCGGGAAACGCAACGCGATCCTGATGGTGGAAGGCGGGGCGAATGAAGAATCGGAGGAAGCGCTTCTCGCGGCATTCGACCTGGCGCTGGAAGCAATGACCCCTGTCCTGGACATGATCGAGGAGCTTCGCTCCCTCGCGGGTAAACCCAAAGTGCCGGTTGAACCCCCCGTCTCCCTCCAGCCGCTGGAGACAAGAGTCTGGGAGATTATCGGCGACCGATTCCAGCAGGCCAACGAGATCAAAGAAAAACACCAGCGACAGGCAGAACTCGACAGTCTGTGTGCGGAAGCCGTCGAGAAAATCCTGGAAGGTCACGAGCGGGAGTTTGCGGCCACGCTGCCGGATAACATCGGCACTCGCGAGACGGTCGAACAAATCGCCATTCACCTGGCCGGAAAAGAGACCGCTCGCCTGGTCGCACGGGTCAAGGAAGCATTCGGCAATATCGAAAAACGCGAATTGCGAAGAGTGATTCTGGACGAACACCGTCGGTCGGACGGCAGGGCGCTGGATGAAATCCGGCCGATTTCCATCGACGTGGGGATGATCCCGCGCACGCACGGTTCCGCGCTGTTCACACGAGGCCAGACACAAACCCTGGTCACGACAACACTCGGCACCACCTCGGATGAGCAGAAAATCGACGGTCTCCTGGAAGAGTATTACAAGCGATTTCTCCTGCATTACAACTTCCCCCCATATTGTGTGGGCGAAGTCCGTCCCATGCGCGGACCGGGTCGGCGGGATATCGGGCATGGAGCACTTGCAGAACGATCCATCGACTCGCTTCTGCCGGATCATGAGGAGTTCCCATACACCATCCGCGTCGTCTCCGATGTCATGGAATCGAACGGATCTTCCTCCATGGCTACGGTGTGCGGCGGGTCGCTGTCACTCATGGATGCCGGTGTTCCGATCAAACGGGCGGTCGCCGGAATCGCCATGGGGCTTGTGAAAGAAGGCGACAAGTCCGCCGTGCTCACCGATATCCTCGGTGTGGAAGACCACCTGGGCGATATGGATTTCAAGGTGGCGGGAACCAGTGAGGGAATCACCGGCTTCCAGATGGACCTGAAAATCGAGGGGATCAGCCGCGAACTGCTGGCTTCCGCTCTCGAACAGGCCCGGCGCGGGCGGCTGTTCATCCTGGACCGGATGAACCAGGTGATCGACAAGGCGCGCTCTGAGCTGTCGCCTTTCGCTCCGCGTATCCAGATCCTGATGATCCCCGTTGACCGGATTCGGGATGTGATCGGGCCGGGCGGCAAGATGATCCGCCAGATTATCGCCGAGACCGGCGTGAAGATCGACATCGACGATGACGGGCAGGTGATTATCGCCTCCGTGGATGAAGAAGCCGGACGGCGCGCGAGAGAGTGGATCGAGACTCTCGTGGAAGAGGTCGAGGTTGAAAAGATCTACAGGGGAAAAGTAACTCGCCTGATGAACTTCGGTGCATTCGTCGAGATCCTGCCCGGCAAAGAGGGACTGGTCCACATTTCGGAATTGACCGAAGGTCGTGTGGAGGAAGTCCGGGATGTCGTGAAGGAAGGGGATACGATTGATGTGAAAGTGGTCGAGATCGACAGCCTCGGAAGGATCAACCTCAGCAAAAGGCTGGCCGAACGCGAGCTGGGGATCACACCGGAATCTCAGTGGCGTGAATCCCGTCCACCACGTCCTGACCGCGACCGGGGTCGTTCCGGTGGCGGTGGCGGCCGGGGAGGAGACCGTCGAAACGGCGGTGGCGGAGGCCGAGGCGGCGACCGAGGTGGCCGGGGTGACCGAGGAGGAGA
>JAKPYU010000494.1 GCA_029568995.1 Candidatus Omnitrophota bacterium | reverse complement strand
GCTCTGGCGCGGAACCGGCATTCCCCCCGTGGACCCGTGGTGTGCAGGCGAGCCGATAAATTACTACTACGGCGGATACATGATTTTCGCCGCAGTCAGCAAACTCTCCGGCCTCACCGCCGGTATCGCCTATAACCTGAGCGTGGCGACCGTGTTCATGCTGGCGGTGAGTGTCTCGTTCGTTCTGGGAGCGGCATTGACCGGATCAAGAGCATGGGCCGGAATCACCGCTGTATGCACTGCAATTATCGGGAACTTGGCCGGCGTTGTTCGAATCGTCGAGAACGGCAAGGTCTTTTTCACCGGGTTTGATTTGAAATGGGGATATCTATGGAATTGCAGTCGGGTGATCCATGACAGCAATCCCGGAGGAGACACGCAGACAATCAACGAATTCCCGTTTTTCGCGGAGGTCTGGGCGAATCTCCACGGTCACATGTCGGATATCCCATTCGTGCTCCTGTTCGCAGCCCTGCTGGTCGCGTTTCTGCGGAGCGGATTGGATCGTCTGCCTATCGGGAAAAGCCTGCGACTGCGATGGCCGCTCCTGCTGCTCCTGGTGATTTCCCTGGGGGGACTTGGATTTGTCAACCTGTTCGATCTGCCCGTATTCTCTCTCGTATACGGCTGCGCTGTCCTGATCCTGGTCGGGCAGGCATGGCAGAGAAAGAAGCCGATACGGCATTTAGCGTTCCTATGCTCCCTGTTCGCATTTCCTTTGATGGCGTATCTGGCGTATTTCCCTTTCCACCGGGATTTCATCCCACCGTTGCAGTATCCGGCGGCGTTTCCATTCGGAAGTGAGAAGGAAACACTGATCCGATTTGCGGAGCATCATTCGGGATTGTGGGAGTTTCTCTGTGTATTCGGACTCCATATTTCCGTATTGCTCGCTTACTTGTGCTGGAAAGCCGGTGAAAGCGCTCGATCGTTGGGCAAGGAAATCGTCGGGATGATCGGTATTGCAGCGGCAACGTTTTTCCTGATCTTTGCGGGGCTTTCGGGTCACCTGGTCTGGAGCGCAACACTCTGCGGCTCGGTTCTATTCACTTCGCTTTTCTTGAAGTCTGCGCTCTTCCCTTCAGCCGAGAATAAAGTGCCGAGTTCCGAACGGTTTGCCCTGGGTGCGGTGGCGGTGTGTCTGTGGATCTGGTGGGGCTGCGAGGTGTTTTTCATCAAGGACAATTACGGCTGCCAGCGCATGAATACCCTGTTCAAGTTCCATTTCCCGACCTGGCTGATACTGGGATTCACTCTGCCGGTTCTGGCACAGAGGCTGTGGGTACAAGGGCAGAAAGCGTTACTTGTCGTTCCGGGGATGTTGATAGCCCTGTCTCTGGCCTGTCCGCTCGTTTTCTTTGGAAATGTTTTGACCGGATCGGCAAATCCCACACAACCTATGGGGCTGGATGGTCAGGATTACCTGAAACGACATTTCCCGGCGGCTTATGAGATGATCTGTTTCGTTGACAACAATATCCCGGGACAGCCGGTGATCCTGGAAGCGCCGGGAACCGCCTATCGCTACGACGCGCCCGCTCCCGAAAATGTCCTCTCCGCCAACACCGGCGCACCCACTGTGCTGGGCTGGGAGAACCATGAAGGTCTCTGGCGGGGACATCCGCAGGAAATGGGCCTCCGAAAGCAAGACATTACAACCATTTACAGCACCCCCGATCTTCAAGCCGCCACTCAACTCCTCAAAAAGTACGGAGTATCATATCTGTATGTCGGGGGACAGGAGCGAAGACAATATCCGGCGCAGGGACTGGAGAAATTCGAGGCGCATTTCCCGGTGGAATTTCGCGGCGCGGATGTGCTATACCGGGTTCCTTAAGCAATTCCAAATGCGATTCAGCCTTGCGGAATATCGGGATTGTGTGCAATTCTGATGGGAAATCGCACGGCGGAGAGATCTGATGGTGATTCTTCGAGAGCTGTTGGGATTCTTTTGCATGGCAGTGCAGCTTTATATTTTTGCAATCATCGCAAGGGTCCTGATGAGTTGGGTTCAGCCGAATCCCTCCAACCCCATTGTACAATTCATTTGCAGGATCACCGATCCGTTCCTGGACGCCGTGCGCCGAGCCTGCCCATTCCTGGTGATTGGCGGCCTGGATCTCAGCCCGATCGCAGCCATCATGCTGCTGGAGTTCACTTATCGGTATCTGACCAGTATTATCGGCTGAAGTCCTTGAAATTCCTCAATTTAAAAGAAAATCACCCCGACCGTCCGGACGGGGTTCACGGGTGAGAATCACCTCGCACTTGCATTCAATGAATGCTGCTCACCCTTTGGTTCATCCCCAGGGATTGTGCAGCCAGTCTCCTGCTTGCAGTGTATTGATTATACCGCTGTTATTTCCTTTTGCACAGATGGGTGAACGGCGTGGATTATTGGGGCTGTTTGGATCGGGCCGGGAACACGGCAGCTCTCGGCTTGGGGCGCATATCGCCGGATTGAGCGGTCTTGGCGACAAGAACCTTGGCGAGGCTTTCAAGATTCTGGGCTTCGGGACGGGAGGCTGCCAGGTTCTCCGCCTGGATGGCTTCGTAGACCTCTTTGCGATGAATGGAAATGGATTTCGGTGCGTTGACTCCCAGTTTGACCTGTTCGCCCTTGATATCAATGATTGTGATGACGACATTGTCGCCGATAATGATGCTTTCGTCACGTTTGCGGCTCAGTACTAACATTGTTCCATACCGGGCGGGATCTCGGCTATCCTATTCGCCCACAGCTTCATCCGGTTTTCCCGCCAACTCCGGCGGAATATCCCGCAACAGCAGGTGCTTGGTGTGATATCGGTCATCAATCAGCACCAGCTGTCTTGCCTTGTTGTTCTCCGGGTTGATGATCAAAGGCCCGCGAAGATTTGTGGTGATATCCATGGGATTGAGCGGAATCACCACGATGGTCAAAATGACCGCCTGTTCGATGGTTTCCAAACCCACTGTCTGCAATTCCTGGGGTTTCAGCGCCAATTGATAGCCGGGGAAGAAAAGAAACGGATCGACGACAACAAACGCCAAGTCCGGCTCCTCCACCGCTTGCAGCCATATAAACGGAGCCTGGTCCGGATCGGCGATAATGGCGTACTTGTGAAGCCCCGGAAATCCCAGAAGCCCTTCATCCATGAAAATAATGTCGGATTCGGCGACTTCCAGTTCGCCGAAACGGAGCGTCCGGATTTTCATTGTGGCGCTTTCGGACATCGTTGTGTCAATATACCCACAAGAAGACTGTACCCATAGTAGCACAGGGGAATGCAACTTTGGAGTATTTTTTTATCGAAACGACTCCCTTTTTTTATTTAGTGAGCCGGTCCGTTGGAATCGTGTTCCTCCGTAAGTTTCAGGAACACCGATTCCAAGCGGTTCTTTGCATCTCCATCCTGCGCCATTGCGCGTAATTCGTCCATGGTTCCCAAGGCGAGGAGTTGTCCTCGCTGGATGATTGCGATCCGGTCACAAAGTTCTTCCGCCACATCCAGAGTGTGCGTGGAAAGGAAAACGGTGGTTCCCTCCCGGCTTTTCTGTTTCAACAGGTCTTTGATCAGACGCGCGCTTCGGGGATCTAACCCCACCATTGGCTCATCCAGAATCAGAACCGCCGGATCGTGCATCAGGGCAGCGGTCATCACGACTTTCTGCCGCATCCCGTGAGAGTAGGACTCGATCAGATAATGCATGGCATCCGTCATCCCGAACAGGTCGAAATAATGATGGATTCTCTCGTCCGCCATTTGCGGAGGGACATTATACAGACCCGCAACAAAATGAAGAAATTCATAGCCGGTCAACTTGTCGTATAGAAACGGCTGATCGGGAACATACCCGGTGATTGCCTTGGCCTTTTCCGGTTCCACGGAAAGGTCATATCCGGATTTACTGTCCTCTCGACCGATAATGACCTGCCCGGAAGTGGGACGCAGCAGCCCCGTGAGCATCTTAATGGTGGTGGTTTTGCCGGCCCCGTTCTGTCCCAGAAACCCGAACAGTTCTCCCCGTCGCACATCCAAATCCAGATCGGACACAGCCTGTACGGACCCGAAATGTTTTGTCAGATGACTGGTTCGAATCATTCCGATACCCCTCCCGATTGAGTTCTCATCATGCATGCATTCCGTGACTCAACGCGCCTCGATAATCTTCACCTGCATTTTGCCGATGAGTTTGATCAATTCGACTTGTTTATCGAGCGCGCCCTCATTGAGCTTGACATGCGCGGCATCGACCTCTGCCTGGCCGAACGTGCTGTCGATGGGCAGCCAGATCGAGTCCTCATTGCCCAACAGCACCTCATTCCAGGCGTGGTAATAGAACGCGCCATCCTGGTACACAATTCCCGCACAGACCTTTGTGGGGATGTTCAAGGAACGCGCCAGCGCCGCGAACAGGGTGGAATGTTCATTGCAGTCCCCTTTCCGGCTTTCCAGCACCTCCACCGCGGAGGGAATCGTGACACGGACCTCTTTTCGGAGGCTCTCATGCAACCAAGTCGTCAGCTGTTCAACTGCACTCCACCGGGAACCAGAGTTCGCCGTGATTTCTTTCGCTTTTTGAACAATCCGGGAATCGTTGCTTTGTACGAACGGGTCCGGCTCCAGGTATTCTTTGTAGTCTTCGGAACCGGAGTACGCGATTTCGGGGGAATTGAACCGATCGATCAGCGTATCGTAATCCGGCCTTCGTACAACAACGGCAAGTTCCTCGGCGGTTCTGTCCGATTCCAGGACCTGGCGGACTCCATCCAGGAAAAGATCCTCCGGTGTGCATCCGGTGACCGCGATGTGCATCTCTTCCACATTTCTTGGATTCTCGATGGCGTAATCGACCGGAATTCTGGAGGCCGCGATCAAATCGGGTCCGGGGCCGGAAGCCACCGGCATTTCTCGCGCCTGGTCTTCCGTTTCCCGCTTGCACAGGAAAGCAATCCCGGCCACGGAGGACTGCTCCCGAAACACAACGCCATTCGCGTCGATCCAGGCGTCCTCCTGGAATCCCTTATAGGAAAGTTGGACGTGATAAACACTCTGGCTTTTTCCCTCCCACTCCATCTCGGTTTGCTCTTTGACAAGAACTTCCACCTGGTCCAGGCTGGTCGTCAGGGGATCGTAAATGGGAACGCTCGTTTGTTTGCCGACCTCAATCCCATCGCGGGCAACGACCAGATGGACGATATCCGGCGAGTAAATGGGCCCTTGCAGGGGATACTCTTTGGTATGGGAAGCCCCTTCGGATTTTGTGGTGACGGTCAGAGCATTTCCTTCCACTTTGCCGACACAGGAAATATTTTGCCCGCTCGCTACAAAATGGAAAGTGAAATCGCACAAGGCCAGATTCTGGTCGATTGCACCATCGCTGATGGTTTTCAAATTAAAAGGAATCCCCAACGCGTCGATCCGCATGGTGCTTTGCGATTGGAACAGGTAGACCTTGCCGCCGGAGGTTTTTGCGGTGGCCTCGCCCGCCTCGGTCAGACGGAATTCGCTGTGCCCGATCTTGGTTTCATTAAGATAGATGCCCAGGAAATCCTCCCGAAGGACAAAGGCTCCGTTTACCACGTCAACATGCCCTCCTTGTTCCAGGAAAGACCGGTCCGTGTTCCGTTTCTGAAGAGTATAAACAGAGCCGATCCAGACCACTGCGATGACCGCCGTCACCAACATTCGTATACGCATCCAAAGATTCTCCTCGCCGATGGGAGCTTGCGGCACAATTGGGACGCCGATACTGTAGTATTGAGAACGATCCGGCATTCCGACAAGAGAAACGGTAGCACAGGAAGGGCCGACAGTCACAGTATCCTTGCGGCTTCGGGTTCCGGGTTTGAGGAATCATGGTTTGGAAATCGTGTTGTTGTGCATTGGCGTTGCTCCTTATCAGCGGCGGTTGTTCCCGGTCCGTTCACTGCCCGAAAGCGAATGTTCTGCTGGTGAGCATTGATACCTGCCGCGCGGATCACACCTCGCCGTATGGATATCCCGGAACCGAGACTCTGACGCTGGCGGCCTTGGCCTCCGAAGGAATCCTGTTCGAGGAAGCGTTTACTCCCGTCCCGCTGACTCTTCCGGCACACAGTTCACTTTTCACGGGTTGGTATCCCGCGCGGCATGGTGTGCGCGACAATGCGAATTACATGCTGACGGATGATGCCGTCACCCTGGCAGAGGTTTTGCAGCAGAACGGGTATGCGACAGCCGGGTTTGTCGCGGTGATGCTCCTGAGCCGTCAACGCGGCATCGCGCAGGGATTCGATCTGTTTGACGACAATTTCTCGGCCTCCGCTTATGGGGCCGGTAAGCCGAACGTGGAACGCAATGCGGAAGAAATCGGAACCGCCGCTATCAACTGGCTCCAGACCAATAAGCGTTCCCCATTCTTCCTGTTCGTCCATTTCTATGATCCCCATATCCCTTATACGCCGCCCTCCCCATGGGATGGGGATTACGCGGAAAGACCCTACGACGGCGAGATCGCTTATGTCGATTACCAGCTGGGGCAGCTCATCGTGTGGATGCAGAAAAACGGACTGCTGGAAAATACTCTGATTGTGGTCATGTCGGACCATGGAGAAAGCCTGTGGGAGCATCATGAAATGGCGCACGGCATGTTCTTGTACAATTGCACGTTGCATGTGCCGCTGATTATGCGCTTGCCGGATACGGCACGAACTTCGCAGCTGGAGGGGGCACGGGTGAAAGGAACCGTGAACCTGATCGACGTCATGCCGACCATTCTCGATCTGGTGGAATTGCCTTGTCCTGAAATGGATGGGGTCTCCTTTCTTCCCTGCCTGAGCGGGGAACAGCACGAGGTCGGACCGATTTTTGCGGAATCCATGTATCCGCTATTCTTCAATTGGAGTCCGCTGTATGCGATTTACCAGCCGCCCTGGAAATATATCCTGGCTCCCGAACAGGAATTGTATAACCTGGAGGAAGACCCCAAGGAAGAGAAGAATCTCTATTCGGAAGAGCATCCCAAGGTGGCGGAATTGAAGCCGATCCTGCAGGAGGAAATGGCCCGTCTGGAGGAGCAGAGTCATGTTGCCGGGCTGAAACCGGAAAAGACCGAGATTCTCGGGACACTGGGCTACGTCAGCGGGGGAACCATCCGCAACACGACCCTCTCCAATCTGCCGGACCCCAAGAGCCGAACCCGCGTTTATGTTCTGATCGACGAGGGATTGGCACAGATGGCGAAAGGGGAAATGGGGGCAGCGGAATTCAGTTTCCTGCAGGCCTCCAAGCAGGACCCGGAGAATCCGTCGCCATACCTGAACCTCGGCGAGATTTATGCCCGTCAGCGTCAATGGGCAAAAGCCCTCTTGTATACCCAGCGAACACTGGATCTGGCTCCCGACAATTTGTGGGCACAGCTGCAAATGGCGAATATCCTGATAGAAGCAGAACGATATGACGAAGCGCGGAATCGTTTCCTGGCCATCCGTCAGGATTTCCCTCTCCTTTCGTCGGCGCAATTCGGGCTGGGGCGGATTGCCGAGGCGGAAGGGAACCTTGAGGAAGCATTGCATTGGTACTCTGAAGCGCTTAGAATTACACCGAACTTACCAGGGCTGCGTGACTGCTTTCGCAGAGCGCAAGGAAAAATGAAACGACCGGCGGATGGGTAGCGGGCCTTTCCTCAATACCACGTTTCATTGAGTACTTAGCCTGAGAAACCAGGGCTTCAGGAGTCATGGGTCGGCGCGCAGTCCGTTCCCGCCGAACACACAGAGACAATTTATTTCCATTTCCTGACAGAATTCTAACACGAATCCGACACAAAAGAGGTCTGCATCATAGGTAGCCTCAAGGAGCGTGAACCATGGAACCCACTCTGTTTATGTATGTCGCCGGAACCATTGCCGTTGCGATGCTGATTTGGGATACCATTGAAGTAGGGCGCAACGATGCAGCGAATATCGTGAATGCGGTTTTCGGAGCCAGAGTGCTCAGAAGACGAACAGCGGTGTACATAGCCGGGGCGGCGGTAATCCTTGGGGCCTGTGCGTCCTCCCCGGTGATGGAAACGGCCCGAAAGGGGATTTTTGCACCGGAACTTCTATCGCTCCACAATGCGCTTTCGGTCTACCTGGGGGTGTATCTCACGGATACGGTTCTGCTGTACTCCTTCTCCGCATTCGGGATGCCAATCTCCACAACGGCGGGACTGGTGTTCTCTCTGCTGGGGGGTGGACTCGCCCTCGGAGGAATCGAAGCCGTTCACTGGGGCAAGACCACTGAGGTCATCACGGCGATTGTCTGCTCGATAGCGATCACAGGTGTGGCCAGTTTTGTTATTCAACGACTGTTCCGGACAGTCATCGGGGAGGAATGCGAGGATCCGAAACAAGTTCATAAACACGGGGCATGGATCGGGGGATTGATCCTGATGGGCCTCGTGTACTTCATCCTGATAAAAGGGATGAAGAATGTCGCATACATTAAGACTCTCCGGGCAAACACGTTTGATGTCTGGGGCGTCTTTTGGGTCCTGATTGTTCTGTGGGTGACGTTCGCCATTGTAGTCAAAGTGATTCTATTGATGGGGAAGGACCGAGTTGCGCAAAAGCTGTTTGCGGGATTGGCAATTGCAGGAATGCTTGCGATAGCGTTTGCATTCGGCCAGAACGACTTGTGTAACAGCGCCTCTCCGGGTGTGGCTTCCTGGCTGATTCTCCAACATGGGGAAGTGGCCCATTCCATCCCGGTTCCCTGGTGGCTGCTTCTTTCCTGCGGGGTGCTGCTGTTTCTTGGGATGACGACGCGAAATGCGCAGCGGGTAACGCGGGCGGAAGCGAATACGGGCAGCCAGGGGGACGTGGTTCGGTTATACGCCCCGAAATGGTGTATTGCACTGGCCAGATTCATCATGCCACACAGGGACCATCACAAAGTCCTGGCACCGGAAGCGCACCTGACCGAGAAACAGAAATTCCAGCACTATGATGGCCTGAGAGCGGCTGTGATCACTTCGGTTTCCGGCAGTGTGATTGCGTTTGCCTCCGGGCTTGGGTTGCCGGTTTCAACCACGTATGTGGCATTCGCTGCAGTGGTAGCCAGCGGGTACGGGGACCGAGTCTTTATTCGAGGCGATGCGCATTTGAAATTGGGAAGAACCATCTGGGTTATTTTCGGGTGGTTCCTGTCCGCGTGCCTCGCGGCGTTGGCCACGGCGACATTTGCCAAGACCATCAGTCTGGCGGGAACCGTCGGGATCTTCTTGTGCCTCGCCGTCAACCT
>JAKPYU010000489.1 GCA_029568995.1 Candidatus Omnitrophota bacterium | reverse complement strand
CTGCTGGAGTTTCCCGGCGGGCTGAGAGGGATGGTGCTGAACCTCGAAGAAAGCTGTGTCGGTGCGGCGCTGTTCGGATCCGATCGCGGTATTAAGGAAGGCGATATTGTCAAGCGGACCGGCCTGATTGCCTCCGTGCCGGTCGGGGATGCGTTGATCGGGCGTGTGGTGAATCCCCTCGGCGAGCCGCTGGACGGTAAGGGGCCGATTGTCACAACAGAGCGACGCAATCTCGAAAGCCGCGCGCCGAACGTCATCGAACGTCAGCCGGTAAAAGAACCGCTCATGACCGGTCTGAAAGCCATCGACTCCATGATCCCCATCGGGCGCGGCCAGCGAGAACTGATTATCGGCGACCGGGGAACCGGAAAAACCGCCATCGGCATTGACGCCATCATCAACCAAAAAGGCGGCGATGTGCACTGCATTTACGTCGCCGTCGGGCAGAAAGCCTCCAGTGTCGCCGCCGTCGTGAACATCCTGGAAAAACACGGTGCCATGGAATACACAACCGTCGTTTCCGCCACAGCGGAACAACCGGCGTCCCTGCTCTATATCGCGCCCTACGCCGGGTGCGCCATCGGGGAACACGATCTGTATAACGGGCGGCACGCGCTATGCATTTACGACGACCTGAGCAAACACGCCGCCGCTTATCGACAGCTTTCCCTTCTTCTGCGCCGTCCGCCCGGACGGGAAGCATTCCCGGGAGACGTCTTCTACCTGCACAGCCGCCTGCTGGAACGTGCCGCGAAACTGCGGGACGATCTCGGGGGCGGGTCGCTGACCGCGCTGCCCGTGATTGAAACACAGGCGGGCGACGTCTCCGGATACATCCCCACAAACGTGATCTCCATCACCGACGGTCAGATTTACCTGGAACCGGACCTGTTCTACGCCGGTGTTCGGCCCGCAATCAACGTGGGTATTTCCGTCTCTCGTGTGGGTGGTCATGCGCAAACCAAGGCCATGAAATCGGTCGGCGGTCGCCTTCGGCTGGACCTGGCGCAATACCGTGAGATGGCGGCGTTCGCCCAGTTCGGGTCCGACCTGGATAAAACCACACAGGCCCAGCTGACTCGTGGCGAACGGAATGTCGAAATCCTCAAACAGGGCCAATATCAACCCATGGTTTTATGGAAACAGGTAGTCATCATTTTCGCCGGAGGTAAGGGATTACTGGACGATCTGCCGGTGGAAGATGTTCGACCGTTCGAGGAGAAACTCTGCGCGTTTCTCGATGAGAAGTACCCCGAAGTCGGACATCGGATTCAGGAAGACAAAGTACTCTCGGATGAAACCCGGGCACAGCTGAGCAAGGCCCTGGACGAATACAAACAGCAGTTTCTTGCGTCGAAAAAATCGTAACAGGAATCAACCGAAGGAACGGATATGCCCTCCCTGAAGGCTTTGCGCAAACGAATCCGCACGGTGGATAACACCAAGCAGATCACCCGTGCGATGAAAACCGTGGCGGCCTCGAAAATGCGTCGCGCGGAAGAGCGTCTGCGAGCGGGCCGTCCCTACGCGCGAACGCTCCAGGAGATGATCGCCCGGCTGGTCAAAACGACCGGGGAGGTCAGCCATCCGTTTCTTACGCAACGTCCGGTAAAGAAGATCCTGTTGGTGACGGTTACCGCGGATCGGGGACTGTGCGGCGCGTTCAACGGCAATGTGATTCGACGAGCGGAGGAGTTTTTCCTGGAAAACGGCCCGGATCGAACGGATCTATACTGCATTGGCAAGAAAGGCCGGGATTACTTCCGGCGTCGCGCTGCAAATATCGTCGCCCAGCATACCGATCTGGGCGGAAAACTGGACGTCGCGCGGATTCGCGGGATTACGGACGATCTGGTTCGGCGCTTCCTGGAAGGTGAAGCGGACGAGGTGTACCTCATCTACAATACGTTCGTTTCCACGATCTCCTATCACCCCACCTTGGCAAAGTTCCTGCCGATTGACTCGGATTCGATCTGCGCAGGGATCAGGGTCGAGCCGATTGACTATATTTATGAGCCGGATCCATCGACAATTTTTGGTGCGATTCTGCCCCGGTATTTGAATTCAAAAATGTACATTACGCTGGCGGAAGCGTTCACGGCGGAGCACAGCGCCCGCATGGTTTCCATGAGCACCGCCAACGATAACTGCGAAGAATTGATTCACACCCTGACGCTGGACCTGAACAAAGCACGTCAGGCTTCCATCACAAAAGAACTCTTGGAGATTGTCGGCGGAGCGGAAGCGCTTTAGGCCGACGCGGAACAAGGAGACGATCATGGCGGAGGAAATTGCTGGATATGTCGGCGCAATCAGACAGGTGATCGGGCCTACGGTAGATGTGGAGTTCGATTCCGATCATCTTCCCGACATTCTGAACGCCATCACAATTGACGACGACGAACGGAAAATCCATTTGACGGTCGAAGTGGCACAGCATCTGGGCAACAACCTGGCCCGGTGTGTCGCGATGGCCTCCACCGATGGTCTCGTGCGCGGCATGAAAGCCGTGGATACCCGCACCACGATTTCCATGCCCGTCGGTGAGCAGTGCCTTGGACGAATCTTCAACCTGCTGGGGCAGCCGATTGACGGTCTCGGCCCCATCCCAGCCCCGGACAAACGCTCCCCCATCCATCGCGCCGCTCCCTCCTTTGAGGATCAGGTTCCGGTTCGTGAGGTCTTTGAGACCGGCCTGAAGGTCGTGGATCTGCTTGCGCCGTATGCCAAGGGCGGCAAAATCGGCCTCTTCGGCGGCGCAGGCGTCGGCAAAACCGTCATTATCATGGAACTGATTCGCAATATCGCCCAGGAACACGGCGGATATTCCGTATTCGGCGGCGTCGGCGAACGCACCCGTGAAGGAAACGACCTGTGGTTGGAAATGAATCAATCCGGCGTGGTCAACCGTACCGCGCTGGTGTTCGGTCAGATGAACGAGCCACCCGGAGCCAGGCTCCGTGTGGGTCTCTCCGCTCTGACCGTCGCCGAGTCATTCCGCGATGAATCCGGCCAGGATGTTCTTCTGTTTATCGACAACATCTTCCGTTTCGTTCAGGCGGGATCGGAAGTGTCCGCGCTGCTCGGTCGAATGCCCTCCGCCGTGGGATACCAGCCGACCCTGGCAACGGAAATGGGCGCGCTTCAGGAGCGAATTACTTCAACTAAGCGCGGGTCCATCACCTCCGTGCAGGCCATCTACGTTCCTGCCGACGACCTGACCGACCCGGCCCCGGCAACGACCTTCTCTCACCTGGATGCAACCACGGTTCTCTCGCGTCAGATCGCGGAACTGGGTATCTATCCCGCCGTGGACCCGCTGGACTCCACTTCCCGCATCATGGACCCGAAAATTCTCGGCCAGGAGCATTACAGTATCGCGCGGCAGGTCCAGCTGATTCTTCAGAGATACAAAGACTTGCAGGATATCATCGCCATTCTTGGAATGGATGAACTCTCGGATGAAGACAAGGTAATCGTGGGCCGCGCCCGCCGAATCCAGCGATTCCTGTCGCAGCCGTTCCACGTGGCCGAGGCATTCACAGGCCGCGCGGGGAAATACGTCCGGTTGGAGGAAACCCTGCAAGGGTTCAAGCGTGTCGCGTCGGGCGAATTCGATCATTTCCCGGAACAGGCGTTTTACATGTGCGGCGGGATCGAGGATGTCATTGAGAACGCAAGGCAGCTGGGAGTCAGCTGAAGGATCCCAGGCTGCGTGATATCGAGTGTGAAACATGGCGGAAACCTACAAGTTGCGGATGATCAGCCAGACCGGTGTGGTTTACGAAGGCGATATTGAGTCCATGGTAGCCCCCGGCACGGAGGGGTACTTGGGTGTATTGGCGCATCATGCCCCGCTGCTCACCGGGCTTCTTCCGGGCAAAGTAACTTTCCGAACCCCCGACGGCCAATCCAGCGAAAAGAAAATCACCGGCGGGTTCCTCGAAGTCAGCAAGAACCAGGCGGTCATTCTTGCGGATGAGGTCGTGGAATAGTCTATCCTCCCATAAACAAGTTTTCTTGACGTACCATTCCACTGGCAAGACGCCGGTGCCTCCCTTTTCTCCGTTTCCCTCCCCAAGATTGGGGAGGGCGTAGGGTGGGGTTGATTGACCACTTTCCCTTTCATCATCAAAAATCGCTTCCCCTGCTGGACAAAACCACCCTTCCTCGGCGACAATAGGCAAAATCTGTGGGGAAAGACTTACGGACCGGAGCGATCTCTCAAAGAAGACTCACCCAATTCCCCATGACCCGTGGAGGAACCCATGCTCGAAACCGTCGATCTCTCGCTCAAGCTGTCCAAAGAAGATTACAAACAATGGCTGCCCCGTCTGAAAGAGGACCTGCGTATCCTGCAGCAGCAGGCGCGTGAGGCCGGATTGCCGGTGATTATTCTCTTTGAGGGCTGGGATGCCTCCGGGAAAGGCGACTCGATCAGCCAGCTGCTGGACCGGCTGGACCCGCGCGGATTCCGGGTCCACCCCATCTCCGCGCCCATCCAGGAGGAACTCTATCGGCCCTTCCTGTGGCGGTTCTGGACCAAGGTTCCCGGACGGGGGCAGATCGCCATTTTCGACCGCTCGTGGTATGGCCGGGTCCACGTGGAACGTGTCGATAAGATTTGCACGCCCGATGAGTGGCACCAGGCATACCAGGAGATCAACGAATTCGAACGACAGCTGGTCGATGACGGAACCGTGATCGTCAAGTTCTGGCTGCATATCAGCCAGAAAGAGCAGAAGCGCCGGTTCCGCCAATGCGAAAAGGACCGGTATATGAAATGGAAAGTCACCAAGGAGGACTGGAAACACCACAAACAATACGACACCTACCTCCAGGTGACCGAGGAAATGCTGGAGCGTACCAGCACCCACTATGCGCCCTGGACCATCATCGAGGCCACCGACCGACGATACCGTCGCGTGAAAATCTTCAAGACCATCTGCGAGGCCATCCAGGCGGGCCTGAACAGGAAACGCACAAAGGCGGCAACCCACGAAGACACTCACGAGCAGATCGAAGTGACCGCCTTGAAAGACATGCCCAGCGTTCTGGACCGCGTGGACCTTTCCCTGACCCTGGAGCCGGATGAATACCGCAGACAACTCCTTCGAGGTCAGGTCCGTCTTCGCGAACTGGAGTACGAATGTTTCAAGCACCGAATGCCCGTGATTGCGGTCTATGAGGGTTGGGATGCCGCAGGCAAGGGAGGCAATATCAAGCGGGTGACCCAAAACCTGGACCCGCGCGGATATTCCGTAACTCCCATCGCCGCTCCCACCGGCGACGAAAAGACGCACCACTATCTCTGGCGATTCTGGAAACAACTCCCGAAAGCGGGACATATCGCGGTCTTTGACCGCTCCTGGTATGGACGAATCATGGTGGAACGCATCGAGGGCTTCTGTACCGAGGCCGAATGGCGACGCGCATTCCAGGAGATCAATGAATTCGAGCGACACCTGTACCATTTCGGAACGGTCATCGTGAAATTCTGGCTGCACATCTCCAAGGAGGAACAGCTCGCGCGGTTCGAGGAACGAAAAACTATCGAGTACAAGTCGTATAAGTTGACCGATGAAGACTGGCGTAACCGGGAGAAATGGGATGCGTACCGGGAAGCCGTTGTCGATATGCTGCAGCGAACGAGTACCACGTACGCCCCGTGGACTGTTGTGGAAGGGAACTGCAAGCTGTGGGCGCGGGTCAAGGCCGTCGAGACAATTATCGACGCCATCGAAAAGGGCCTCAATCGCGAAGACCGCCCCGAAATGACCGGGTGACCCAGTAGGACAGGCGTCTCTGCCTGTCAGTCGGCCACTCGTCCCTGCCCAGTAGGACAGGCGTCCCTGCCTGTCGGAGGTTTCATCTCTGCTTGTTGGGATGAGGTTACGCCTGCCTGCCCATCCCCCTTCACCTCCGTCCACTCCGTCCACTCTGCTCACTCTGCCCACACTTCTGCCGGGGCCTTTCTTCCCCCCTCTCCATACTTGGAGAGGGGGCCGGGGGGTGAGGATTACTCCCTGCCTCTCAACAGTCAAATGAAGAAATAATCAAATTGTGTTAAAATAAGAATTGACGGTGAGAATTGCATGAAGGGAAAGGAGAATAGGGGCATGTCACGCGTACGATTTCTTGGTTTCCTCCTCTTTGTATCGTTGGTGTTCTCAATCCAGGGCCAGGCTTCCACACCGCTGAATACCTTCGCCGGAGATGATATCAGCTCTTTCGAGTTCTCCGCCGATGGGAAAGAGGTCCTGGTTGCCGGGGATCACGGAATATCCATATTCGATGTCGATACCGGCGAGTGTTTGGGCAAGTTCCCGGATGTCGGCGCTGTCAAGAGCGCCGCTTTCCTGCCGCATAAAAGACAAATCATAGTGAGCGGCGCTAATCAACGATTCATCCTGGATGTTCTCACCGGCGAGTTCGTGAGTTCTTCTCTCCCCGATTTTTATGCGATTCAATTTCACCCGGACGGCAATCAATTCGCTTTGGGCATTTTCTCCGGCAGCGGTTCGATAGTTAATCTGTACGATACCACAACGTATAAAATGACTCTGACGCTAAATCCCCTGGCAAGCTCGCCGCTGGATATTTCGTTCTCACCGGACGGAACAAAGATTGCGTTTGGGACGGACCGAAGCTTGGGATCCTACACCCTATGGCCCGATTATAGAATTCGCGTTTACTCGCTGCTTGATCAAAGCACGATAATGCTCTCTCAAGAATCCGGAGCGGTCTCCTGTATCGTATTTGCCGCAGACAGCAGACACGTGATATGTGGCAAAGGCCATTCTTCCATCGAAGTATGGGACATCGAATCCGGCGAAGAACCCCGTCTTATACGCCCCGGCGGCAATGTAATTGATATGGCCGTATCGCCTGATGGATTGTTCCTTCTTGCAGGATGTACAAACTCTACTGCCTACCTGCATAATTTCGAAACAGGGGAGATTATCGAGCAATTTCCCAGTACCTACCGTGCGAGCGTAAAAGTCGCCTATTCCCCGACGGGGAGACATATCCTGACTTTGGGGCAGGACGGGAACAGCGTTCACTTGTGGGATGTCAGTCCTTATTTCCCACCGGACTATGAAACGCCCACGGCCAAACCTGCCATGCCGACACCTACCCCGACTTGTACAATCCCGACAACACCAACATTCAGCCCTACCCAGACTCCTACCTCGACGTGCACAATCCCGACAACACCTACCGAGACTCCTACCGCGACATGCACAATCCGGCCAACGCCGACATTCAGCCCGACCCAGACTCCTGTCGTGCTTGGAACACCGACACCGATGTGCTCCCCGCTGCCTGTGTATTATGAGCATCTCATACCTTCCGTTCTTTGTGAAGATATTGGATCGGGATGTGTCCTCGCCGTACACCCGATTACGGGGGAGATATACATCCGTCGGTACCGAAGCGTGTATGTGCTGGATCCGCAATCCTCCCATAAGAGTTTTTGGGATTTGAGTCCTGTGAACAAATTCCCAAATATTCGCGTGAACTCGGCGTACTCTATGGTGGTGACCGATATGGAGGTGGATCCGGAAGGGAATGTGTACGGGTTCGACCACCTGGTCGAAAAGGTGATTCGTTTGCGTCCGAATGGATCATATACAACTTATGAAATTCCTATGGAGGGAAATCTCAAAGCTCTCCACGTTGTCCAGGAAGGGGACCGAATCCCGGGAACGACACCGGGGGAGATTCTCGTTCTGCAGGAAGGACGACCTACCGAACGGGAATTCAGCCGAGTATGGATATTCAATCCGGGTATCAAGTCCAGTGAAGTCGTGTTGTTCCTGGAGAGTGCTCAACTCCCATCGTGTATACAGGATTTCACAATCGGCCCCGAAGGCTATCTGTATTTTGTATCCACCCAAACCTCCAGGATATACCGCCTGAATGATGACGGACTTGTCCGGGATTTTCTCAATATCGTAATCCCCGGAAAGAACGATCGAATTACCTATCTGTCGAAAGATCATGCCTTCTACACGGTGGCGTGGGATTCCATAAGTCGGGTTTCCGAGGATGGGAGATCGGTTCAATACGTAGGCTGGATCAATGTCCCACGTTTCGGTGGCTATATCGTCTCATCCCCCGAAAGAGATTGTCTCTATGTTTCTCATGGGGAAATATATGGCGGACAGCCGGGTTCCATCCAAGCCCTGAGATATAGCGATACGGTGCCAACTCCCACCCAGACCCCCACGGCGACTTGCACAATTCCGCCAACCCCGATTCCTCCGACCGCCACACCAATATCCATTTTGGGCTGGTTCGTGCTTGACGGCTTTGGGGGAATTCACTCGGCGAATCCGGATGTGAAAGCTCCGCTTCTTCCCTATTTCCTGCCGTATAACATCGCGCGGGATCTGGAACCCGACCCATCGGGCAAAGGGTGGTATATGCTGGACGGTCTTGGAGGAATTCATCGTTCCTCGATTGAGTTGCCCGCTCCTGTCGGATTGCCCTATTTCGGGTTCGACATTGCGCGCAACCTGGAGATCAAACAAACGGATGCCGGGTTGCAGTTCTACCTTCTCGATGGATTCGGCGTTGTTCACACCACCGACCCGGAATTCAAACGAGGATATCTCCCCTGGTTCGCCGAAGATCTTGCGCGCGATCTGGAACCAGACCCCAAGGAACCGGGATGGTTGGTTCTGGATGGTTATGGTTGGATATATCCGAGCGCCCGAAGTACGTATGACCTGCCACTCCATCTTGCATGGACCTGGGCACCCTTGCTGCGGGGATTGGTGTGTTTCCCGGATGAGACCGTGGTTCTGATCGATGGATATGGCGGTCGGTTCACAAATCCATACCATCCGGCAACGAATGTGATTAACGGATTACCCCCCTATTTCTACTTCCCCGGATTCGACATCATCTGGGACGTGGAATTGATACAAGAAAGGAACTAGTGTCCTGTAACTGAATTACCTTTACAGAGTCCCGTCATCGCGAGCCTCCCTCCGGCGGAGCCGGTGATTGGGTGAAGAAAGTGGGGGAGAGATTCCTCCCCCGAAGATCGGGGGAGGTAAGGTGGGGGTTGACCGGATAGCACAAAACTCCCCCGGTGTGACGGTTGCAGGCGAGCTTTCTTAGCAGGCGCACAAGCCGACCTTCATGTCCTTTCTCTCTCTTCCCCTTCTCCCTCAAGTGGGAGAGAGGGTAGATTGGCTCTTTCTCCGTTTCTCGATCCGTTCCCTCATTTCTTGGGCCGCAACCCCGGTCTCTCGTTGAACCTCCTCCCAGGTTCCCTTCTCTATCGCTTTGGCGTGTTCTTCCCGGATGCTGCGTAACCAGCCCATTACCTTAAAGTTCTTTGTTTCCATATTCTGCCACCTCCAGTGGTGTCCGAATATCGATCAACGAATAGCCGTGCCGAAGGTTGACCGCATTGAAACCGCGAATTCGCTCGACGTTCACAAGATGCCGGAAATTCCAGCTCAATATATAGTCCACGTTCCCACATGTCGCCAACGATACATGTCTGGCATCGTCCAGGCATTTCATCGGCAATACACCGTTTTCAAGATAGGCCCTTGCCAGATGAAATGACTCTGCACTCTCTTTTAACTCATCGAATTCCAGTCGTGCTAGAAGGCTATTAACCTTCTCCATAAGAGCCGTAGGGGCCTTGGACAATTCAAGGAGAGTCAACTCGGATAGACATGCCTGATAGATCCCTGCTTCAAGCAAAACGAATAGACGTCTCGTTGCCGATGAAAATTCTTCATCGAAATATCCGCCGATAACCGACGTGTCCAAATACAGACGTATCTTCTTCATTGTCTTGTATCCGGCTTGCCAAATTCTTCACATCCGGTGAAACAGATCCTGTAACCGGGGGTAAAGATCCGCATACAGCCCAAGGCGATCCTGGTAATAGCACGCGTTCTTGTCGTTCGGCTCAAACGATTTGCCGATTGTAATCAACTGTTCCGCTGCCTCGGAAAGCGAACGGTACACACCGGTAGCCGTTCCCGCCAGCATCGCGCAACCCAGGTTCCCGGACTCCGAGACTTTCGGCAGACGCACGGGCCGCCCCATGATGTCCGCCTTGATCTGCATCCAGTAATCGGATTTCGAGCCGCCGCCGGTTGCGCGCAGTTCCTCAATCGGAACGCCGGCCTTATCCAGAAGATCCACACAGAGACGTAGTTCCATCGTAATCCCCTCCAGAATGCCGCGAATCACCTCGCCTTTCGTGGTTCCGAGAGTCATACCCAATATCGCCCCACGGGAGTTGTTGTCGAAATGCGGCACCCCCGTCGTAGTGAAATGAGGAAGAACTAACAGATTCGTCGGCTGATCGGCAGCCTTTCCCGTCAGGATTTCGTAGACATCTTTGCCGGTTCGTTCCGCCTCCATTTTCTCTACATCGCCGAACGTGTCCCGATACCAGCGGAACAGCTGCCCGCCGGTGAAATTGTAGACAAGCGCAATGTACATGCCGCTGTATGTGTGATGGTAACAGCAGATATTGTTGTCGAGCATGGTCTTGTTCAGTACGGGTTCCTGAAACACCGGAACGATGCACTCCACGGTCCCGATGCCGTATGATGCGACTTTCGGGTCGATGACACCCGCGCCGAGAGTCTGCGTGGGCTGGTCGTGGCCGCCGGTCGCTACCTGAATCCCGTGCGGAAGTCCGAGTTCATCCGCTTTCTTGTCGGGAATGGTCCCGATCACTGTCCCGGAAGGGACCGGCTTCGCCAATTGGTCGGCAGAAACGCCAACGTGTTCAAGAAGTTCCTCGGACCAGTTCTCCGCTTGTACATCGAAGAACATCGACCGCCCGGCAACTGTGAAGTCGGTATGCGGCTCCAGCCCCAGCTGGTGATAAATAAAATCTTCATAGAACAGGAATTTGCGGACCTTTGCAAAAATCTCCGGTTTGTTCTGTCGCATCCACTGGAGTTTCAGGGCGGTGAATGGCGAGGCGAGCGGCTGACCGGTAATTTCGAAAATCCGCTCCCGTCCCACATGCTCCTCCCACCAGGAGACAAGTCCTGCCGTCCGTGTGTCGAATGAGACGGATGTCGTGAAGAGGATATTCCCGTGCTCATCCAGCGGTGTGGTGGCCTCACCCTGGCAGGAGACCGCAAGTGCGGTGATAGGATCGTTCTTGGTTGCCTGGGCCACCTGCGCCAGGCAGTCTTTAACATCGCGCCACACTCGCGCACTGTCGAGTTCCGCCCAGCCGGGCTGTGGCGAGAGCAACGGGTATTCCCGATAGGCCGAGGCCAGTACCGCCCCATCCACATTGAACGCTGTTGCCTTGCATCCGGTCGTTCCGACATCCAGTCCAAGCAAGCTCACGGTGAATACCTCCCTGTTGCGACATGTTTTCCCGATTCTAGCAGACAGCCTTGCGTCAAGAGAAGCACAGGCACACACAACCCCCTCTGTGTCTCTCCCATACTTTGGGCGAGAGGTTCCTCCCCCGAAGATCGGGGGAGGTTAGGTGGGGGTTGACCGCATCCCGCAAGACTCCTCAGCGTGACACCTACGAGCGAGTCTTCTCATGAGCACGCACAACATGAACATGCGGGCCGCGTGGCGACCATACGGAGGGATCGGTCGAACGAAATACCGCCACCGTCCGGCAGCCGATTGCAGCGGCCAGATGGGTGATTCCGCTGTCGTGGCCCAGGTGGAAGTCTACATTCCCCAGCAGAGCAGCGACCTCCCGCAAAGGCCGGTCATGAATCCGCGCGGGATTCAGGTCACGGATCCTCTCCGCAAGTTCTATCCCAAGATGATCTTCCTCAGGTCCCGTGAGAAGAATCGGGCGGATTGCCCGTTCGCGGGAAAGAGAGCGCAATATATCCGCCCATATCTCGATGGCAATCCGCTTCTCCGAACTGCTCGCTCCTGGATGGACAATCACCCGGTTGCCTCCTCCTTCACGGTCCGACAAGATATCCGTCAGATCTGGCGGCAAGTCTTTTGAGACTTCCAGGGGCGGAACGAACTCCGGTCTTGGCACGGAGATCCGGTCGAGAGCGTCCAACAGGTGATCGCAGATATGTCTCGGCGGCTCGGGACTTGGCGAATGAAGCACAACCCGTCCGGGGCAGAGATGCTCCAGGTTTCGCCGCAAGTTCCCATCCCGGTCTTCTCCGAACCACAGCACCCAACGCGCGTTCTGGAAAATGTCATGGGTAGTGGGGGGCAAATCGGGAGCATCGGAGTAAAGGCTGTGGATGCCTGGCTGGTCGAGACTCAATGCGCGGGTCGCGAACGATGGCCCCACCAACAGCGAGACCCGCTCGAAAATCCCCATCACAACAATCTCATCGCCCGGATACGCCTGTCGAAGCCCGTGAACGACCGGCGCGAGAAGAACCGTGTCCCCGATTGCACCGCTCCGAACGACAAGGATTCGATCCTGTGGCATCGCTTAAGAAAGAGCTTTAACCCTTGCTCCGAGGCAACGAATACCCGCTCCGGAGGACATCCAAGGACGCGCAAACGCGGTTGATGTACCGATGATCGCGCGATACTCGCCTGTGCCCTGCTTCTGCGACTCGATCACGTAACTCCTGATTCTCCAGGTAGTAAGCGATCAATTCCTTCAGATGCGGCGTACTACGATAAAACACCCCTTCGCTACCATCCACCAGATACCCCGCCTCCGCATCCTGCACCCAATCCGACAACAGAAATCCGCCTGCCATCGGGACATCGAAGTCTCTTGGATTCAAACAAGTTGGGCATTGTAAACTATGGATATTCAAGGAGATATTCGCGCTGGCATACAGATCGGGAAGATCCTGATAGGCGACCGGCCCGCGATACGCGCAACGTTCATTCTCACCAAGCAGGCACTCCCAATCTTTATTGCCGTAGACCGCTAACCCCATAGGAATCAGATCCTTAACAACAGCCACACGCTTGTACGTATTTGCCAGAACATACAGGGCGTATGCCAGCGCCTGCTGCCCTTCAAGGTATGGTTTTGCCATGTGAAGGCATATAGTCTCAGCAACAGCAAGTAAATTTGCTTGACAGTTCGATTCCAGTTGTGCCATTCCGGGTAGCGGTTCATGACGAATGGTGGCGGAGACAGCTCCCTGGAGCCATTCTTTCGATTCCGGGCGCAAGTTGCTCAGTTCCGCGCGCAGGTCGGTGACCGATCCGACAAACGCGATAGGATGCGCATACTCCGAACGATATTCCCCGTGTTGCGGAACGCAGGTTGCCGAGGGGATATGACATGCAAATCCGGCCCCCTCCGATTTCACCGTGTCCACATATGTCCGATCCACACAGAAGACAACATCCCGCTCGGAGAAACCGCATTCACTGCCGGGCGAATGCCGAATATCATCGGTCAGCCACACAAGCCGAGACGGTTGAAAGCATTCTGCGGCATCGGAAGCATCATAAATTCGTTGCAGAAAATTCCTCGGGTAGGCATTCAGAAGGAGAATTGCGTCGGGTTTCGACTGCGCCAAGCTGTTCTGTAACCGGTATCGAAACGCATCGCGATCCAGTTTTTCATGGACAAACGTGACCTGGAATCCCTGCTGCGCGTACGCATCCGCCAGGCTTTTCAGAATCTCCAGGTGAATGGAAAACAGATCCTCACTCTGGCTGATTCCGCACATCCAGAGACGGGTTCCCGGCTGCCAGAGGAT
>JAKPYU010000223.1 GCA_029568995.1 Candidatus Omnitrophota bacterium | reverse complement strand
TGAGATTCTGATCGAGGCCGGGAAGATCCTCGAAATCCCGATTCCCTGAGAGGGTTGCGCTTAAACTAAGTGGCTCGCTTTCAAATCGCGTGGGTGATCCAGTTGATCGACCCCGTAGGGCTGCATAACGATAGCGAGGGGGCGGTGGGCTGGCGTAGAGCGAGGAACGAGCATGGACGACAGCAACATTTCCTGCCGTCCATGCTCCCTGCGTTCGCTGGACGCCAGGCTCCAGGATACGTCATCCCGGACGTCACCGAGTCCGCGAGGTGACTTTGATCCAGGATCCATAACGGGATATGGACTGGATTCCGGGTCAAGCCCGGAATGACGTGGGATGGAGGCTGGGTGGTGGTTTATAGGCTATTCAGCCAGTTCTGGATTCCGGGTCGAGCCCGGAATGGCGTGGATTTGGGAGTTTCGGCGCTTCGGCGAGCGCCGCTACCTTTGTACAGGCGGTTGCTGTACAGCCATTTTCCTTTTCTCAAAGATATCGAACATACGTCATCCCGGACGTCACCGAGCTCGTGAGGTGACATTGATCCGGGATCCATGAAGGGATGTACACTGGATTCCGGGTCAAGCCCGGAATGACGTGGGTTTGGGGTCGGGTGGTGGTTTATAGGCTATTCCACCCCAGTCTGGATTCCGGGTCGAGCCCAGAATGACGCGTAAAGACACTGGCCGGAGAGCCGAACATACGTCATCCCGGACGTCACCGAGCTTGTGAGGTGACATTGATCCGGGATCCATGACAGAAAGAGGACTGGATTCCGGGGCAAGCCCGGAATGACGTGGATTTTTGTGGACGGGTATGTATGTTGTTAAGGCTAATAACAAGGTGAAGAGCCATAAATACTTACCCACAGCAAAGTCCTGTCAGTTTCCTGCCAGCCAGGCCCTGAACGCCCGTTTCCATCCCCCTCCCACGCACCGCGTATAATCCTCGCATCAAGTGCGGCTATTGTGCGGGAGGCACAACCGGGACATAGGAAAAGGCCTTAACGGCCAATCAGCATCGATTCGCAATCCAGCGGGGCTTGATTACTGCCGCCGTCCGGGCTGGAAACACCGGGTTTTATCCACCCGGTTTGAAAGGGAGCCTTCTTTTTGGCAAAAAAATCGCCGCCCATGAAGGACGGCGTTTTATGCTTGGAATCA
>JAKPYU010000441.1 GCA_029568995.1 Candidatus Omnitrophota bacterium | reverse complement strand
AGAAGCCCTTCCGTAGTTGTGGCTTTCACACTGACACAGTCGATCGGTAGGCCCAGGTATCCCGCGAGAGACTGCCGGATCGACTCAATATGGGGCGACAGTTTAGGCTGTTCCGCCACCAGGACAGTATCGACATTGGAGGGAACATACCCGTGCTCTCCGATCAATTGAACCACGTGTTCCAGGAGAAGCACACTTCGCGCGCCCCGGTATTTCTCGTCCGAGTCAGGGAAATGTTTCCCGATATCGCCCAAGGCCAGGCATCCCAGCAGGGCGTCCATAATGGCATGGGTCAGAACATCGGCGTCGGAATGACCCAGGAGTCCCACAGAATGGGGGATTCTCACACCGCCCAGGATCAGATCCCGCCCCTCCGCCCAGCGATGTACGTCATATCCGATTCCAATTCGATAGGGGATATTCATTGGTCTGCACCATACCATCCAGGCAACCACGGTGGGTTGCCTCTACGGTTCGATCATCGCGTCCCGGGTTTCTGCCCCCTCTCCCTCCGGGAGAGGGAGAATAGAACCGACAGAACTCTCTCCTCACCCATGATACTCCGGCAAACGAATTCGGAATGTGGACCCGGTTCCTTCCTGGCTCTCGACTGTGACCTCTCCTTCGTGGGCCTCCACAATGGACTTCGTGATGCACAATCCAAGACCGGTTCCACCGATGTTTCGTGTTCTCCTGTCTTTCACACGGAAGAACTTTTGAAAGAGTTTCCTCTGGTTCTCCGGCGAGATCCCGAATCCCGTGTCGGAGACCTCCAGGCAGACATTTCCGTTGTCCCTGTATGCCCGGATACGCACAGTGCCGTCTTCCGGCGTGTACTTGATGGCATTCGATACCAGGTTGGTGAGTGCCTGCTGAAGGCGATCCATATCTCCGGAGATGGATAATCCTTCGACTACCTCCAGCCGGAAATTCAGTTTCTTCTGTGCCGCCTGCGGCTTGAATGTGAGATACACGAAATCGCAAAGGTACTTGATATCCACCTTGCCGAAGATCATTGTCAGCTTGCCGGACTCGATCCGCGACAGGTCCAGCATATCGTCAATGAGCGTTGCCAGGCGGTTGGCGTTGTTCAGGACGATCTCAAGGTACTTGCGATGCTCTTCGGCAACCGCTCCGAGATCCCCGCTGATCAGCAGGTCGATGTATCCCTTGATCGAGGTAAGCGGAGACCGCAGCTCGTGAGAGACAATGGAGATCAGGTCCGATTTCATGCGGTCGATCTCGGCCTGCTTGGTGCGGTCTTGAAGGATCATCACGAGGCCGAGATACCGTTCCCGGTTGTCATAAAGGGGTGCGATGCTCACACGCAGTTCACGGTTGCCCACGATGAAGTTCTCTTCGCGGGCTAATTGCATGGGCGCGTTGCCGGTCTGTGGACTGATCCCAAGGACCTGGCTCAATTCCGGGCACAACTGTCCAACGGCGCGGTTCTCGAGATCGCCTTCCGGCAGGCGCAGAACCTCGCGGGCCACCTCGTTGTACTGGATGATGCCGCCCGATCCATCGCACACCAGAAGACCATCCCCCATCCCTCTCAAAATGGCAAGCATCTTGTTTTTCTGCTCGCCCAACTGAATGGTGCGTTCCAGCAGTTCCGCCCGGACCTCAGCGAGTGTGGTATACAGGTTCTCGACACGCAGCCCCATCTCCCGGGCATTGTGCAAAAGGCGGGTCTCCCGAGTTTTCGGGATGAGGGACATGACAAGGCAGTTCTTGCGGCCCCGAACCGGGATGGTCTTGATTGTGGCCCAGACCGGAACACTCTCGCCACTGCGGTCGATCGCGGTTAATTCATCATGGATTGCGACCCCCCCAGCCTCCAGCGCACGGTTCAAGAGAGATTGAAACAGCTCCTTATCGTGGAATAAGCCACCCATGTCCTGGCCGGTACCGAACCTCGATGTGGCTCCGTAATGCTCCTCAGCGACCGGATTTGTATGGATCAGATGAGAAGATTCATCCAGTAGAAAAGCCGGCTCCTGGAGCAAGTCCAGAATGGATACGGCCAGCTCCACCGATTGATTTGGCGACGTACGCTGGGTCGTGTGCTCAGGTTTTTTCTGGTTCATTAGAGCCGCCTGTCAACCCCACCCTGCACCCTCCCCAATCTTGGAGAGGGAAACGAAATCCTCTCCCCCAAGATTGGGGGAGATACAGAGGGGGTTGAATTCATTGAACTGATCAACCCCACGCCATGCCAACTCAACCGCCGGTTGTGAACTCAATGACCGGAGGGTGTATCCAGTCGTGATAGGCATCCGCCACTTTGCCGGTCTCTGCATCGCCTTCATGCGCGAACAGTCGATATCGGAAACAGAGCGCAGATCCCTTTCGGAGCAGGGAACTGCCATCTCGTGCCGGATCGCCGTAGTAATGCGACAGGCCGAACGGATTGGCGGTCATGAGACCGTAATTTCGGACGTGCCAGTAGGTCGGGTGCCGGAAATTAGATGGGTGGTCGAAGATCGCCAGCCCCACCTCGGATCCGTCCACCACCCCGCTGTAGTCGCACCAGGCAGACCGTTTGCCCCACGTTTCCGCTTCGTTGATCCCTTTTTGAGCATTCTGGATCTTGCCTCCACGGGTAACATCCATGGAGCTGGCCACTCGAACAGAGAGAATCCCCCCCTCTTTGGTGTCTCCGAATCGGACATCGCCCTCGGTGGCCTTGAAGGTAATCTCAAAATCCACCATCCGGACAGCTTTCGGAAGGCCGTAGAAGGTGATCTTGCGGGTCTCTTCGAGAACTTTTCCACCGCCGACTTCGATCCAGTCGTTCAGGACCGTAAACGAGCCATGGATCGGCCCTTCCTGCAATTGCAGCAGATCGACATGCTGCTGTTTTCCATGACCTTCCAGTTCGGACCAGAAATCCCCCCCGCCTACATCGCCGTGAGCCACCCAGATGGACTTGTGGTGCGGATGATCCTGCGCCTCTCCGCTGATCTCCGCCATGGGGTAGCTTCGAGTGACCGATATCCCGTGCGGACCGATCAGGGGGTAGAGATAGGGACGGGCGTTCTTGCGGCTATACATGTAATTGGTGATCTGGTCTCCGCCGATCACCACGCCGATCTGCGACGGCTTCTGCTGGAAAATCACCGGATGAGACAGGGGTTCGTGGGGTGGCTTGGATCGAGTGCTGGTTCCCACAAGCCGATAAACACGAGTGGAGTTTGCGGGAATGTGGTTGAGAATCATCGAGAGGGTTGTTGGTTTTCCCCTGGTTCCGGACTCCACCTGCACCCCGAACACACGTTCGGTTCCTTCTTCGATCAGGACAACACTTCCCTGGGGAAGGAACCGGCTGGGGATCTCAATTGTCACGGGGCAGTGACGCCGAGCATGAGGACCGGCATGGACATGCAATTCGGTTTTTTTCATGGGACTTATCGACACTCCAAACCGTTTAAGATTGCGGCTGGGTTCGACCCGCCGTGAAGACATATATGTTCATACGGTCGGCCTCTGCGATTTCTGTTTTCAGATACCGACCGTTTTTGCCGAAAAGGCTGCTATTTCCGGCCCAGCTCCTTGGAGCGTTCCGTGGCCGCACGAATCGTCTCCCGAATGATTCCCTCCAGATCCGCCTGCTGCAGTACTTTCAGACCCGCCTCGGTTGTGCCGCCGGGTGTAGCGACCTTCTTGACCAGATCCGCCGCGTTGTCGGTACTCTGTTCCAGGAAACGGGCCGTACCCAACATGGTCTGAACCACCAACCGGCGTGCCACCGGCTCCGGTAGGTGAACCGCCTTCGCCGCTTCGATCAAATGGGACGCCAGCTGAAACAGGAATCCCGGTCCGCTGCCCGATACCGCAGTGACGGCATCCTGGAGTTCTTCCTCGATCTCCACAACCGGCCCCACCGCGGACAGGATTTCGTTCACAATCGCGCGCTGATTGCAGTCTACTTCCTCTCCGAAAGTCACCGCGCTGATCCCCGCGCCCACCTGAGCCGGAAGATTCGGCATGACCCGCACCATTCGGGCCGCCCCTCCCAATGCCTGGCTCAGCTTCGCTCGGCTCTGTCCCGCGAGGATCGAGACAACCAGATGCTCTTTACTCAGTCGATCACGCAGGCGGTTCCCTACCTCTGTCAGGTGCATTGGCTTGACAGCCAGAAGCAGAATCTTCGCAAATCCCGGTGCGTCCTCCAGCGATTCGCTGACCTGAACGCCATAGGTCTCCCGAAGGCGTTCCCGGCGATTTGCATCGATCTCACAAACAAGAACATCTCCAGGAGGAACGATCTTCTTTACGACCAGACCCCCCACCAGGGCCGATCCCATATTGCCGCCGCCGATGACTGCGATTCTCTCATCCATTGATGCGTCCTTCTTATCCCGCATTACCTACTGGGGATGGTTTGTAATAGTCCTGAATAGCCTTGACGGTTAACGCGCCTTCCATGCAGGAACGGATGCCGTGAACAGCCGCCTCCGCTGCGGCAACCGTGGTGATATAGGGAATGTTGGATTCAACAGCGCACCGGCGCAGGGCTTTCTCGTCGTAAGCCGAATCGGCATCCGAAGGCGTATTGATTACCAGGCCGACACGGCCTTCTTTCATCAGGTCGACAAGGTTGGGCCGTCCCTCATGAACCTTGAATGTATGGGAGCACGGGATCTTGTTCTTGTGGAGAAACGCGGCCGTGCCGGTGGTGGCCACAATCTCAAAGCCCATCTCGTGCAACGCGCGGGAAACCGGAGCAATGCTCTGTTTGTGACGGTCCTGGACACTCACAATGATCTGGGTCTTTCGGTCGGTATCGCTGGGGATGGGCAATGTCATGCCGGCTCCCATTTCCGCTTTCGCATAAGCCGGGCCGAATGCGGAGTCGATCCCCATCACTTCCCCGGTGGAACGCATCTCCGGTCCCAGGAGCGGATCGACGTTCGGGAATTTCACAAAGGGCAGAACAGCCTCTTTGACCGCAAAATGGCTGATCTGGAAACGTTCGCCCAGTTTGAATTCCGCCAACGGTTTGCCGACCATGACCAGCGCGGCAATCTTCGCCAACGGAACTCCGGTTGCTTTGCTGACATAGGGAACCGTGCGGGAGGCCCGTGGATTCACCTCCAGCACGAAGATTTCCTCTTCATTGCCGTGGCGCGAAATTGCATATTGGATGTTGATCAGACCTTTCACCTGCAATCGGAGCGCCAGCTGGACAGTCTGACGGCAGATCTCGTCTACGGTTTCTTTTTTCAATGTTCGTGGAGGAATGATGCAGGCGCTGTCGCCCGAGTGGATCCCCGCGAATTCGATGTGCTCCATGACCCCGCCGATATACACGTCCTTCCCGTCGGAAATCGCATCCACGTCCAGTTCAATGGCGTTTTCCAGGTACTTGTCGATCAGGATCGGGCGGTTGGGGGAAGCATCCACCGCCTGGGCAATGTAGGACTCAAGCGTATCGGGACCGTAAACGATCACCATGGCCCGTCCGCCCAGAACGAAGGACGGTCGCACCAGGACAGGGTAAGTCAAACGTTCCGCGATTTCGCGGGCTTCCTCATAAGAGGTGGCGATTCCGTTCGGCGGTTGCTTGATGCCCAGATCGTTAATGAGGGTGGAAAATCGTTGTCTATCTTCGGCGATGTCGATACTGTCCGGGCTGGTTCCAAGGATGCGAACGCCTGCTTCCTCAAGCGGGACAGCCAGTTTCAGCGGTGTCTGCCCGCCGAACTGAACAATCACCCCCATGGGATTCTCTGCGCGGATGATGTGGAGGACATCCTCCAGGGTAAGCGGCTCGAAATAGAGCCGGTCTGCCGTGTCGTAATCCGTGGAGACGGTTTCGGGATTGGAGTTGACCATAATGGTCTCATACCCCGCCTCCCGAAGGGCGAACACCGCATGGCAGCAGCAATAATCGAATTCGATCCCCTGCCCGATTCGGTTCGGGCCACCGCCGAGAATCACGATCTTGTCGCGGTCACAGGGGCGCACCTCGCTTTCCTGTTCGTAAGTCGAGTAGTGGTAAGGGGTATAGGCCTCAAACTCGGCGGCGCATGTATCCACCGTTTTATACACGGGGAAGATACCCCAGGATTCACGCAGAGCGCGAACGTCCGATTCGCTCACTCCCCACATCACGGCAAGTTGACGGTCGGAGAATCCCATCTCCTTCGCTTCGCGAAGCAAGAGACTCCGTTCTGTCTCCTTATGGAAGTCCGCAATGACACTCATCTCAGTCTCTGTCTGCTGATACTGCCGTTCAGTGTAATCCCTGGTTCATACTTGCGATCTCGGTCCGAAATGCTTCGGCCTGCCCGACCAATGTATTTTCCATGTCAACGATCTGGCGGATGTTGTCCAGGAACCAGGGATCGATTCTCGTCATGTCATAAATCTCTTCCGTAGTGAATCCGAATTGATAGGCGTAACGAATATAGAATATTCGCTTGGAATTGGGTTTGCGCAACAGCGTTGTGATCTCTCGTCGAACGTTCTCCGGGTCCATTGATGGCGGCAAGGGGAACGTAAAACGGTCTTTTCCGTCTCGGCCCAGGCCGTATCGGTCGGTTTCCAATGACCGGATCCCTTTTTGCAGGGCTTCCTTGAAGGTTCGCCCGATAGACATGGCCTCGCCGACGGATTTCATTTGAGTCCCAAGAATATCTTCCGATCCGGGGAATTTCTCGAAGGTCCACCGGGGGATTTTGACGACGCAATAGTCAATCGTGGGTTCGAACGAGGCGGGTGTTTCTTTGGTGATGTCGTTGCGGATTTCGTCCAGGGTATATCCGACAGCGAGTTTGGCGGCGATTTTGGCGATGGGGAATCCGGTGGCCTTGGAGGCGAGCGCGGAACTTCGGGAGACACGGGGGTTCATCTCGATGACCACCATCTCGCCGTTTTCGGGATTGATTGCAAACTGGATATTGGAGCCGCCGGTTTCGACTCCGATTTCGCGGATGATCGCGATGGAGGCATCCCGCATCAGTTGATATTCCTTGTCGGTGAGGGTTTGTGCCGGGGCGACGGTGATACTGTCGCCAGTGTGGATACCCATGGGATCGAAATTCTCGATGGAACAGATAATCACGACGTTATCCGCGAGATCCCGCATGACTTCGAGTTCAAATTCTTTCCAGCCCAGGGCGGATTGCTCAATCAGAACGCGGTGTACCGGGCTGGCCTGCAAGCCCCATTGGACCACGCTACGATACTCCTCGGAATTGTAAGCCGTGCCTGCCCCCGTGCCGCCCAGGGTAAATGACGGGCGGATGATCGCCGGGAATCCGACTTCGGGAACCAGGCGCTCCGCCTCTTCCAGGCTGCCGGCATAGCCGCTGCGGGGTACGATAAGGCCGATCTTCTCCATGGCCGCCTTGAACTCATCGCGATCTTCCGCCTTGCGGATGGCGTGCAGCTTGGCTCCGATGAGCTCCACTCCGAAATCATCCAGAATCCCGTCCTCGGCGAGCCGCACCGCCGTATTCAGCGCGGTCTGGCCGCCCAGAGTGGGCAGAAGGCAATCCGGGTGTTCCTTTTCGATGATCTTTGCGACGCTTTCCGGAAGGATGGGTTCGATATAGGTTCGGTTACCCAGTTCCGGGTCGGTCATGATGGTTGCGGGATTACTGTTGACCAGAACCACTTCGAAGCCCTCTTCCCGAAGGGCCTTACATCCCTGGGTCCCGGAATAATCAAATTCGCAGGCCTGACCGATAATGATCGGACCGGAACCGATAATCAGGATTTTGTGGATATCCGTTCGACGTGGCATTCTGCCTTTTTGGCGCGGACTCGTGCATTTTGCAACGGTCAGTCATGTTAAAAGCTGTATAATCTTACGTCAAAACGCATTTCCCGCCAAGCGGCGGTAGGTTTGTTGTTGATAACTACCTGATAAATAAAGGCTTAGAAAAATGGGGCAATGAACAGATTGACGGTTTTCTTTGGGGTTGAGTTAAGGAGATATAGAGATATTAAAGAAGGATGGGATTTGCCAGAAGTGTCTCGCCTAATTCCAGCAACAAACAACTTTGAGTTCCATCCCGGTTTGCCGCGACACTGCCCGGATTCACCAGGAATATTTCGTTTACCCATTCGGTGCGTGGCTCATGAGAATGGCCGTAGATCAGGATGTCCACATTCCCCAGTCGGGAGAGGACACGTTGTTCCAGGCCCGTGCACGGTCCCCAGCCATGGGTCAACCCGATCTTTCTGCCCGCGACCTCGAATTCCGTTACGGCGGGAAGCAGGGAACAGATATGCTCGTCGTCCATATTCCCGCGCACGGCTCTCATTTCCTTAAGCCCGTCCAACTCTTCATACACCGAGTGGGAGGTGAAATCGCCGGTGTGGATGATCAAGTCCACCCCCCGGATGACTTCCAGGAGACGACGCGGCAAGCGGCTTGCGCGTTCGGGAACATGCGTATCGCCCAGAACACAGATCCGAACGGTCTTTTGGGATAGGTTGCCCTTCAGTTCATCAGCCACAGAGTAATTTCCCTTTCAAGGAATTTGAATTCTCGGAAATTTGACGATACATTGATAACCCAACGCCTGAGCTGCCTCAGTTTGCGGAATGCCGTGTGCAGCACAGTCCCACAC
>JAKPYU010000428.1 GCA_029568995.1 Candidatus Omnitrophota bacterium | reverse complement strand
CTTGCGCTTGGTCAGCCAATCCCAAGGGAGGAAATGGCGGATGTGCTTACCTTCGCGCTATGCGAGAGTATGTTCGCTCTGGTTCGGGATGTGTTGAATTGCAACGGAATCCACGTGAATTCCAAGGGAGAGTCTATCCTTAATTTTCTTCGGCTTTATGACAATTGGAGGGATGTGGATGTCACTACGGATCTTTTCGCACAGTGGAATGCCTGGGATGAGCGGGAAATTGTGTGGGAAACCGTGCGTCTGTGGGGAAGGAAACTTCTTTCGGTCTATGCACAAGCGGATAATCTGTTCTCTGCCTGATCCCGGGCTGCCTGGAGAACCCATGTTGCTCAACACAGGATGCATACCGATTGACATGTCAGGGATCGCGGGAGAGAATGGCAACAAATCACATTATGGAGGCTTCCCATGGAAATCATTGCCTTGATTCTCGGATTGAGCTGTGTGAATGCCGGAGCGGATACGCCCAATCTTATATTGGAGCCGCCGGTTTATGAATTCCAATGCGGAGGAATGCGCGGATTCATCCGGCCTGTCGGGACTTATCACGGCCTGGTGATTTCCGGCTACCAGAACCAGCCGATTACAAAGAGCGGACTGTGCACATTGAATCTTGAACATTATGTCTGTGCGGATGCGCACGGACAGTTTCTTCCGAGGAAAAAGCACCTGCAGCAATACCGTACGGAAGGGCAAAGCGTCACTATTGTTTTCAGCGCGACGGATGAATGGAAAGTCGAGACTTCTCTCAAATATGATTTTTCGAGTGCGGAATATATTTCTGCTCTTTTTACATTTCGTTTTGGCGCGGATTATCGCGGATTTGAGGCCTTTGTGGCATCCTATATGCAACAGCCGACTCCGCCACTCGTCAGGACCGGCGGACTGTGGATTCGTCTGCAGCCGGAACAGGGCTGGCAGATGTTCCTGGCAAAGACAAAGACACACGCGGAAATGGTTATGGACGGGCGCTGGAGCTGGTTTCCCGAAACGTTACGCCCGAAGGTTGTGGACGGGACCTACGATCTGCCCGTCCTGGTCACAAGGGATGATGAGACCGGGTATGCGCTGATTCAAATGGCAGATCCTCGCGAATGCATGGGCCTCTCTCCAAACACGTTCGCACCCGCCCACGATCTATCCCTGGTTGGGCATGATGTCAAATCGGGGGATGAGGTTTCCGTTCCGATCCGGCTCTATTATCGGAAGATCGACAGTATGACAGAGGTAGAGGATCTCTATAACCAGTTTCGCAAGGACCTGGGAATCCCAGAAGAATGAGACAATCGTTCGGATTGGGAGTCTCTAGTTCGCTTGTTCCATCATTTTGTGGAACGCCTCCAGGTCATATTCGGGAAGATCTGAAAGTCGAGTGACGGGAGTGGTCTGAATTATTTTCCAGACACGTTCGAACGTTCCGTCTTTTTTTGCCAGGGAAGGAATCCGATAACATTTCAGATACATTACAGGGAATCGGGCGGCCTGTACACGATGAAGAATCACATCATCATCGGCGGCTCGTTCCGCCTCATCAAAAATGGATTCTGCCTTCAGGAGAAAACGATCCGTAAAAGGTGCTTGCTCCGGCTTGAGGTATTCCGTCACGTGCAGGCTGGGGGTGATACGGCTGTGCAGCAGCTCGATATAGTCGCGGATGTATGGGGCTGCGGATCGATAATATCCGACGAGAAAATCATCAAGGAGAAGATCAAAATCGAGATCGGGATTCCACATCCACTTCGCCAGCAGGTAAGCGCGGAGCTCGGCAAATTCTCCGCCTCGTGTTGTAGAAACGGCCTGGGGATAGTAGCCGAGAGCATTGTGATCCCGATAGAACCGAATATGCTCCGGAATCGTCTTCAAGTTGGGAAACGGCAGGGGGTAATGAGAAAAGCTGACTACGTAATCCCAAATAAACAAATGCGGTGCGATTTTGCTCCAGCCCTCAACGTCAAGAACGAATGATGCATTTCGCTCGCACTCTTCGGTGAGAGGGTGTGAAAAACATCCGTGAAAATTACACAAACGAATAACTACATTATCTCGCGGGCGTATATTCTTCGGGGGGGACTGCGTGTAGTGATAGGCAAGCGTGCTGATGTATTTATCGGGGAATTCCCGCCCGACGGAATCGGCCACCTGATTCACAAACCAGAGAACTAAGCCGGATTCCCCGCCGTATTCGCGGACCATTGCCCGGCATTCGTCGCACTGGCACGGATTGTCCCCATCGTTTTGCGAAACGCAATACATCAAATGCTGTGGCTGCTCGCGAATAACATCGAGGATGCGCGCGGTGACGATCTGAAGAACGTCCGGATTCGTCATACAGAGTTGCGAATCATTTGGAATATAGAGTCTTTTGCCGTTGATTAAGCTGAAGTATTCCAGATGGGCTGCATAGAACTCCCAATGTGGCATGAGTTTTCCCAAGGTATGCACGCCCCAATAGGAATCCAGACCACCGATTTGGCGGAGCAGGGTCGCGGCAACACCCGGATTACCGTCTTCGTTGAGCACAACAGCCGTTCCGGATGCGGCATCGCTGTTGATACGATTCCGTGCCATCCATGCGGGATCGGAGGCCTCGAAATAATCCATATCCCTCAGACGGATTGCGGGACTTTCCGAGTGAGACAGGTAGGAAAAAGCGTACGAATTTCTCCGTGGGACCGATGTCGCGTCGGGCGCATACCAGCGGCAGTGAAATTCACGCTCCAGGAATGAAAATATACCGTACATGCTTCCGCGCTGCCGCCCACCCCAGATAACCACATCAGGGCCGATATTCCTGTATGTGAAGGATTCATCGGAATCTTCAGGTTTCTGATGAAATTCTCCAAGGAGTATGGACGACTCCGGATTGTAGCCGATAAGGATTCGATGCTTCGCGCGCCTTCGATTCGAGGTCGTGCGAATGGGAAAGGAACAACCCCCGATTTCCGCCAGCCAATGCTGCAATTCCTGTGCTGCCCACCATTCGGATTCAGACGCCCGATCTGCAATCACAATTTCATAGGCGGTTCCACCGTCGGAGAACAGGATATAATTCACCGGCGTTCCGACAGAGAATTTTATTTGATCCTCATAGACATTTCCCCCCAGTAACCAAGCAGAGATATTCAGAAGATATTCCGCGTAATATGTGCTGTCCAGTGGTATCGTGACGGTTCCGCTCTCCGGCAATTCATCTTCCCACACGATGGCGCCAGGTGCTCCGCTCCTTGTAACGGTCAGTTGTACTTTCCGAGCAAGACAATTTCTGAAGAATTCAGGATTCGACGTGCGAAGGACAGGGAGACTGTTTTTATCATAGTCCAGTCGGAATAATTGAAAGAGATCGGCGGTGGTTCGATCAGTTGTGAGAGGCAGAAGTCTACAGAAGAAGGACCATCGCTTTCCGCGATTTTCGATTTTCAGGAGAAGACGATTCCGCCCCTGCTGCAGAAGCACCGGCACGATATCCTCATCTGCGAGTGCGGGGCGACCGGACGGGCGATCCCAGACAATCTCGCCGTTCAGCCGAACGCGACATCCGTCGTTCGATCCGATAGTCAAAAGACAGGGCTGAGTAGTGGCAGAGTCCACTTCACAAAAGGCATAGGCCAGAATGCCGTCACCCGATCCGACAGCGTCATCCAGGCCGATCTCATCCCTTTCCGCGCGATATCGAATCCAGGTTGCAGTCGTATCGCTGAATGCTGCGGCTAATCCTTCCTGAATCTCCAGATTGCTCTCTCCGCCAGTGCTTTCAAGTTGGTCGAGAAGGAAAGCCGGATGATGGGCGTCACGATCCTGATTGTCCGCCGGTGGATTCGGAAAAGGTCCGCAGACAAGCCACTCCCGGAGGAATCTCCCGGACGGCTCATTAGTTGAGACAGGGATTTCCGCGAAGGGGAAATCGCAAATGACACAAAGCAGAAGAAGGCTAGTAGTCAATTGGACCGGTGGCCTCGGCAAAGAATAGCGGTCCGGGATCATGGAGAGAAGTAACATTTGCCAAGCCTCTGGGGATGGGATTTCACCATCACGGGACCTCGACGCGTAGTAATTGAACAATGGGCCATGTCGGGAGAAATCAAATGGCCGGAGATTGAGACAATGGGATTACCTTCCAGCCATCCAGGCCATAACGGATATCTCGTTCGACAAATTCCCAAATCACGACTTTCTTATTTGTAAGCAGATCGGGTTTTCGGCTCAGTTGCTGGCGGACAACAGTGGACGCGCCACCGTCGCTGATGATCGCAGCAATCGGGCGCTGCAGCTCATACGCCAGGTGAGCCGTAAATCCGGCGGATTTCGGTTCGTCCTGTTCATATATTCTAAGAAAACTATCGCCGAGTACGAGAATTTCCGCATTCAGTGTGGGTGAGAACGGTTCGCCGTCCTGAGATCGAACAACCTGCGTGCAGTGCAATTCCTCCGGGGAATAACGACGTTCGATCCTGGGATTCGACAGCATTCGAAGGATGTCACCGTATCGAGCGAACGTGACAGGTTTCAAGTCAAATTGATTATTGCCCTTAGTAATCCAACCGCGATTCACAAGAGTTTCCGCAACGGTTCTTGCAGCGAGATGCATTCCCTCCGGCGACCAGTGGGTATCCTGCGGCAGGTAGCAGCGCAGATGGCTCTTCCGGGATGAGTACAGGTCAAATAGATCGAACATATCTACTTTGTTTGCGCGGAGCTGATCCATGACTCGAATAGTGTGCGCGTATATGGGATGGGAAGTATTCTCGGCTCTTGATGTCAGTTCTTCAGGATAAATGCTGGACTTATTTGGCCCAGGAATGACGAGTAGTTGGATTCCGCGTTTGAGCAGATCATCGCGGAAACGAAGTATAGCAGGAAGCGGATCATCATATTTCTGCGGGGAGTGCCCACGGGGAGGCCAAGGCTCGGTCAGGTAACGAACGCCGGTTTTGTAGAAGAACCAGCCGTTTTTGCCCAGGATTGCCTTCTCTCCGGCATCCTTGAGAACGACGAATTGAAGGTATCGCATAACAGGTTGTAATTTCTGGGAGAACCAACTCAGCCTTTCCAAATCGTTTTCAAATCGTCGCAGATTCGACGCCGTTGGAGATTGGAGGAGAATGTCGATCCATTGCGGGCGTTCACGACGGGCCAATTCTATTATGGACTGAGTAATCGGGGCGCCAAAAATGACTAGCAGAAACGACATACTCAGAAATAACATTTTTGGTCGGCTCAGGTGCATGTCATTTCTCCTAGAATTGGTAATACAGGAAAGGATTGAAGGACTGAGCGAACATGGTCATCAGGGCAAAGCAAAAGAGAACGATCAGGAAACCCATCCTGAGCCAAGTTAGATTTTTCACCCAATCGAACGCCTGAATCGGCTGGAAGGCAAGGATCGCGCACAATCCCATCATAAGGAAATTTCCTTGCGTGTACAATTCGCCCGCCAGCAGAATCGAACCGCCTTCTGCTGTGGCAATTCCGAACATGGCCTTGAAGAATTGAACCGCACCTTCCAAAGTGGGGCAACGAAACAAAACCCAGGAGAACAGCACCAGGACGAATGTAATGGCGATGCGGACGGGTTTCGGCAGGATGTTGTAGACGCTTTCTTTTCCCCGCCAGCGCTCAAATGCGAGAAACAGGCCGTGATAGGCTCCCCAGATTACAAAGACCCAGCTGGCGCCATGCCAAAGTCCGCCGAGGAGCATCACGAGAGTGAGGTTGATGTAAGTCCGGCGGGGACCGACGCGATTCCCGCCTAATGGTATATAGAGATAATCGCGAAGGAATGTTGAGAGAGAAATGTGCCATCGTCGCCAAAAATCGGTAATGCTGTCGGCAAGGTAGGGAGCATTGAAATTTCGTGGAAACTCAAATCCAAACATTCGTCCGAGGCCGATGGCCATGTCAGAGTAGCCGGAGAAGTCGAAATAGATTTGAAAGGCGTACGCGATCACGCCAAACCAGGCATCGAGGGTGGTCAGAGTCTCCGCGCCGAATGCGGCATCGGCGGCCTGACCGATCATATTCGCAAGAAACAGTTTTTTCGCAAAGCCGAGAATAAAGAGGGCTGCGCCGGAGGTGAATTTATTTAAGTTGTGTTCGCGATAGACCAGCTGGTCCGCGACCGTGTTGTATCGGACAATCGGGCCTGCAATCAACTGTGGAAAGAGTGCAACGAAACAAGCGAAATCCCAGAAGGTGCGGACCGGCGGGGAATCCCCGCGATACACATCGACGGTGTAACTGAGGCTCTGGAAAATGTAAAAGGATATTCCGATCGGGAGGGTTACCTGGTAGATCGAGAAGGCCTCCGACCCGAGGACCTTCAAAAGGAAATTGAGGTTATTCTGCATGAACATAAAGTATTTGAAGAATCCCAACATGCTCAGGCAGATCACCACGGACGCGAGAAGCGGCGGGTAGCGCTTGGGCGATCCGACAGGAGAGGCGGTGATCATCCTGCCGCATAGATAGTTCACGAAAGTAGCCAGAAACATCAACAGGACAAACCGGGGATCCCACCATCCGTAAAAGATGTAGCTTGCTACCAGCAGGAAGAAATTTCGCTTTGCCGGAAGAGCGTAATAGATCAACAGGACGAGTGGAAGGAAATAGAAAATGAAGATATGGGATGTGAAAATCATGGGAGTCTATTGAATCACCAGGTTGGTCCAGACAGCCCAGTGAACAGGTCCGGAGTATTCCTCGGAATACGGGTTCATGATGCCGCCCAGGAAGTAGTCCTCAATGGGAACTTCGAGCGCCATCCGGTGGATATCTCCGACGCGGAATGTCTTCAGATTTCCACCGATTTCACCGGAGCGGACATCGGCTACACCATCGCGTGGTTTCAACGGCTTGTAGTGCCCGACATAAATGACATTGGAATCGATGATCCCGCGATGCACCTGCAAGATCTCGTATTTCATAAGATAGGCGTAATCGTACAGGGGATCGTCGGGAAATTCGCCGCGAATTTCCGCCAATTTCGCTGTTACCTCATAACTGCCCATCGAGGTGACCTTCGCGTCTTCGCCGGAATCCGGTTTTTGCCCGCAGGAGAGAAGACAAAGAACCAGCATCGGAAGAAGTCCGGCCAGAAGAAGACCACTCAAGGCGAGAGGAATTGGATTCGGGAATACTACTTTTCTTTGATTATTTCCGCGTATGTCCAACAGGGTTCCCATCCTTGGAAGAGATGTGCAATCGTGCCGTTCTTGGCACTGGGATACTGACTTCGAAGTTCCGGACTTTCACCGTGAATCGTTGGCGCATCGGCCATGCGCATGAGGTATACCGGTGCTCCGGAACCTTCGGCTCCGCCGCCGTCGTCAGGGAATTTCGTGAAAAGCACGTACTTGGCATCAGGTGATACGGTTCCACCATAAACGTGGTAGCCTTCTTCTGCGTAAATCAGCTGCGGATTTTCTCCGTTCCCATCCGCAAAAAAGAGCTGGGTCCATCCGTACCCTTTGTTACTTTTTTGATTTTCCGGCCGGGTAGAATAAATGACTCGGACGGAATCGGGGAACCAATCCGGTGTGCAGCTCTGGGTTAGTGTGACAACATTCAGCTCGCCCGATTCGGCGTTGATTCGAACGACACGCCAATTCTTGCCCTGCACATTGCCTGTCCCGATCAACCATTTTCCGTCCGGCGACCAGAATAGTTGTTGATAGATTCCTTGTCGTGGAAATTCACGGAGAACTTTCTTAGTGGCCAGATCCACAATTTGAATGGCTTTCCGGGTCAGGCACAAGATCTGCTTTCCATCCGGAGACCAGGATGCCCAAGGATATTCCCCGTCTTTGCCGATGACTTGCAGGTTGTTTCCGTCGGAGTCGGAGATGCACAACTCTCCTTCGAATCCCCACAGGTCGTGATTGATAGGCTTTCCTTGCAGCAGACGGCGATACAGAATCCTGGTGTTGTCCGGCGAGAAGCGAGGTGCCACTTCTTCGTAGTCCGGAGTGTTGGTGATGTTCAGCCGATGCGATCCGTCCGGTCGCGAGAGAAACAGATCCCACGTTCCATTTTCGCTTCGCGCGTTGTATGCGATCCAGCCTTTGGAGGCTACCTCGTGCAGCAGTTCAGTGGCCGCTTGATCCTGTGCCCAAAGAGAAGGCGTACCGACAAGAACCGATAGGATGATACAAATTCTGACTGCCGTATGCACGTGTTTTCTCCTTATGGAATGATTCGACGCAATCACTCCGGACGCTGGAATTGCGGGATCTTCAACAAAGCGCCTTCTTGAAGTGCCGACTGGTGCGCAATGATCCCCGGCACGGTATACGAGAGCGCTTCATAAACATCAACCATCGGGCGACGGCCCTGACTCAACGCTTCAATAAATTCGTGTGTCAGAAAGGCATGGGAGCCTTCGTGCCCGGTGTTGATTCGAAGCGGTTCCGGCAGCATGTCGGTGTTCCACCATTCCGGCTGGGGATATTCCTCGAACTGCGGTAGATTTCTCACAAAACCCGCATCGTCTTTTTCCGTCTGATTGCCGGTGCGTACAAGGACGGATTTCATTCCGTTCGGGTGTTCGGAGTAGAAACTCATTTTTGTTCCGATCCATTGTGCGCGTTCGCAGCCGCGATGAGCGCCTTTCCACCAGACATTCATACGGAATCCGTGGCCCCGGTCCGTTCGGAACATGGCGGATCCGGTCCAGAACGGGTTGTTGTACACGTTGTCTTTCAGGATGGGACTGTCATCGCCCCAGCCGTGACAGACTACCTCGGTCAAGCGCTCACCGGTAACACTGATCAGGTGCGCGGTGCAATGGGTGGGATAGTGCATGGGGGCCATGCCGTATCGCCAGGTTCTTTTGCCGTCCTTGTCGAAGTACAGTCCCTCCAGCCCGTCATGCTGGTATTCCGATTCGCAATAGAAGATCTCGCCGAATTTCCCCTCTTCCTGGAACTTGCGCGCGGAGATGGTTTTCTGCTGGAAATAGCTGGTTTCGGCCATCATATAGGTCAAGCCGTATTTCTTGACCGTATCCGCCAGCATTTCCGCCTGTTCCATGGTTCCGTAGGCAGCGGGCACGGCGCTGATTGCGTGTTTGCCGTGTTTCATGGCCTCGGCAACATGCTCGACATGCAGTGGGCCGTCCGTGAAAACGGCCACCGCATCGATATCTTTGTCTTTCACCAGTTCCGCAAGTGAGTTATAGACCTTCTGGCATCCGTAGGTCTTGACCAGACGTTCCCGGCGTTCCGGGAGCAGATCGGAAACGGCCACAACCTCGCAGTCAGGATGCAGATGCCACTGGAAGCTGCATCCGAATCCGCCCCCGACCACGCCAATGCGCACTTTATTTGGGGGTGTGTATGCGGCCAGGGCAGAGCGGGTCGCAAAGGTTGAAACTGCCAGGGCAGCGCCGCTTTGCTCCAGGAAATCCCGGCGGGAGCATTTTGTATGATCTTTCCGTTTCTGTGTATCTGTCTGGTCCTTTTTCATCGCACTCGTCCTCTGTTCCTGGGCTTGCCATGCATGAGTTCGGGGATTTTTCACAATAAACGCCAAAAAGTATACCATGCGCAAGACGCGAACCGTAGAATAGGCCTTGAGTCCTGTCGGTCTTCTGTGATGATGGACAGGACCGGGCAATTCAGCACTGCAATCAGGTGAAAGGAGCAGGAATAGTGAGCGATCGAGAATATGGAGTCGGGATCATCGGATTTGGGTTTATGGGCAAAACCCATACGTACGCCTATCGGACAATTCCCTTTTTTTATACAGAACCGCCTCTTCGATATACCTTGAAAGGGGTCTGCGTGCGTCGTAAGGAGAGTATCGAGGAGGCGATGCGGATCGGTGGATTCGAGTTTGCGGTGCTGGATTTTGAGGGACTTCTTGCCCGCGACGATATCCACATTATCCATGTTTGCACTCCGAACGTCCTGCACCGGGACCAGGTGGTTCGGGCGATCCGGGCAGGCAAGCACGTGTATTGCGACAAGCCGTTGGGGGCGAGCTATGAGGACTGTCAGGCGATGCTTGCAGCGTTGGAAACATACGGAGAGGGGCTGGTAACCCAGGTTGCGCTGCAGAATCGTTTCTATCCCTGCACCATGCGGGCGAGACAGCTGGTGGAGGAAGGCTTTCTCGGACGGGTGCTGAGTTTCCGTGCCTCTTATCTTCACGCCAGTTCAATCAATCCCAACAAGCCGATGGGGTGGAAACTGGACAAGTCCAAAGGCGGCGGGGGTGTGCTGTACGATCTGGGTTCGCATGTTTTGGACCTGGTGAACTGGTTGATCGGGCCGTTTGCGGAAGTCTCGGCGGCAACCCTGATCGCGTTCCCGGAGCGACCCGATCCCAAGACCGGGGAGATGGTCCCGGTGGAGGCGGACGACCATGTGGTGATGTGCCTGCGGACTCAAGAAGGTGCACTCGGAACAGTGGAGGCCACCAAGCTCGCCACCGGGGCGAATGATGAAATTCGCGTGGAGATCCACGGCGAGAAGGGGGCCATCCGTTTCAACCTGATGGATCCCAACTGGCTGGAGGTTTACGACACCCGCGATGCGGGCGAACCGATAGGCGGAATGCGGGGATTCAAGAGGATCGAGACGGTGAGCCGGTATCCCGATCCCGGTGGCAAGTTCAATCCGCCCGCGATCAATATCGGCTGGCTTCGGGCGCACGTGGGCTGTCTGCACAATTTCCTGGCCGCCATCGCGGGAAAGGCGAAAGCCGCACCGACGATCCCCGAAGCGGCGGAGATTCAGCGGGTGATGGATATCGCGTATCGTTCGGCGGAGAGGAGATGCTGGGAAAGGGTGTGAGGAAACCGCAGGTTTCACCTACGGCTACGCAAATTCGATCCCTTCGGGATCGGGAGGGATTGGCTGTCCCATGTCCCGAATTGTCTCCAGGTAGAGAGTTGCGGCCTCTTCCACCATCCTGAGGGCTTCCGGTAGGGTATCCCCAAAACTGGCCACATCATTCAGAGCTGGGATACATGCCGAATACCGCCCGTCCTCTTCACGACTCACAACAACTGTGTAACTCCTGTCCTGACCGCCAACGTTCATTCTCATATGCTGTTCCTTGCTGTCAACAGCCTCATCCCGTTGGAATAGAACATGCCTTCCACAAAGGACCTTCCAAGACCGAGGCGCTGCACGGCTTTTTTAATAGCGCGGATTTCCTCGTAAATGAAGGAGGTAAACACCAGTTTTCCGTGGTCGTCCGAGATCGACAAATGCCAGGCGACCGGCGTGACGTACGTATACTGATCGTTGATCTCTACCGATTTTCCGGGAGCAAGCCCCAGGGGGATATCCGTGCCGTAAAAGATCTTGCTGCCGTCTACCCGCTGGAAAAGATATTCCAGTACCTCCCAATTACTGACCATTGTAAGATCGAAAAACAGATTCGGAATATCCTTCAGATTCTCCAGATTTCCAGTGATGTTCTTCAGAAAATATGCCCTGCCGATGTGGGCCAGAACAATTTTCGCTCTTGGATATTTCGCACATAATTCGATGATTTGAGATTGGTTCAATGGATCTGCAAGCCGCGCTTTCCTGGGGATGTGGAGCATGACGATTAAGCCCAGCGCATTCACCGTCTCCATCGCCCAATCCGGCAGCATTTCCCGGATTTCGACATCGTTAATGTTCGATCTTCGCACATAATCGGGATAGGGCTTGATCCCCACAAATCGCCTTGTCTCCAGGTCCTTTTGAAAAGCGTCGGACGATTCATGTGGATCGAATAAACGAAACGGGAAAAACCGAATCCCGTCGCATTTTTCTGCCAGATAGTTGTTGCTTTTCTGAAGATCATATCGGACATCCGGAAATCCGAAACAAACGGCGGACACGGCTCTTCCAGGATAGAGATCCGCCAAATCGCAAGTAAGATCCTCCAAGTCGTACTTTTCGATTGGATGCCCGGCACAATCGAATCTCTCACCGGCAGGCACAACACCGCTGTTGAGAATATGGACATGAAAATCCAGAATGGAAGTCGGAAGAAATTCGTCCAATTCCTCGCGGAATATTTTCATATTGCGTTCACGTTTTGTCGTTTCTTTCCACATTCAATTGTTCTCCTTTTCTCCCCCTCTCCATACTTGGAGAGGGGGGCGGGGGGTGAGGACAATCAGAACAACAGTCCCGAAAACACAATCATCAACCCAACGACTCCCACAGCGAAAATCAGCCACCATAATACGACATGATTGTACCACGCGGTGCCGAGTTCCTCGAAGAGGTTCAATTTTCTCCAGTTGATAGTCAACTGATCCGTGATCTGTTCCGGCGCGGGTCTTGCGGTTGCGAGACTGACCGATACGCAAATGAAGAGGCAGAAGAGCCAGTTCACGAGGGATTGATTGCTGAACGGCTCCAGCCAGGTTGGATGCCCGGGGATTCCCACATAGATCTTTATGAGTATCCCGAATACAAATCCAAAGACGACCGCCGCGATGGCGCCGGGGCCATTGATCCGACGAAAGAGAATGCCCAGAATGAAAATGGCCGAAAAAGGCGGCGCGAAAAAGGCATACAGCGTCTGAATATAAACGAAGAGGCTTCCCTCGATTCGATTGACATATCCTGCAAGCACAATGGAAAGAATAAGAATAATGACAGAAGACCACATACCCATGTGTACCAGATGCCGTTCGGTCGCATTTTTGCGAATCCATTGTTTATATATGTCCAAAGTGAATATCGTGGCGGTCGAGTTCAATACGGAATTGACTGTCGATTGGATCGCTCCGAAAAGGGCAGCAAGAAATAGTCCCCGAAGCCCAACAGGAACCAGCATCTGCAGCATGGAGACGTATCCTTTATCCGCCTCCGGTTGCACTTGTTCCCAGGGCATTTGCAGAACCTCCGGAAAGCGGGCGAACAGAATCAGTCCCGGAAATACCACGATGACCGGCATGAAGATCTTCATAAATCCAGCAAAAACAATCCCCATACGTGCATGGTACATATTCTTTGCGCCGAGGACTCGTTGAATCATGAATTGATTGAGGACGTTGTACCAGATGCTCAATGTGAACACCCCGAAAATCAGAGAAGGCCACGGAACAACCCTGTGTGTGATCGGCTGTACCACGGAAAGCCGGTTGTACTGATCCTGATGGACCATTTGCCGGGCGTTTTGAAGAACCGCCTCCTTCCACACTCCGCCCTTCGCCTGGTTCCGTTCGAGCATCACCCGAAAACCATCAACCAGGGAATGAGAATCACCCGAAAGCATGTACAGGCCGAGCAGCGTTACCATCAATCCACCCACCAGCATGATGATCACGGTGAAGAAATCAGTCCAGGCAACGGATTTTAGTCCTCCGTAAATTGCCCAGCTTCCTGCCACGACACCCAATACAACAATCGCAAACCACAGATTCCAGCCGAACAGCTTATGCAGTGCCAGGCCACCGCCGTACAGAACGGCAGCCAGAAACGCCACGATATTGCTGATGACAGTCACAATGGCAAAAAACTGTCGAAGGAAGGGATGGAATCGCCGTTCCAGAAACTCCGGGATTGTAAAGATCCGTGTTACCAGAAGGAAAGGAATGAAGAACCAGATGAGGAGTGAGAATGAACCGACATTAGTCCATTCGAATGCGGCCACGCAGATTCCGTAAATGAACGCGCTGCCAATCATTCCGATAAAATGTTCGGAACTGATATTGGAGGCGATGAACGAGCCTCCGACAACGTACCAGGGCAGAGTCCGTCCGGCGAGAAAATAGTCGTCGGAATCGACCTTTTCTTTTCGGCCAACCCAATATCCGATCCAACAGAGAACCACAAAATAGGCGGCGAATGCCGCATAATCCAGGAATGAAAGGGGGAACTGAGCAAGTTCGTTCATGAATTCATCTCGGTTTTCAGGAGATTATTGTTTTATTCAATCCGGCATAAACCGCAAAAACGTTCAGGAATTCCGTCTGATCTCCGAGGATAAGGGCGCTGTGATGTGTGCCTCCTGCACGGGAGTATTGTTCCAGAAATTCCGGCAGGGGACAGCGGGGGCGAATCCAACCACGAACGGTCGATTGAAATTCGGGGCGATTTGTATCGGGAAGAACTTCGACCGGGGCAATAATCAAATGAAATGTAGACGCAGGGCCGGGAGCAAGATTGACGAGTACCGCCGGGCCGGGAGCAGGTGCGCAGGTGAGTACGGCTGGATTTCCGGCAGGTGTCCACGGGAATTCTTTCTCGCAGAGGAGAGCCTTTCCTTCCGCCACAGCCGGGTTGATCTCGCCCATGTGGGAAATGAAAAGGGATTCGCCTTTCCAATCCGGGCAGAAAATCTCTGTAAATGTTGTTCTGCCGAAAGCGCCGTTCAGTGCACCGACTAGGCAGGCGGTCAACAGGTCGCCTTCTCCGGCATACCCGAGGCCACGCTGCATGGCCTTTGAGATTTCCAGAAATGGAACCGTCTCCGGCGAATTCGGTCCGCCTTGAAACGCCAGGAAATTTACGCTGAACGCATTGTAATTCCCCTTTGCGAGAACCTGTCGAAGTCCCAGCCCCACCCGAACAGACCGCTTATGCACTTGTTCCGGAATATCTACGCGAAATTGTTTATGATCGAAACGAATCTCCTGATTGATATTCTCTGAAGAGACCGCCTGAATCTCAGCGAACAGGTCCTCCGCTGTAATTTCGTCCGTTATCGTTCCGAAAACCTCGGATAGTAGTTGATCGGGAACGGAAAAGTCGCCCATCCCTTCGAATATTTTGCCCACGCGGAGTGCTCTGGTCTCATACAGAATCCGCGCCGCACAGGCCGCACGGGCGACACCGGCTGCTCGTTTCAACACATTCGATCCGCTGACATGCCCCGCAACGATTTCGTAGGGAATCTCTTTACGGTGCATCATGCAGGCCAAATCCTGAACGCCGTGAATTCCGTGATTCATCATGATTTTCGCGGGATCTACATTTAACCCGAAATCGTAATCCGGTGTTGTATCCAGGATCAATATGGGGATTCCTGCCGACCGGAGTGCGTCGATTACCTCCAGTGACGGGGAATAAGCCAGATGCACGGTGACGATCAAGTCGACATTTTCGTCCCGGAATTGCTGCACGGCGGTGTGAAATTCGGATGCAAGGCGGCAAATCTTCGCGCGAACGGTTTGCACATTCTCCGAGACAAATCCGTTGACAATCGTTTCAAGAAAAGGCTCGAAACACTTGCGCAATTCAGGCTGTGTCTTGTCATACAGTTCCAGGTAAAGGGGCAGCAATCCGATTTTTGGCTGACGGTTCATTATTCCCTCTCGGCAAATGAGAATGCTTTGCCTGTGGCGCAAAGCGGGTAAAGTCTACTTATTGTCTTGAGATAGTAATCATAATGATGCCGAATTTTCATCAGCAGGGCACTATCGGGAGGACATATCAACCGGCTTTTCGTTTGAGAGACGTTCGGATCGAAAGAGAAAATAGTGCCTCGTGCCGTCGAAAATTCCTCTTCCATCTGCCGGAACACCGGGACAGGGGAAAACAATCCGGCGATCATTTCTTGAAAATAAGTTCCCTTACTTGCGCCGCCGCCCAATACAATGCTGTCGACGCGGTCGGATTCAATGAGGGAACCGAACACTCGCCGCAATTCAAAGGCCATTCCCGCCGCCAGAGCACGTAACTGGTCGTCCGGTGTTGTTTGGGCGTCCAATCCGAAAAATCCTCCGGCTCCGTGGCTGGAAGAGTAAAGCGGATTCGGCTGTGAGAACCAGGGAAACGCGACCAATCCATCTCTCGGCAGTAGTGATTTAGAGAAAATGCGGGTTGCTTTGGCGATAGCGGTTCTGAGATTATTGTCGGCAAATGTGCGCAATCCCCAATCCCATGCGGTATTTCCGGTCAGTAACGGTTGAACGATGAGCCTTCCACGACCGAGTGGGGAAGGCAAGACGAGTTGAGTTGGCGAGAAGCCGGTTGTCTCATCCGGCAAAACGAAATTGCCCACCCATGCAGTGCCCAGTGAACAATGAAGCGGACGTTTGGAGACACGAGCCGCCGACAGGAATCCCGATTCCTGGTCGATATAGGGACCGGCCACCGGAATTCCTTCAGGCAGCCCCAGCAGGCGAGCACCCTGTAGAGATAACGGTGCGGTCTCATGCCCGCGACGCAGGGAGGCGACAAAGGAAAGCGGGACCGCGATCCGCCGAAACAGGAAGGAATCGAGTCTCTTTTTCGCCGCATGATACGAACCGATTTGAATAGCATTCCCAGGATCTTGCCGCCAGATATTTGTCAATGTGAAATATAGATATTCTCCTGCGCCGACATGAATATGATTCTCGTGAAATAATCCCGGTCTAGTCTCGCTCAGCCAGAGTAGACGGCCCAGTCCAGCCGGAAGGGAATCGCAGAATAAATGCTTTCTTCGATATTGTAGAGGAATCTCTTCAGCGAGTGTTTCCGTGTACCCATGCGTTCGTCCATCATTCCACAGAATCATGGAGGTTAGAGGTTTGCCTGTCTTGCGATCCGCAATCAGGGTGCTTCCCCCCTGGGCCGCGAGACCGATGCTTTCCACGCGATTCCACCTTGCACCAAGTTGGATTTGAATTTCATGCACGAGATCCGAGAAAATCCGGTTGATAGACGGTATTCTCTGTTCCCGTCCGCCGTTTGCGGAATGACGGACTTTCAAATTCTCTGAGGCATGAGCCAGGATGTGTCCTGTTGCGGAATCGAATGCACAGATCTTCAGGACGGTAGTCCCGAAGTCGATTCCAAGGTAGACAGATTTTCGCATTGGTATTGTTTTCCTCAAAGGGAAATGCGTGGCGCATGTTCATGCGCTCTCGCCCAGCGCCCGGTCCATTGTATCCACAACAAAATCCACAACCTCGAATCCGGCTATCAAGGGTAATTTAGTCAGTGCGCAAGGCGGGCATCCGCTCTTGTAAGTCTGGACACTGATATCCAAACCGGCCTGATTTAAATATTCAACGAATGATCTAGCGGGATTTAAATCATGAAAATAAATGCCCGCTAAATGACGTTTTCCTTCGATTGCGCAAACACGGTCCG
>JAKPYU010000419.1 GCA_029568995.1 Candidatus Omnitrophota bacterium | reverse complement strand
AGGGTTCTTCCAAGTAGGACAGGCGTCCCTGCCTGTCAGAATCTCCTCTATACACAATCCCCCCCGAAAAAAATTAAAAAATCTACTTGACACAATTCTCCCACTGCGATACACTCCTATACGAGTGGTTCTCTCTTCCATATCTAGGGTATGTAACGGAGGTATAAGGGCTATGCAAAACGGGAGCAGAGGGTTGCCGGACGTGTATCAATTTCCCCCCTGCAACAAACAGTAACAAGAAGGCAGCGCAAAAACATGTAGTGTGCGGCTTCAAGCCCCTCTGCACGTAGGGTGTGGCTCGAGCCTTTCTGCGGGCTAACCCACCACGGACGGCTAAAGGTCTGTCTATATCCGCACAAAGGCCCGAAATGCGCCATATAGAATGGCGACGATAGAGGTATGTCCGGAGGTCGAAGATGATGAAACGTGTATCTCTACTCATTACCCTGATCTTCCTATTCCCGTGTTCCATAGTTGTCGCACAAACGGACGCCGAACGGGTGGAGGCGTTCATCCTTGAGAGCAAACATCTACCCGTTGCGGAACGGATTCAGCGCGCAAGCGAGACAATGCAAGTCTCGGACGATCAGGCAGTTGTGGGCGAAGCCGCCCGCGACCTGGCCCGGTTCTCCAAAACGCCCGAACGCGCTCAGGCCGCGCTTGCCGAGATCGACGCCCTGATTCAAAAGAGTTCTCCCGATTCCCACGCATTCCGTTGGGGCAATCTCGCCAAGGCGCGTGTCCTGGCACGCCTGGATCGAAAAGACGAGGCATTGGCGATTTTCAGAACGGCCATCGCGGAATGCTGGGATAAAAATGTTTACCGTGAGTTCTTTGAGACGTGCGGAGAAACCGGGCAATTCGCCCTGATGGCGGTTGAGGAATACCACCGGCAGACAGGCGATGAATACAGCGATGAGGTCCGCGAGTTTCACGGCCTGGGGGATGACCTGATCGACGTGCTGTGCCATCTGCGGTCTATGCGCGTTGACCGGCCGGATTCCCTCGCCATGCAGGAGATTTTGCCGCAGCTGAAGGAATCCAAACGCCGTCCGCTTGCAAACCGAATCGCGAAGGCGCTATGCCTTTCGGCGGATGGACGCTATGACGAGGCCCTGACCGAACTGGACCAGATCCAGGCCATTCTGTCCGCTGAGGACGCGCCTGTCTCAGATCGAGATGAAAGCAAGGATCTGCCGCTGTATCGGACCGCCGTTCTCCTGTTCCAGGGGCAGGACTATGACGCGGCGCGGGATGCGTTCCGGGATTACATGGCGCGAAACGCCGATGATCCCGAACATCTCCTATTTCGCTCACGCAACTTGACTTACGGGATGGACGAGACCCCCAGCGATATCCGAAGAATCGCGGAGTTCACGCGGGTACTGGTGAACAGCGACCTGATGGCGACCAAAGAAGCGCGGGCCAAACTCCCCATGAATCTTGCCGCAAGCATTCTCGAAAAGCACCGGGAAAGCCTGGGCTGGCGGTACGAAACCGAGGAATCGAACCGTCTGGCTATGCTGATCATGGACGAATACTACCCGCAGACCCTCTCCGGGGCGAACGCGGCCATGAATTTCGCCGCGTATATCGCCTTGGATAAAGGGGATCTCGACGGTGGAAGGCGGCTGTTGAATCACATCCTGGAGAACGCTCCGTATGACGGGGTTGTGCCGCATGTCAAGCGGGTGCTGGCGCAGATCGCGCTCCGGGAGAAGAAACCCGACCAGGCGATGGAGTTGACGAACGACACACTGGAGCGGGTGGGTCCGCTGCCCGAGGGCGGACCGCTGAAACGCTGCCTGGAGAATGCGCTCCAAACCAGGGCGGCCGCAACCTCACTCAAGAACCCTGAAGGTGTGAAATAGAAGGGAGGCATGTCCGATGATTCAGAACCACACATCTCATAAACGCTTCAATCGTTGTCCGTTGCTCTTGCAGCAACTGGCCGTTATTCTGGTTATGGTATTCTGCACGATCACGCAGTTTTCGGTGTCGGTCTACGCGACGGGTCAGAACCCACCGTCGCTCGTGCGGGCGATTTGGGTCAAGGAGCCTGCATTATCCCAGGAATACTTCTTCAAGACTGAAGAGGATGAACCCGATATAATATATAAAGGATACAAAGGCCCCGGGGAGAAATACATAATTCAGTTCGACTTATTCCTCAGGGAATTGATTGAATCGAACTGGACTGAATGGCTTTGGTCAGCGCACAATTTCTCCGGGTGTCAGTTGCGCTCGGACGTAACCTGGTCGTCAATGGGTCCTTGTACTGCAAAAGAACATGAGGATAATTGGGCACGGTATGAGTTTGAAAGCGCGGCCGCTTACACAATCACAGGCCGTCATCACGGTTTTGATTGCACCGGCGATGACATCACCGGCGGGGATGTCACGGTAGTGGTTTATGTCGTAAAGGTGGATCTGGACATTGACGGAATATCTGAGGAAAACGAGGAAAGTGTGGGAGGTCTTGTGGTCAAGAACTTGGGAGACAATAATCCCCCTCGGAAGAAAATTACCATCCAAAAGGCATTACCGACTTCCTGGGGCGGTGACGTGATTCTGACACGGGGCGATACGAAGATAAAAGTCTTTACGGCTGCCACCGGTGGAACAGAGATTACCTTCAACGGAACGGACAACAAGTTCGCCAATTCCTCACTACCGCTGGACTTGTATGTCGAAGGGAACACCCATAGCTCCACGATGAGGGACACGGGGCTTGATGTGAAGGGGCAAGTAGCTGGGGAAGATATTGTCAACTGCGTCGACTCCGTTGATTTCACGGTGCTGGAAGTGGGCACGCCGACTGTGAAATTGACGGGTTCTGTTTCGGATGACAACGACAAGAGGAATAACTACTGGAACTACGCCGTGCCCCACACGTACAGCCTTGGAATGCGAATCTATTACAACGGGGCCTTTTATTGGATGGGTTATGGAGAGGAGACTTGGGCTACGGTTTATCCCACAAATTTCAGCTATCCTGGGTATAGTCTCTATCTTGATAGGGACCATGAACATCATAGCTGGATAGGCGATGGCACTTCCACAATTGACGATGATGAATTCAGTGTGTCAATACCAAAAGGCAACGATACGAGCCTGGACAGCCTCAGAGATGACAGTCCCACTGCGAATGGCATCATCTACGACCTTGACATGCCAGGTCTGATAATTCCAGATCCTGTTGCGCAGAATGAAATTTATCGTTTTCGCGCTAATTTCAAGTCCTTTGCAACCCTCACACTGAACGGTACCGATACCCATGTTCGATGTTCACCAATTCAATCGCACTTCGTGCGATTCTCCATGAAACAGTTAGATGCACCTACTGGGACAAATTGGGCGCCGATCATTCCAGCAGACGTGCCGAACGACGGCCAAGTAGGCGCTGGCCCAACGAACCTGAGCTGGAACCTTCAATGATCAAAAAAGGAGATCGTAGAATGAACCGTGCGTTTCTTGTGACAATCATAATTTTGGTCGCCTTCATCTCTTCATTTTCTGTTGGTGAGAGCCTGGAGAATAGGGACAACGTCCTCGAGAGACTTCGTTCCGAAAATCCCAAGGAACGAGAGAACGCGACAGTAATGATTGTCGCCGCCAGAGATGAGGCCATAAAGCAAGCGGAGAAGATTATAACGGAATCCGCTGATATCGAGAGTCAAAAAGGGATGGTCAAGACGTCAATCCTATTGCTGGGGAAACTTCAATCTCAGCACTCGGTATCACTTCTCGTCAACCGATTGACTTTCGCGTTATTCAGCATGAGTGTCAAACGTGTTCAGACTTTCGAGGATGCCTATCCCTGCGTACAGGCCCTCATCGACATCGGTCTTCCATCCATCGATCCTCTTGTGGAGAAGGTGAAGAATGACGACGACGAGAAGGTTGTCCGCTGTGCCGGGAAGGTAATCAAGACGGTCTTGGGCAAGGACGCGGCCATTGAGTACCTGACGCAGAAAATGAGCAAGGAGGGCGAGGAGGTTAAGAAAACCCGGTTGTCCCGACTCGTCGAACAGGTCTCCGCCGAATGAAGACCGGGCGGGTATAGACGGGACAAATTGCGTACTCAAAGACCGGGGGAGACCAGAGCGGGGCGACAAAAATGTGCAGCATTTTAGCCCACTCCGTGTCTCCCCCGTCGACAGGCTCAGAGAATGCCCGATCTTCGCGATACAGATAAAAGACTGTCTCCGCCGGGAAACCTTTCTTCTCCCTCTCCCTCCGGGAGAAGATTGGCATGAGGCCGGTCCCCGTCACACCGATTTGTCCGAAGAATACCCAGTCGCCTTTCCCGATGGTAGCATCTACTGTTAAATCGTAACATTATGCACGAATTTTCAATTGCCCAGGAGTTTGCGGGTGCGATTGCACAGGAGGGCCAAAAGGCCGGAGCCAAACGGATTCTCCGTCTGGAGATTCATGTGGGCCGATACCGCGCCCTTGTGCCCGAAACGCTCACCGAATGCCTGAAGTGGATTCTGGCGGATACCGTTGCGGAAGGCGCGGAAATCCAAATCGTGGAAATCCCTGTCCGTGCGCGATGCCCCCAGTGCGATGAAATCCGCGAGATGGAAGATCTCTATCTTGTCTGCAGCGAGTGTGGCAGCCTGTGTCCCGAAGTCCTGTCCGGCAAAGAATTGCTGTTGTATTCCATGGAGGTTGAAGACTGATGGCTGAAGTAAAACTTCTTGAACGAGTTCTGAAAGCGAATGAAGTCTGGGCGGAAGAAATCCGCAGAATGCTTCGGGAACGACGCATCTTTTGTGCGAATCTCATCGGGTCGCCGGGGTCCGGCAAGACGACTCTGCTCGAAAAGAGCATTCCCCTTCTGGGAGACCCGTCCGGCCTGGCCGTGATTGAGGGAGACCTTGCCACTTCGCGCGATGCGGACCGGATCGGACGATGCGGGGTGGACAGCATCCAGATCGCCACCGGGACCGGCTGCCATATCGACGCGCACCACGTCAGGCAGGCGCTGGACCGCATCGGATTAGACAACCGACGGATGATCTTCATCGAAAATGTCGGCAACCTTGTGTGTCCGGCGGAGTTCGATATCGGCGAACACGCCAAGGTCGCTGTGCTGAGTGTGCCGGAAGGCGACGAGAAACCGCTGAAATACCCGCCACTGTTCCAGGCAAGCGCCCTTGTTGTGCTGACCAAGACGGATCTCATCCCGTATACGGATTTCAGCCGCGATGAATTCATGAAGAACGTCAGTCTGGTCAATCCGACCCTGCCTGTGATGGAGGTTTGCTGCAAGACGGGCGAGGGATTGGACCGTTGGGTGGAGTGGCTGGAAACTCAGTATCGGGCCGCGTTTCCCTGACGGGCTACTCCGAGGGCTTCATAGCCCCAATGTAGAATTGCGGAACGCTTGTAGTCTCCGCGAGTGAGAGGGGCCACTCGAAGGTGTCCGGAACACTCCTCCCTTCTCCCGCTACTTGCCTGTAACTGAATTACCCTTACAGAGCCCCGTCATCGCGAGCGGCACTCCGGCAGAGCCAGTGATTGGTGTAAAGAAAGTGGGCGAGATCTTCCTCCCCCAAGCTTGGGGGAGGTAAGGTGGGGGTTGACCGGATAGCAGGAGGAGTCACCCTCCACCGTCCGTGTTCGTTCATGTCCGTCCGTGCCCCGCCCCGTCATCGCGAGGAGCCGCCCTGAGTCCGCGAAGGGCTGCGACGTGGCGATCTCAATCTCGCTCGTTCGAACAATGAGATTGCCACGCCCCGCCGGTAATGTACAACTGCTCGTTTACATTACACTATTGCTTCTCAATTCCTACTCTGTCTGCGAGATTTACATCCCCAGTCAGAATCTGCGCCTTTCCATTCTTGATGGATATTTCCAGGAACTCAACCGGCCTGTCCAGGTTAATCTCAATCTTGCCAATCCGGAGAGACTTCGCGTTAAACAATGCGAGATAATCCGTCTGATTCTTCTTGCCCGATACAAGGCAGGCATCGCCAACAAATTCCATCTTTAAATCACGCTGTACTACTGTCTCATCCTTGGCAGAATCGGCAAAAACAAATACCTGTTGCCGTCCATCCGCCGTATCCAGAACGAGGGCGCCACTCATGTCATTCAGGGTTGTACCATCTGGACTTTCTAATGGTAGACGTTTCACCTGCTTGATATTCGGTGTCTGTTCATACGCATCAATAACACCCACGAAGCACGAGGCCAGCGGTGCAGTCTCTGCTTTCCGGCGGACCATAAGCCGAGAGACCCACTGCTGCCCGCCGCCGTAATTCTCTCCCACGTCTACAAAACACTCGGCAAGAGACGCTTCCGCGTTGCTGGTGAGATCCGTATACCGAAGGTGAATTTGCCTGTCCTCCGGGAGGTACTTGTAAAAATCCTTGATGGACCAATCGACAATCCAGGGAGATTTGGGCGCTGAATCGGTCTGTGTATTTCGGATGAATGTATCATGACCGAAATCATCACCGGGTTTCAGATTCAGGCTCTCGGATACTGGCGTTCCAAAGAATGGTGTAAGAAACCTCGCGTGGTCCGCGCCGCCGACAACACGAAAGACATCGAGGAGATACGAATCTCGCTCGGACAGATCCACCATGACCAGCGTCCGCTCGTACCGATCTCCAGCAATCATCTCCGGGCAGGAAGCCCGGATCAGGTGGATGTTCTTTCCGCTTCCCCAGAGCGTAGTCGTTCCATCCTCTCGCTCCTGGTTCTTGCCGTCCACCACAACCGTATTGTGTGCGGCGGTCATTGTGTACCAGACTGCTTCCGGGAAATCCCAGCCACCGTATCCCACCGGTGGATAGCCGAAGTCAGGCAAAAGATCCAGCCCCTTGGCAATATAGCCGATGTTCATGCCGTCACGGTGGCTATGGCCGCCAGTGGAATCATAATCCATCCACGCCGCCCGTCGATCTGCCCCGTTTCCCGCCCTCAAAATGGCAACCTTCCATCCCTGTTTGTTTACATCGCCCAGCGAGATTTCCGTGCCGACCTTGTCGATCACCTCCTGCACCTGTTTCTGAAACTGCTCTGAATCCTCGGCGCAGAGGTCGTATGGAAGACCGTTCACTTTTCGGTCATTGGCAATATACAGCGCCTGAACAAACGCCGGATCATCGGTTAGTTTGTAAAGTCTCCAGAGGAATTGAAATAACGATGGTTCCGGCCCGGCGGCGGGACGAGCGCAATGCACACCGCAGTAACTCGCCACTTTCTGGCCGAACGCGCTGCAATCTCCGATTGCGGGATAGTATTGTTCCATGCACCACGTGTCGATGTGCAATCGAAAGGTGTCATACAGCACCGGGTGTTTCGCATAGACATCTTCGAGAAGATTACCGCCAAGGCGGTCGAACCGAGCGATCATATCCCCCAAAGCACGAGGGGCGATGGTTCCGTAACCGGTGAGTCCTTTCTCGCCGGTGACGCCGTCCACCTTTGTAGATGTCTCGACGATATTAGAGATTAAATCAAGCACTTCCGTCCGATTCGATGGCCACCCGATTACCGCTTTCAAAGTCAGAATCGCCAGGGGTGTTCGCGGATAATTGGATCGAATCTTGTATTCATTATGAATCGTGTCGCGGAAGATCCGGTTCTCGATATTGTCCTGAATCTTCTCGAAAGAGTCCTTATTATTAGGCAATGCGCATTGTGTGGCCTTCCCGGACAGAAAGGCGACAAGATCGGTATCTCCGGGGAGTGCATCGAATATCCGATCATAGGCCTGCGCCAGATCGCGGACCTCTTCGCAGGCATCATGCCACATCGAGACATATCCGACCGATCCGAGTTTTCGTTCGTAACAGACCGCCTGCTCCTTGAAATCAAAAGAAGGGTAGACATCTGCTACACGATCCACCAGGATCGCGGCTTTGTGCGCATAGATCGGGTCCTGTGTGACAAAATAGGCTTCGCTCAGATTCACAATACCGCCGACGACTAATCTCTTCCAATGTCCATAAATCAGATAGGCTCCGATAAACCGCCATTTCTTGCCGTCTTGTACATAGCCGGTTCCGTCATCCACTCCAAACAGATGCAGCGGATCTGCCGGGTCGGGATGGTCCGTATTGAAAAGAAGCGAGCGATCCGCAATACCCGGATCGAATACCCCACGTCCGAGCGGATGAATCCCGGAACGGTAATAAGCGGCGAAATCATTCGTGGGAAAGAGTGCATTGCAATGGGGGCACTGAACCTTGAACGGATGCTCCCATGGGTCCATCTTCCAGGAGTACATCTTGACATCTTTCTTGCACTGAGGGCAGAAACCGTCAGACCAGACCATCCAGGATCGGTGGAGGGTTGAACCGAACATCATGTTCCACAGGTCCTCATCGGATGCTTCTTTCCACTTCTCCGCCTTTTTGACGATGGATTCCTGGATATTCTTCGCCCACTGATATTTCTGAATATTCGCAAGCGCATTGTCGGAGAGACTTCGCGGATAGAGAACGCCTGCGGTTTTCCGAGTTGTATTGGTTTCGGCGGAAGCGGGGACCGCAAGGAGTGTTCCCAGAATTGCGACGGTGGCAAGAAAGGATGAGAGGGGATGTTTCATGATTCAATTCTTCCTGTTGAAGTACGGCTAGTATTCCGTAACTGGATTGCCTTGACTGAGTCCCGTCATCGCGAGGAGCCGCCCGGAGTCTGCGAAGGGCCGCGACGTGGCGATCTCAGGCCTACGTTCGAGATTGCCACGATTCGCTCGCAATGACGATGTTGTGAGGACTGTTCGGTTGCACAACACTGGAATCGTGCAAAATCATCCTGTTGATCTCAGGGTAGCGATTCGTCCGGTTCCGAATCGCTACCCTGTATCGGCTGGTAAATCTCAGCAATAGTCCTGGGTCTCCGGATTATAGAACATGGTTTTCCCGTTCCGGTACGAGAGATTGCAGAGATGCGCGGCGCAGATCACCTTGTGGCCGACTTCCACCGGCGAGTTGGGTTCTTTCCGGGTTCTCATGCAATCAAGCCAATTACGTACATGCGCAGGTCCCTCGTATTTTCCTTGCCATTCCTCGACCGGCTGCTTGGACTCATCAATATCGGCTGTCTCCTTATTGTCGACACGGAGATAAACGCGGTGGTGGCCGTTGACAACAAGGACGCCTTCCGAACCATAGAAAGTTCCGCCGACATCATCATGCCCGTTCACAAACTGGACATCGAAATTGGCAAGAAACTTCCCGTAGTCGAGAACATTAACTGCCACATCGGGAGTCTGCCAGAAATCGAAGTAGTAGTTTCCGCCGTTTGAGGTAGCGCTTTTGGGTCCGTCAACGTCCATCAGCCACTGGACAATATCAATCATGTGCGCGCCGATATCCGTGGTCAGACCGCCTGCGAAATCCCAGAACCAGCGCCAGGCAAAGAACCGTTTGACATCAAACGGTTGCTGGGGGGCTTTGCCGCAGAATCGTTTCCAGTCCACCTCCCCGCGAAATTCCTCATTCAGAAACGGGTCTCCCCGGGACCAGTCGCGCGTATCGAACACCCGGACCCACGCGACCTTGCCGATCTTGCCGGATCGAATGAGATCCCGTGCGCGAAGCCAGTGGTCCCCGCTGCGGCGGTGGTTGCCGACCTGGACAATGCGGTCGGTTTTGCGCACCTCTTTGACCATGTTCTTGCCTTCCTCAATGGTCTTTGAGAACGGCTTTTCAGTATATGCGTCTTTCCCGGCCTTAACCGAATCGATCAGGATGTCATGATGCCAGTGGTCCGGGACCGCGATGTATACGCCGTCGATATCTTCGCGTGCCAGCAGGTCCTGATAATCCAGGTAGGGGTCCGGGTCACCGCCACCCAGTTCGTTTGCTTTGGCCTTGGCGGCGTTTCGCCGGACGTCCCAGACATCGCAGACAGCGGCGATCTGCGCGCCCGCTGCGATGCACTCCTTCATTCCCCATTGACCGCGTCCGCCGGTTCCGATAATCCCGATCCGGATGGTGTCATTGGCTCCGAGCACCCGCGCGGAGGCGGGTTTTGCGATCATCCCGGCCAATGCAGCAACCGTTGCGGTTTTGGCGGTCTGGTTCATGAAATCTCGACGATTCATCTCTGTTCGATCCATCGTTCGGCCACTCCTTTGATTGTGCGTTCTGAGGATACTTTCACAGGTTTTTTCGAATGCGGCTAGTGTTCCGTAACTGAATTCCCTTTACCGAGTTCCGTCATCGCGAGCTTCCCTCCGGCGGAGCCGGTGATTGGGCAAAGAAAGTGGGGGAGAGGTCCCTCCCCCGAAGATCGGGGGAGGTTAGGTGGGGGTTGACTGGGTACCACAAAACTCCCCGGCCTGCCTGTCGATGACCGAGCTTTCTTAGGAG
>JAKPYU010000416.1 GCA_029568995.1 Candidatus Omnitrophota bacterium | reverse complement strand
AAACCAGAATCGCTTTGCATGTTCCCGAAACCATTTTACCAATTCCGGGTCCCGTTTCAGCGTATTCACTTCCGGCTGCCAGATATCAATGAGGTCCCTGAACTCCTCAAGATACTCGACCCGCACCAGCCCTGCCGGATTCGCGTAAATTCGCACATTCGAATCGGCCCGCTTCACCTTCTCGCAGAATTGCTTCATCTCCGGAATCCCACCAAAACCGTTGTTCCAGGGTTCGTCTCCGGTCATAAAAGCCCAATGGTCATAGTCGAACCCCTTGTCCTGCATATAGGAGGTCAATTCCGCGATGGCCGTCTGAAATCCCCGGAATTCCTGCTCGGAATCTTTCTCCGGCTGAAAGCCTTCCGGCCATCGGCAGGACGGAGGACCATTGAACAGAAACGTCCACGGACGCGGGACACGATCCGCACAGGCATCCACCTTCGACCAATCCACCAGCCCCGCCAGGTTCCCCTGCTCGTCCACCGGAACCGCCGGCAGCGGCGGACCATAGCTCACCGAAATACCGTGATCCACCATATCCTGGATGGTCTGCTCTGAAGCCGTTTCGGGATCGACTCGGCACCAGTTCATCGCCGCATAGATATCCGTCGGCAGCGCCACCGGCCAGATCTCCATTCGAATCGGGACCTCCCGGAATGTGGATTTCTGCTCCAGCGATCCGAAATAAAGCGTCAATTCCTGCGTTCCCGGCTCCATCCCGTGCGTATTCAGTACCAGCCAGAGTTGACGTGCTTCCCCCGCAGGGATCGTGATACACCGGGATCGGTCCAATTCCGGCAGCGCATCGAAAACCGGAACGCCTGGACTGGTAGGAACCGCGACGCTCCGCCGCAATGTAAATCGGCGGGCCAGGTCCGGTTCCGGCTGATACCATTTGTCTCCGGGGTCCGGTTTCCGAAACATGCAACGGACATCAAGAGGTCGGGAGGAGACATTGAATAGCGTCACCGCCGCGTCTTCAAATTCATTCTGACAGGCCTCGAAGCGTATCGGCGTGTCCATATTGAACTGTTCCGGTATCTCAGCGGGATCGAAGGCATCCCAGGGATTGGCATCCTGCCAGAACACGTACGTTCCGCTGTCGCCCCTGGCCCAGAGGTCTTTCAGAATCCGCCCCATTCTCTTCAATTCACTGGCTTGTTTGCGCAGTGCGGTAGCCTTCCCGGCAATTTGGTCATTCGAAGATCCCGCTGTTGACATTCCCTCCAATTCACGGCTTGCCTGTTGGAGCCGCGTCAATTTCAACGCAAGCCCACTGGTGTCCGCACCGGCCATGTCCCCTGAGTGAATGGCCTCTTTGCACAGGGTCTCTATCTCAGGCAATCCGCACTGCTGCGGTTCCATCGCTCGAACCCTTCGCAGAACGGAGAATTGCGGAGTCCGCGTGCCGGAAGACCACATTCGCATCCCCACAGTCACCTCATCCCGCTGAGCCAGACTCCAGGTGATTTGCATATCGGCGCTTCCGGGTTTTACATCGACAATCCGTTCCTTCCGTGACCCATCGGCAGCAACGATTGTGATCTCGACAAATGAATTCGCTTCAACCGGCTTGCTCCAGGAAAGATCCCAGACATTCTCTCCCCAGAACACCTGGTCAAAACCGACTTTGACCTCGCCGAGTTCTTCCCTGGGAACCGGCTGTTGCGGAACACCGGCCTTCACATTGGATGCGGCAGTCATGGCCGAATTGCCGCGCAAAGATGGCCAGGCCACCCGCCCGGCGGATTCCCAGGTAAGACACTGAATCTGGTTCGGCCCCTTGGTGACCACAATCGCCTCCAATCCACCGTCACCGTCGATGTCGCCTATCGCAGGAGCGGCGTTGGCATCAGTCCCGAAAGTGAATGATTCCTTAATGGAGCCATCCGCACCGACCAACTGCGCACAAACCCCGGTATTGGGGGCCTGCTGACGCATCCCGACAAGGATCTCCAGCTGCCCATCCCCGTCCACATCGGCAACAGCGGGCGCCCAAAACACCCCACGAGCCTGGTCGAGCGGAGCGTGCCAGCGACGAGAGCCGTCACTGTTCTCCACATACAGGTTGTTCCCCTTGTCGGCATGAATCACCTCGTATTTCCCGTCTCGCTCAAAATCCACCACCGCATTGGAGACATATCCCTGCATTACATCTTGTGTGCGCCAAAGCAGCATTCCATCACGACCGCTTACTGCAATCAGACAGCACTTGTTGTTGACATTGCTGCGCGTCACCAGGACTTCCGGCACACCGTCATTGTCCAGATCCGCCAGGTTTGTACCGGATCGCCCGAATGGGGCCAACTCGCTGAACCGCCATTCGACCTCGCCATATCCGTTCAGGCAATACAGATTCCCGTTATCGGTCCCGTAAATGATTTCGGGCGCGCCATCGGCATCCGCGTCACCCACGGAGATTCCACCGACACGGAACCGATCCCCGTAGAACTCCCAAAGAACCCGCCCATCTGCAGAAAGGCAGCGAAGCCAGCCATCATCGAATCCGAACAGCACTTCCAGGCCTTCCGAAATATGCACGTCGGCGGCCACAACATTCTTGAATCCGCCCGGATCGGATTGAAATGCGCACGTCCACCGGGCCTGTCCGCTCTCATCCAGGCAATGCACGCTTCCATCCGTCGTCAGAAACAAGGTCTCCACCATCCCATCGCGATTCAGGTCGGCCACTGTTGGCGGCGTAGAGATGAAATGCTCCGTCGGATATTTCCAGATGAATTTCCCGCTGCCGGAAAGTCGAAGAACCTGGTACGGCTCCGAGACAATCACTCCGGTCGGACGATCGGAG
>JAKPYU010000401.1 GCA_029568995.1 Candidatus Omnitrophota bacterium | reverse complement strand
CACAAAGGCACAAAGGCAAGAAGACACAAAATAGTGGAGGTCAACAGTCAGATGAACGATGTCGAGAAAATCAATGCGATCATCCGCCAGGCGGCAGAGAAGGCGTCTCAGGAAACGGATGATGAGCCTGAACCGACGCTGGTCGGCGATCTGAACTGGCCGATCACATGCGAACTCAAGCCGGGTCTCGAAGGGGCCATCGCATGTGGCACGAAGATTGGTTATGTCAACGGTTCCAAAGGGTGGCTGATCTATCGAGGACTCAACATTTTTGAATTAGCCGAGAAATCCAGTTTTGAAGAGACCGCCTATTTGCTTCTGTATGGAAATCTACCCACCCGAAAAGAGCTGGACAATTTCCGTATGAAACTGGCCAGTCACATGGCGATTGATGAGACGGTTCTGGCGGTCTTGAAGCGTTCTCCCACCGCGCGTGTCCGCGATACGCATCCCATGACCGCCCTCGGATTGTGCGTTCTCGTTCTGGGGATGCTGGATGAAGATGCCGAGGACACATCCGTTGAGAATGAACGGGAGATCGCAATCAAATTGATTGCCCAGATTGCCACGATCACCGGAATGATCGCCCGTCTTCGCGCGGGACGAGATCCGGTTGAGCCGGAACCGACTCTCACCCATGCGGCTAATTTGCTTTATATGATGACGGGCGAACGTCCCAGCGCACTTGCCGAACGGATGATGGATATTGCCCTGATCCTCCACGCGGACCATGGCATGAATGCCTCCACGTTTACCGCCATGGTGATCAACTCTTCATTAGCCAACGCCTACGCGACGATATCCGGGGCGATCGGCAGCCTGAAAGGTTCGTTGCACGGCGGCGCGAACGAGCGCGTTCTTTACGACATCGAGGAAATCGGTTCGGTAGACAATGTGGAAGCCTGGTTCAAGAAAGCGCGCGAAACCAAGCGCAAGGTGATGGGATTCGGTCATCGGGTGTATAAAGCGTACGATCCACGAGCGCGCGTACTCGGTCCCCTGGCGGCGATGATGGCGGAGAGCGATCCCGAGATCAAGAAGATCTATGACATCGCCAGGAAACTGGATGGCATTGTTTGTGCCGAACTCGGAGTTGAGAAGAAGATCTTCCCGAATGTCGATTTTTATTCGGGGATTGTCTACAGAGCGTTGGGGATCGACACGGCCATGTTCACGCCGATCTTTGCGGTGAGTCGAATATCGGGCTGGGCCGCACGGTTTCTTGAATATCTTGCGGACAACCGTATTTTCCGGCCCCGAGCCGTTTATACAGGGCCGGTGAGAGTCGAGTATACGCCCGTCGAGCAACGATAAACGGACAAAGTGGACGTAATGGACGTAGTGGACAAAGGGGACAGTGGATTCCGGCTTGCGCCGGAATGCCGGTGCTCGAATGGCTACTTTGCCGGTTCTGCCTTGGCCGCAAATTCGAGGAAACCGAAGAAGTGCGGACAATGGAAGGAGGCCGGATTCTGCATGGTCGGCGACCAGGCGGAGTATTCATCCAACTTCGGATCGGACTCATTGCGGTCGATCCGGTACAGGTTGATCCGCCAGATTTCGCCCGATGCGGGGATCTGTCGTTCGATTCCGGCGAATGGAATGGCTAATTCGACACTCCATCCGACCAGTTTATCGTCTTCCTTGTGCTGCCAGACGGCCCACTGAATCCCTTTACAGTTCCAGGCAAAATCGGTGTCACATCCGGGGGAATAGTCAACGGTCCGGCCCGACGCGGTCTCCACGATTTTGAAGTTATTCTTCACGGTGAGGTCCAGCAGCGTGCCAAGTGGATTGACCTCAAATTCGTAGTAGGTACTCAGCTCCCCGGTCGGGCTGAAGAAGACCTCGACTACTTCCTCGTTGAAGATGTTGTCATCCCGCTTAGTCATTTTGGAGGTGATCAGATTGTCCTCGCAATAGTAAGAGAAATAGATCGCCTCGTCGGTATAGAGAATGCGGGCCTCCGTACCAAGACGCACCGGGCTGCGATTGGTCGCATCGAGGAAAGTCACCATGGGGGCGGTGTTCCAAACAGGCTCGTCGGGGATCCCGTCCACGACGATTTTGGCATCGGTCCAGGGGCAGACATACCGGGGCAGCGTGTCATCGGATGGAACATCGCTTGCCTGCAGGGAAAAAACGGGAAAAAGAAGGGGTGTAAGAATCATGATCGTTCGGGTGAAAGTTGTCTTCATAATAGCAACGATCATAGTATAGTCCGATTCCTGTGCAAGGCCTTTGGGGAGGGGCAAAAAGAGACCCCGATAGGGCGGAGTAGAAACCCATCGGGGCGGAGAGAGAAATAGGACTGCCTGTCGAGACAATAAAACGGTTGACTGTGACGGGGGTAACGGATTTTCGATTGCGGGGCGAGAAGAATCCATGCAGACCGGTTTTTCGCGATATTCCGCCTGGCCGTTTTTCATCCTTGTGGCGCTGCAAATCGCCGCAATACCCATGATTGTGCCTGAGCCGGAGATTTCCCACCACGCGCCGTTTTCCATTGTGACCCAAGTGTGTGCCTTCTTGATCTGGATCTTGCTGATTGAGGCTTGGTATCGGCTTGCGGGGCTGGAGGACTGTGGGGCGATGATAGCGGTGTCGGGTGGATGTATCCTGCTGATTTTGCTTGTGTTCGGACCTTCGATGCCGCAGGTTTGGATGGCGCGGTTTGTCCCGCTTGTGCCGTATCCCCTGCGGGCGGCGGCGGTTGCGATCCACCCGGTTTTTCTGCACCCGGTTGTGGTGGATCGAATCCATGAATGGCGGATGAAACTTACGGGAAAAGGATGGCTGCTTGTTGCGTTGGTGGCTTTGCCGGTGGCGGGCTGGTTTTTGAGGTCGGTGCAGATTTCGCGGGATGGGTATGAGTGTGTCGAGTTTGTCAGTCAGGATGTCTGGCAAGGGGAATTGCGCGAGCCGCTGACCATTTTGCTGCATAAGGTTTGGGCGACGTGGGTGATGTGGGCGTTTCCGGTGAACGCGGAACAGGCGCTGGCGCTGTTGTCCTGTGCGTTGGGAGTACCGGTGGTGTATCTCCTGGTTCGCACGGTTCGAATCTGGGCAGCGGAGAGCGGGCGGGATGCGTGGATTCCGGTCGGGATGGCCCTGGCGAGCGGCGGGTTTTTGCTGATGTGGTTCGGGCATATTGAGGTGTACCCGGTGCTGGTGGCCGGGATGATTGCGGTGTGTTTCCTGGCGGCCCGGTGTCTGGTTGAGCGCAAGTCACTGATTTGGCTGATGTTGGCGTATGGTCTGCTGCTTCCGTTTCACCTTTCGGCGGTCTGGATGTTACCGGCGGTGATTTATGTGGCAGTTGTTGCCTGGCGTCGGGATGGGGTGCGGCCCGTTGTGCTTGCGGTATTGGCGTTGGTTCTTGTTGAAATGCTGGTTTGGGGAGGGATTTGTGTCGGGTACTACGGCGGCTCGGTGGGGGCGATGGTGCGGCAGTTCTGGGGGGAGATGAATGTGGGGAGCGACAAGGCCATGTTTTACGGCATGGGGGAGATGGTTTCGTTCTCCCATCTGGCTGATTTTGTTCAGGAAACGCTTTATTTGTCCTGTCCGGCGGTCTTGGGGATTTTCGTCTATTTGGGTTGCCGGTCGGGTATCCGCTGGTCGCCCATGGAGGTTTTTTTCGGTTTGGGGGCGCTGGGGTATGCGGTGTATGTATTTGTGTGGCGGGCGGATCGCGGGTTCCCGGAGGATTACGACCTGTTTGCGCCGTTTGCCATGCTGGCGGCTCTCTTCGTGGGGATGAGACTCAGCGTCATCGAACCGCAGGCAAGGCGGGATCGGCTGGCGTACCTGGTTATCGCTGCATCCCTGATCCTGTTGGCCTACCAGTTCTATGTCCATACCCAGCTGGATACGCATGTGGAATACCAGCGGCATTTGTATCAGCTGAGGAAGATGGGGTTGATAAGGTGAAGCGGGAGTGCGGGGGTCAGACTCCGGGCGGCTCCTCCTAAGAAAGCTCGGTCATCGACAGGCAGGCCGGGGAGTTTTGTGGTACCCAGTCAACCCCCACCTAACCTCCCCCGATCTTCGGGGGAGGGACCTCTCCCCCACTTTCTTTGCCCAATCACCGGCCCCGCCGGAGGG
>JAKPYU010000399.1 GCA_029568995.1 Candidatus Omnitrophota bacterium | reverse complement strand
GTCGACCACCGCGTGGACTACGCGCATTCGAAGATCTTCCTGACTTTCTTGGCTGAGCGAACGGGCATCCTGTTTTGTCATCATGCCCCATTCTATCCCACTCCGTTCGTTAGTCAAGCCATGTGCCTACTATTTATTGTTTGGAATAGTAAGACGCCGCTGCTTGATATAGCCAACCTCTGGATTCGGCTGCGGCCTTTAACCGCTTTGCCTTCCGCTTCATTTCACTCTCAGCTATTCCGGTGAAATCAATGACGGCATGTTCGGGAAAAGGAGTTGGATCGGATTCCACGCTAAGGTCTTCCCTCTCGCACTCGGCAACCGTCACGGCCAGCACACCGACTGATTCGTACCCCAGAGATTTCGTGTAATGCTTCCATGAATTCTCGGCGTTGATCCGATCCCCGTCATAAACCGATAGCCTCTTGTTGTCCTTTGCAGTCGGCTTGAAAACCTGAGATGTTATATGGCCATCCTGAACCCACGATGGATTGACTTGCCGAAAAAGAAATGTCCCTTCAATCATACTGTCTGCCCAACCATCTCCCGTATCTGTTCTATTAGCCAATTCCAGTCCCCCGGACCTTCCAGATCCAAATCTCTTGTAATTTCTTTGTCGGTTATCATGTTCAGGCAATGCCATGCACCGTGATGCGTGTTAAGGTCGATCTCCAGTGACGCATCATTCGGCTCGACAGACCATTCCATTTGTATTCCCCCCTCTGCCGTAGGAAAAACATAGGGCAGCTGCAGATGATCGGGGAAATGCTTCTCAAAAGCATTCGCCAGCCAATCGAGCGCCGCCGGATTCGGGGCCAGTCCCCCTCCCTCAAGCCAACCATTCTTCAAGTTGCGCAACTCCTCCAGGCGCGCACGAACATCCAGTGGTCGAGAGAGAACCTTAGGTTTCATGTTCATTTTGTCACCTGATGGAAGAAACGAATCCTATCCTGTGAATTATCGTATCAAAGCGGCTCAATTTCAATCCCGGCAACCTCCGGTGGGCCAGCCCGCAGACGGGCTTGGGCCCTACGATACTATTCAATCAATTTTCTTCGCCGTCGTGAATAGCCCCTGGTTATCGCGAATCTGGAGGTTTGCCTGAGAATCAACAATCCAGTGATCGCCGGAACTGGAGCCTTCAACTTTGTCGAAACGACGGCCTAATGGAGACTGTTTTTCTTCTAGGTTTATCTTGAGACTACCGCCATCTTTTAATTTCTGCTCCAAGTATATCTTGCCGCCTTCGCGGGAAATCGTGATGCGACTTGGAGGGAATTGACAACGCCAGCGGCCGATAATTTCGCGATTTTCGGGCGTAGGTTCGACGGCAAGTCTCTTTTCTTCCTCCGGTGTAAAACCTAAGATGCGGACTTCAAGGTCCGGGTCGAAATGGCTTGTCGCCCACGCTCCGGAACCGACTTCCATGCCGGGAAGGTAATAGGTGATGAACGTACGGTCGTAGCTCCGTGCATCCTCAGATTCCAATTTCAGGGCAATTGCGCGAAGCGTATCTTCGGACACCGCTTTGTTCAAACGAACATCAAGGCTCCGCTTCACTCCAGGTATAACATGTGATTCGATACTCGAAAATGAAACATCACCCGGAATACTCACTGTCTGAGGAGTCGATGTTGGGAGACGCTTTGGAGATGAGAGAGGCTCTGGAGATGGTTGTTGCGGTGACTGCGCGGACTGTTGACTGTCCCCGCATCCGTTCACCAAGAGGCCGAAGGCAGTAATGAGCATGATAAAATGTCGCATGGTGTATCTCCTTTTGTCACTTGATGAAAGAAAATAATCCTGTCCTGTGAATTATCGTATCAAAGCAGCTCAATTTCAATCCCGGCAACCTCTTGGTTGGCTAGCCCTTGTGGGCCTGGACCCATCACCCTACTATCCTGTTGGAAAGTACTCGGTTTTTATGGAATCGGCTTCATTCCGGCCCATTTGTTCATTCTGAAATTGTACAAGGCATAATGACCGAGTGAGGAGATATTCCGCCGCAAAGCGGTAGCCAACCAATCTCAGGCCTATACCCTCACAGGGGGTAACAGATGAGGCGACAATGAATCATATTATTGTATTCAAGAATAGATTTTTTGCTCAATACCCCGATGTATGCCGTGAAATTCAAGAGATTTATGGACCGAGATCAACGATTTGGAATCTGACTGACATTCTGATCCAGGGTGTTGGGGGTCCCATCGACACAATTCCCGACCCGGCTTGTAGCAACGGCATCATAATTCGGATCTCTGCCAAAAGTTATGACGAAAAGCAATATTTGTTCCAATATTATCATGAATGTGTGCATGTGATGTATGGGACCTGCTTAGATCCGAAAAGGCAGAAAATCATCGAGGAAGGTATCGCTGCATATTTTCAACTTGAGATCAAACCTGTCGGCTTGGTTATCAACCCGCAATCCAAATATGGAGAATCTTACCTGCTGACAAAGAATCTGTTGCAGAAATGCCCGTCAGCCATCAGAGATTTGAGATGCAAGGGAATTGACTTGAATCAGGTCACTCCAGACCAAATACTAGGCGCGTGTCCTCAATATGATAATGAGATGGCAGTTCGTCTGTGCGAACTCTTTTATGCATGAGAAAGAAAATATCCTATCGATTGCATTGTGTTCAAATCCCCTCAACTCTCTTGAACCCAGCGGAGAGCGAGAAAAAAATGCTGGTTTGACGCCCCCCCTCCCCCAAACATCCTTGCACTTCTATCCCCCGCAGTTATGTTCTCGGCTCGTTCGAACCCATCACCCCGGCCTTTCTAGTCGGTAGTCAATGAGAAAATGCGGTCCGGATCGTATATAGAGAAATACAATTTCCAACTTCGTCCCATGTTTTCAGACTTGATCAGGACGGGATTCGCTCCTTTTTTCATACGGACCTTTATTTCATCATCGTGAGGTGCCCCCGTGCGGCCGAGATGCTTCGAATAGACCAGTTCCCCGTTTACCCACACGCGGGCGCCGTCATTGCTTCCGATGCTGAGTTTTGCGTCTATTTCACTTGGGGCGATAATCGTGGCGCGCGTATAGCAGACAACGTTCTCTACGGTCCGGAAATATTCCGATGGGTCCAACAATCCCGAGACGCCGGATTCGGCGTTTCGCCAGGTGTCCGGACCATCCAACGTGTCAAATCGTGCATTCGGTTGTGAGTCGGTTTCCGGAGGATAGGTACGCTCGAAACCTGCTGGTGTGTATGGCTCGTTTTCCTCAGACCAGTCCAACGGGAACGGTCCCGTAATTTTCCATTTGCGAATGAATTGCCACGGATCATTGAGCGGCGGAGCTTCACCCAGCCCACGAATATTGTGCAGGCCGTATGGGCTTGCCAGATATTGACGATATTTCGCGGGGATGGAGTCGCGACGTTGTTCCGCAGATTCCATCGCCTCACGGAGAACGGTTCGGCATGAGCGCATCGTGGTTCGCCAGGCGATAAAGGCGTCTGTGTAACGTCCTTCTATGAGCGCATCCGCACAATGCTCACCGGCAACGGTGGATCTTCTCACGTTGGTGGAAGGGTTATTGAGGTTGTCGATACCCAATTGCCATACGACGCCGTTCACCTTACGCGTTTGGGCAATCGCCGCGGGCAGGATCAGTTGTTTCAGTTTCCCTGGGATTTCCTGCACTGCAGCAGACAAAGCGTCCTGTTCCGCCGGGTCCGAAGAAAGAAGGAGAAAACCCGCCAATTCCAATCGAGGTATCGTGATTCGAATGGTGTCCTTTTCAGGCGTGGTTTCCACGCCGCATTTTATGACATCCGGTGTAGAGACCAGCAGAGCTGTGGGCAGTGTGTCGGCGGTCCACGGGCAATCAACGGTAAGATTTTCTACAATTCCTTCATCGACGTATTGATGGTAATGGGGCTTAAGCAGTGCCATGGAGACAACCACAGAATGGTTGTAGCTGTAGGCAGCTGCGTTTACATATTCGTGCGAGGTTTTCAGGCTGAGTGTCGGAGTTCCGGCCGCGAAATGATCTTTGAATAGGCTGATTTCCCGGCAGGTGAGGGCCACTTCACCCGCTATTTCCGGCAATCGTGACAGCGAATGGTGTGAGAAGAAGAGAATTCCCCGGACGCCGCGATTGATGGCGGCATAGCTCATGAGCCGTACTTGTTCCGGGTCCGGGAGCGGACTGGGACCGATGTCGCCCAAATCGAGGAACGAACCGGTAAATCCCCACATAAAACACTGCACCCAGGTCCACAACGGGTCACCGAAAGCGGAACGTTGATCGTCAAAAAAGGTGAGATAGTCCGCAAAGGGATCGTGTGGAATCGGGTAATAGTATTGGCAGCGGACATCGATGAAGTTTCGGAAAGTGTCTTGTGCTTCGGGGGAAAGTCCTTCAATGTAGTCGGCTCCAATAGGAATGTCAGGAGTTTCTTTCCGCAGATGTGTTACGGTCTTCCGGATACCGGGCAGATGAGCCATCGAAATATCATCGCCGACATACCAGGACAACAGGTTGGGTTCATTTTTTAGTTTTGCTATCGTATCCAAGGCTTCCGGCGTCCAGGGCTCGAACCGAGCGCCCCCGTAAAAAAGATACGGGATAACCTGAATCCCCAGTTCGTTGCATCGTCGCATATCATTACGAAATGTTTCCAAATCTTTCTCGGCTTCGGGAGCGCCCTGGAAATTTGTGTTCATTCCCAGGCGTGCAACGTCCTCGGGCGTTGTGTCAGAATGATTCCAACTTCCGAGCGGATAAAAAGGGGCTCCGTCCACCATCAGGACGCCTTCGACCAGCTTCCCGGCAAATGCGTCGAGAGGAAACATACAAAAAATGAATGATAGAAGGATCAGTTTTTTCATTTGTCGATGCCTCCAGGGAATCTTGGTTTGTGTTCGATTTCGATGGCAAGACTGCGCTGCCATCCCGATCCAGGCCCGTTATTTTCAGTCAAAAGAATGCCTTTCGGAAGGGGCATTCGACGAGACCAATAGGGTGGGGATGACACATTCTCCGGGGTGGGTGTTTGACAACCCCGTCTCTCTGTAATCTCAACCCGGCTTGGAGTCATCCTTTTCTCCCCCCTCCCCGAAAAGCCTTGCACTTTTGTGTTCCGAAGGTATGTTCTTTGCATCTCTCAGAACGACCGGGGAACTGAATATGGACACCTTGGCGCAAGAAATCTTCGACAATGAAACACGGCTGGCGGAGACTCTCCGCTCGTATGGACTCGCATTGACACCGGCAGAGGCGCAGCGCATCCGGCAACGCCTGAACCGTCCGCCCACCCTGCCGGAACTGTTCATTTTCGACATTGAATGGAGCGAGCACTGCTCCTACAAGAGCAGCAAGGCGCTTCTCAAGAAATACCTCCCGACCACCGGCAGCAAGGTGATCCAAGGCCCCGAAGAGGACGCCGGAATCGTGGAACTGACCGAGTTCAATGGCGACCGATACGGCATTGTGATCGCCCACGAAAGCCACAACCACCCCTCACAGGTGCTTCCATTCGAAGGGGCGGCGACCGGGATCGGCGGGATTGTGCGGGATGTGGACTGCATGGGCGCGCAGGTGATCGGCTCGGCGGACCCGCTGCGGTTCGGCGATCCCAACGGGAAACACGCCGAGCGCACACGCGCCATCGCACAGGGTGTCATTGAGGGGATCTGGCAGTACGGAAACGCGCTGGGGATTCCCAACCTGGGTGGGGATGTCGTGTTCGATTCCGGTTACGACGACAACTGCCTGGTGAATGTCGTTTCGGTCGGCCTGGTCAAGGAAAGCGAGATCATCCACAGCCGCGTACCCGCCTGTGGGGTTGGGTACGACCTGATCCTGGTGGGGAAACCGACCGATTACACCGGTCTCGGCGGCGCATCGTTCGCATCGGGCACACTGGACCAGAATGCCGATGAGGCCAACAAGGGCGCGGTCCAGGTTCCCGACCCGTTCCTGAAGAATGTGCTTCTTCATCGCAAGGCCAATGAAGCGGTCTGGCGTCGGGCACGGGAACTTGGCCTGGAAATCGGCATGAAAGATCTCGGTGCGGGCGGAATTGCCTGCGCCTCCTCGGAAATGGGCGCATCCGCCGGGTTCGGCGTGGAAATCGACCTGGACCGTGTCCACGTCGCGTTACCCGATACGCCCAGCCAGGTCATTCTCTGCGCGGAGACCCAGGAACGGTATCTGTTCGCCGTGCCGCCGGAGTTTACGCCGGAAGTGCTGAAAATCTACAACGAAGACTGGGACCTTCCGCGCATCTGCTCCGGCGCGGGTGCGTCCCGAATCGGGACCGCGCTCAAAGAGCCGGTGATGCGTGTCTTTCGGGGTGGCGAGGTGGTCTGCGATCTGCCGATTGATTTTGTGGTAGAGGGAATTGCGTATAATCGGGAGAGCCGTGAACCTGTGATCGAGTTTCCCGCCACATCCATTCCCGAACCTCCGGATATCGGCGAGATCACGCTGCGGCTTCTGGGCAGCCCGAATATCGGATCGAAACACCCCGTCTATCATCATTACGATACCGAAATTCAGGGCAACGCGATTCTCCGTCCCGGTGAAGCCGATGCAGGAGTGATCGCGCCTCTCGATGGGTGTCCTGCAGGGATGGCGCTTTCGGTGGATGCGAATCCGTATTACGGCAAGGTCTCTCCGTACTGGGGTGGAGCCACAGCGGTAGCCGAGGCGATGCGCAATGTCGCCGCAGTCGGCGCTCGTCCTTACGGTCTCACCGATTGTCTCAATTACGGGAATCCCGAAGTCCCCGAAGATTTCTGGGCGCTGGAGGAAGGAATCAGGGGGATCTCCGATGCCGCGCGAAATCTGTACGATCCCAAGGCCGATCCCGAAGCGATTCCGTTTGTCTCCGGCAATGTGTCTCTTTACAACCGCTCGGTTACCGGTGTTTCGATTCCTCCATCACCGATTATCTGCTGCATGGGAGTTCTGGAAGACTATTCCAAAGCAGTCACACAGGGCCTCAAACAGAGCGGTAATCGAATTCTATTAGCCGGGGATCGTTTTGCCGAGTTGGGCGGGTCCGCGTACGAGCAGATTCTGGGACTGCCGATTAGTCGGGAAATCCCCATTGTTCGCTACGAGCTGGAACGCGGCTTGATTTACGGAATCGTGGAGGCAATTGGTCGCGGCCTGGTTTGCGCTGCGCATGATATCTCGAACGGGGGTCTGCTGATATCCCTGGCGGAGATGATTCTAGCCGCTCATCCGTCCGCTAATTTCGGCCTGCAAATCGACCTGAAAGGAACAAATACAGTTCTTCGACCCGACTATTTCCTGTTCAGCGAATCGAGCGGATTTGTGTTCGAGGTTCGGGATAAGGATGTTCCTGCTGTGGAGCGCCTTTTCCACGAATATAAGGTAGACATTCATACAATCGGCCGGGTGACCGATACCAGTCGGCTATCAGTAATCTGGACCGACGGAAAAGAGATTTGCAGCCTATCGGTCCCGGCGATGCGCGACGCCTGGGAGAACGCCCTGACGGGGGTGTTTATTTGAATTCCGTGGCACGGGCGCCGTCCGTATCCATGTTTGATTTATGTCTTTGTGGTTCACTCCAGCGGTCGGATGCGGATATTGCGGAACGAGACGGTTCCGTGATCGCCCTGAAGAAGAATCGGGCCGCGTTCCCGTACTTTCTCATGCACGTAGGTCCCGCCGGTCGGCTCACTCACCTCCACATGATCGTGGATAATCGTTCCGTTATGATACACGGTCATCCGTGCTTGTTTTGTTACTTTCCCCGATGGGGCAACTGTCGGCGCATGAAATACAATATCGAAACTCTGCCACTCTCCCGCAGGTTTGGAGACGTTCACCAACGGGGCAATTTGCGCGTAGATTGAGCCGCATGCCCCCGCGCTGGGAGGTTGACCGTATGAATCGAGTATCTGAATTTCATACTGCCCATTCACAAAAGCCCCGCTATTGCTACCTTCCGGAACCTTGAATTCAATATGCAACTCACAACTACCGAATTCCTCTACGGTCACCAGATTCGTCCCAAGATCCGGCGGGGCCTCGCCCGGTGGAACAATGTTGGCCATGATCCCATCTTGAACGCTCCAACTATCGACATTGCGACGGTGCACCAATTTCCACCCGGTCAGGTCTTTCCCGTTGAACAGTTCGATCCAGCCGTCCGCCGTGGCTTGGCAGGGCGCCGGTTTCAGGCATTTGGCCGTTGCGGCCTTGTGACCTGGAGTGGAGGCACAGCCGCCGGAAAGGAGTGCTATTGCCAAAATAAGTCCAAATGGATATCGGGACATTTCTTTCTCCTGAATAAAATTCCCTCACCCCAACCCTCTCCCGGGGGAGAGGGAGAAGTCTGTGATCCTGTGGTTGGTGGGCTAGCCCGCAGACGGGCTTAAGCCCACCCTACGTTTATCGTTCCACCGGAATCGGGCCGAAAGCCGGGACCGCCATGTCCTTTTCATCTACAATGTTGCAGTACGTATCTGCGCCCCAGCCGTAGTAAAGAATCGAATCCGCCGGAGCTTCGGCCTGAAGATCCAGTATGATCCTGTTGGGAATGCTTTCATCCAGGCGTTGATCGTAAATCAGGTACAGATCGGCCCGGTCCTGATTCCGAATCGAGAACCCATTCACTCGCCCCGGCGCGGACAGTTTTCCGTTTACGTTCTGGAACGTTACAATGACCTTGTGTCCGCCATCGTTGACATATTTCGCTACCGGATCGGAGGGGCCGATAAGGATGTCCGTTTCCCCGAACAGGTCGCGGCAGGCCAGGTTGGCGAGCCGTTTGCCGAGGCGTTTCAGGCCGTCCGTCCCGACATGGATCAGATCGTCTAATTCCAGATCCATCGCGGGGACCATCCCGCAGTGAGGGATCTCGGTAGCCAGGCGGCGCTGAACGTCCTGGACAATGTTCCAATCGTTAATGGAGACCTTGTAGTGAATGAACCGCCCGATTTGGACGTAATAAAACGGAAGATCCGGCTGGTTGAAATCCTGCCGCACCGCCATGATAAATTCGCGGAATTTCTTCTCGAATTCGGGAGCCGATGTCGGGCCTGCATCGGACTCTCCCTGGTACCACAGGATTCCTTTCACTTTCCCACCGACTACCTGGAAACGTCGGAACATGGAACCATACAGGGAAGCGCCACCTTCGAGTTTCTTCCCGAAATGCCATTCATCCATGGAGGTCCCGCCGTGTGCGCACGGCACGAGGCCGATGGGAATCCCGGTACGCTCGACCATCTCCTTAGCGAACGGAAGCCCGACTCCCGCGCCTTTTGTTGTGGTGTTTCGCCAATTATCGGCTTCTTTCTTTCGTTCCGCCTCATCGGTTAGTTTTCCCCAATGGACCGAGTCAATGGATTCCAGCAGGGGATGAAGCGGGTCCTTTGCGATGGCCCATCGTTCCGCATACTCGTAACAATGAACCAGCGGGGAAGGTTCCTCCGCGTTCGCAAGGTTCCCGATTCCCTGCATATTCGATTGCCCGGCGAGTATCCACAGGTCGCCGACCAGGATCTCTTTTACCGCTATTGGCTCCGATTTGCTTTTCTTGAGACGAATCTGAATCGTATAAGGGCCGCCGACGGAGATTTTTTCGATTGTGCCTTGCCAGGCATTGTCCTTGGACTCTGCAAGTTTCTCCCATCGAAATCCTTTGACCGTGTCGTTGTCCTTGAGAATCGTAAACTCCACATCCCCTTTCTTCTCGGATGTACCCGAGACCTGCACGGATGCGGTATCGTCTGCCCCGCGCTGCAGGACCTGGAAATCAGCTAGTCCTTGAGTGATCGCCAATTCCGCTGCATTTGCTCCTGAAACGGACATGCACAGCAAGATCAAACTCAATGGAAGAAGAAATCGTTGCCGGTGTTTCATTGAAATACCTCCAATTCGGATTTCAAAATACCGATTATTCTTAGGGCAAACCATTGCCGAGTTCAAGAAGAGTTGGCAGAGACGCCGGCAGCGGAACGTTCCGTCGATTGAGATCGGTTTCGTTCTCTCCACAGCTCGATGTATTGATTCAATATGGCCGTGGCGATGAGGACCGCGCCGATTACAATGGTTTGCACCACGGTTTTCACCGCGAGGAGGTGCATTCCATAGATCATTGTCCTCACAATCAGCAGCCCCAGGATGGTTCCCAGGATGGTTCCCTTGCCGCCGGTGATCTGTGTGCCGCCAAGCACCACGCAGGTGATGACATCCAGCTCGTATCCGGTCCCGGCATCGGCCTTTGCGGTGTTCGCGTGGGCGGTAAACGCCACGCCTGCGAGACCGGCGGAAAGTCCACTTGCCGTGTACAGCCACAATTTTACCCGGTCCACCGGGACTGCCGCGAATCGCGCTGCTGTTTCGTTATCGCCGACGGTGTAGATCATTCTTCCGAATCGGCTTCGATGAAGAACGATGTATGCAATTGCCAGCACGGCAATCAGCAGAGGCATTTGAGCAGGAATCCCGGCAAAGTTCTTCTGACCGAAGAACTGAAACCACTGGGGGAAATTGGTAACGGAAGCGGCCTGGCTGATCGCCAGCGCAATGCCCCGATACAGCGCCAGGGTTGCGAGTGTCGCAATCAACGGCGGGATTCGGCCATATACGATACAGATCCCATTCAGCAGTCCGGCCAAGGCTCCCGACAAGACACCTATCAGCATCGCTAACGGCAGCGGAAATCCTGCCTGCCAGGTAAATCCCAGCACGATCCCCGACATGCCCAGGATTGAGCCGACGGACAGGTCGATCCCGCCGGTGATAATCACCGCCGTCATTGTGGCGCTCATAACTCCGGTTGTCACCAGGTAACGGCTCGCCTCGCGCAGGTTGTCCACGTCCATAAACCGGGGCGACAAGACGGCCAGCGCCACGATCAGGATGATCCAAATTACAAGTCGCCCGGTTTCCGAAAGGGTCACGATCCTGTCCCCCTTTGCTGTCGTACTGTATCCACCACCACCGCGCCCAGAATGAATACTCCCACCGCAACCCCTTCCCAGTACGTGGAAATGTGAAGAAGAACCATCGCGTTCGATAAGATCCCCAGGAGAAGCGATCCGAGCAGCGAGCCGAATACCGAGCCGCTGCCGCCCATGATATTCGTGCCGCCGATCACCGTGGCCGCGATGATTTTCAATTCGAATCCAATGCCGGTGTTGGTTTGCACCTCGCCATACCGCCCCGCGTAAATCACACCGCCCAGGCCGGTCAGGAGGCCACAGAGAGTAAAGGTCCAAATTAACACTTTTCCGGAATGGATTCCGATCAGACGGGCTGCACGCGGATTGCTGCCGGAGGCGTACACCATCCGCCCTGACTCCAGGTATCGCAGGGCGAATCCGAACAGGATCACCACGATTCCCGCTGTCCATACGGGAATCGGGATCGCGAGCCAGTTCCCCTGCCCGAAATCGGTCAGCGTTTCCGGCACATTCATCACCCATCGCCCCCGTGTCCAAAGCACGATCAGCCCGCGATAGATCCCCATGGTTCCGAGGGTAACAATGATCGGATGGACTCTGCCGAACACGCTCACACCGCCGTTGATGAATCCCAGAACTCCCCCGGCAAGACACGCGGCGAGCAAGATAGGAGCGAACTCCCAGCCGCTTTTCGCGAGCAGCGCCGCGCAGGTAGCCGATGCCGCCAGAATCGCTCCCACCGAGATATCAATCCCCCCGGCAACAATCACCAGTGTCATCCCCGTGGCGGCAATGGAGAGCACGCTGATATTGGTCAGAATATCCCGCACGTTCTGGACCGTGGCAAATCCCGGTGTCAGCCATGCCAGGATGGGAACCACTCCCAGCAGAAACAAGGTCAAAATTGTCTCGCGACGATGGCTCAGAGTTTTCAGGAACCGGGTTGTGCTTTTCTGTTCTGCAACGGACTGTCTTGCAGAGTCTTCGGCAAAGGTCTTGGGGGACATATCCTCCGGGAATGCACTGCGCCCGACCCGTTCTTCATTCGCCTCACTGCGCTGAAACTGAGCGACCAGTCTTCCCTCACGCATGACTCCGATCCGGTCGCTCATTCCGAGAACTTCCGGCAGTTCCGACGATATGAGAAGAATCGCCATGCCTTCGGAGGCCAGACGGCTCATCAACCTATGGATTTCTGCCTTGGCTCCGACATCGACTCCGCGAGTGGGTTCGTCAAGAATCAACACGCGGGGTTTACTGAGCAGCCATCGTCCCAGCACCACCTTCTGCTGATTCCCGCCTGAGAGAGTGGACGCAACCTGTTCCGGCCCGCGCGTGCGGATATCCAGTGCCGCGATCTGTTCGGTTACCCGGTTTCGTTCTTCGCGCCGATCAACCAGACTGTACCGTGAGAGCTCCCGGAGAATCGCGATGGTCATGTTGTCGCGAACCGTAAGGTCGTGAAAAAGCCCCTGTACCAGGCGATCCTCCGGCACATACACCACCCCGGCATCCAGCGCATCGCCCGGCGAGAGGAACAAGCGACGGTTCCCTTCCAGTTCGATTTCCCCGGTGGATTTCCGAAGTCCAAAGATCGCCTGTGCCAACTCCGAACGTCCCGCCCCGACAAGGCCATACAACCCGACAATTTCCCCGTGATGAAGGGTGAGATAGATATTATGAAAAGCGCCGTTCTGATCGGTGAAATCTCGAACTTGCAGGGCCGGATCTCCCGCGCGGGTTTCTTCTTTCGGGAAGAATGCCGAGACATCGCGTCCGACCATTGCATGGATCATCTCGTCCCGATTCGTATCGCGGGTTGGCACGGAGAGCACCCGCTGTCCGTCCCGTAACACCGTCACGCGGTCGGCAATCGCAAACACCTCGTTCATACGGTGGGTGACATAGAGAATCGCCGCCCCGGAACGTTTGAGATTCTCGACCTGGTCGAACAGAATGCGGACCTCCCGTTCTGTCAGCGAGGCGGTCGGCTCGTCCATGACGATAATTCTCGACTGCTGGGCCAGTGCAGCGGCAATTTCCACCATCTGCCGTTGTGCGGCGGAGAGCGCTCTGCCCGCAGTTTCCGGCGGGAGTTTTTCACCTAACTGTTGAAAGATATCCCTAGCTCTTCGGTGATTGTCTTTCCAGCGAAGGATCGGACCGGGACCTTTCAACAGTCCTCGCCCCAGGAAAAGATTCTCCGTGAGGGATAGGTCCGGAAACAGATCCAGCTCCTGATGAATCACTGCGATTCCAAGTGCGCGGGATCGAATGGGGTCCGTGATTCGCACCGGATTCCCGTTGTGGAGTATCTCGCCGGAATCGGGAGGATGAATCCCGGCCAGGATTTTGATCAGCGTAGACTTCCCCGCGCCGTTCTCCCCGACCAGTGCGTGAATTTCCCCCGGTTGGAGATCCAGGTCCACTTCCCGCAATGCGTGTACGCCGGGAAAGGACTTCGATATACGGTGAAGGGTAAGGAGATTCTGTTCCATGAGTTCAATGTGAACCGACATTGTAAACGCACACCTGCATTGATAAAGGGCTTGCTGCGATTGAATAATCCTCTGCAATGGCGCAGACTACCGTCGAGACTATTCCCCATAGGAGTTCCAGGGAGCGAGTGATGCGAAAAACCTCTTTTGAATGCCCCGGATGCACCGCCAAGAATCGGATCTCCATCGACCCGGAGGAAGGCGAGTATCAGCAGACCGTGGTGACATGCAGCAACTGCGGACGCGATGTGGTTGTGGAAATCAGCATCAACCCTGAAACACTGAAAATATCCATTTTCGCCGAAACGGAATGAATGGGGATCAAAGTTCCGACAGCAAATCTGACTGGTGAGCGATATGCCCCCGCACGGAAATACCCAGGTGGGCATAAGCGTGGGCTGTGGCAACCCGTCCTGCCGGAGTCCGGTTCAGAAATCCGATCTGGATCAGGTACGGTTCGTAAACCTCTTCGAGAGTGCGCTCATCCTCGCCCAGTGCGGCGCATATTGTCTTGATTCCCACCGGTCCCCCGCCGAACTTCTCGATCAGGGTCCTCAGGATCTGATGGTCCATGTGGTCGAGCCCCATGTTGTCCACTTCCAGCAGATCCAGCGCCTCACGTGCAACCTGGGCGGTAATCACGCCGTCGTGCCGGACCTGCGCATAGTCGCGGACGCGCTTGAGAAGACGATTGGCGACACGGGGTGTTCCACGGGATCGACGCGCCAGTTCCTGAATCCCCTCTTCTTCGCACTCCACTTCCAGGATGCGGGCCGAACGCCGGAGAATCTGTGCGATTTCCTTCTCATTATAGAATCCCAGGCGCAGCTGGATTCCGAAGCGGTCGCGCAACGGGCCGGTCAGCAGCCCGGATCGGGTAGTCGCCCCCACTAACGTAAACGGATGGACATCAATCTGAATGGTTTTTGCATGAGGTCCCTCCCCCAGGACAATGTCGATGAAGAAATCTTCCATCGCCGGATAGAGGCATTCCTCCACGACGCGGTTCAGGCGATGAATTTCGTCAATGAAAAGAACATCCCCCTTCGCGAGGTCGGCGGTCAACAGCGCGGCCAGATCGTCTTTCCGTTCCAGGACGGGGCCGGAGGTCGTGCGCAGGCCGACTCCCATCTGGGCGGCAATAATATGAGCCAGCGTGGTTTTCCCCAAACCGGGGGGACCGGCGACCAACACATGGTCCAGCGCATCTCCGCGTGCACGGGCCGCTTCGATGCAGATACTCAGGGTTTTCTTAATCTGTTCCTGGCCGATAAACTCATCCAAGGTCCTTGGACGGAGCGTGGCCTGAAAGGTGTCTTCGCCTTCTTCTATATGATTTCCGCCGGTGATTCGCTCGTTCATCGTTCCATCCGATAGCACATCGCCAAGAGGGTATCATGCGGAGCAGGGAACTGCCATGATTCCTCCGGGGACTCATGGTACATTGAACGGTGACAAAATCAGTCCCCTCTCCCTCCGGGAGAGGGTTAGGGTGAGGGGACAAGAATACCGAGAATAGGCTGATACCAAGAGGAAGACAGTTCCCATGGTTGCCGCTGTCATCGCGTCGGGGCTGAGTAAGTGCTACCACCTGTACCGTCGTCCGCTGGACCGGTTTGTGGAACGATTGCTCAATCGCGCCCATCCGCTCCGCACGGATGTCTGGGCGTTGCAGGATTTGTCGTTCGATGTGTTTCCCGGCCAGACATTGGGAATTGTCGGGCCGAATGGGGCGGGGAAATCCACTTTATTGCGGGTTCTGTCGGGGGTGACCGTACCCACAACGGGATATCTCGAAACCACCGGACGGGTCTCCGGCATTCTGGAACTTGGGACCGGCTTTCATCCAGAATTCTCCGGCTGGAGCAACATCTATCTGAACTGCGCTCTCCAGGGATTGCCCCGAAAAGAGACCGAGATGCTTCTGCCGGACATTCTGGACTTTTCCGGTCTGGCGGCAGTGATCCATCGTCCTCTCAAGACATTCTCCAGCGGAATGGTGCTGCGCCTGGCATTCTCGATTGCGACGGCGGTCGATCCCGACATCCTGGTGGTTGATGAGGCTCTTGCGGTCGGAGATGCCTCGTTTCGGGATCAATGCCTTGACCGGATGAACGATTACAAACGTCGCGGCAAGACCATCATTCTTGTTTCCCATGATCTGGCCACGGTCCGGCATTTCTGCTCCCATGTTCTTCTGCTGGATGATGGGCGGATTGTGGAGCGCGGATATCCCGATGAGATTCTGGACACCTATCTCAAAATGGTCCACAAGAAACGGGAGAAACCGGCGGAGTTCACGCCGCATCGGCAGGGAGTCCATTGGGGTTCCGGCGAGATTCGCATCGAGCGGTGCAGAGTTCATTCCGGCGGGGAGGAGAAATACCGTCTGACGAGCGGCTGCGCCTGTGAAGTGCATCTGGAATTCGAAGTGCTGAAGCCTATTGATGGGGCGGTATTCGGAATGGGAATCTACAGCCGGGAGGGTGCGTATATTCACGGGTCCAATCATTTCTGGCATCCGCAGGAGATTCGTTTGCGGTTTCCCGATGCGGGCGAACGCGGAACCGCCGTTTGCCGAATCCCTCGCCTGCCTCTGCTGCCGGGCAGCTACAGCATTTCCGCCCTGTGCTACGCGAATTACGACGGATTCCCGCAAGCCGTGGACCACTGGGAACGTGCGGAGCATTTCATCATTGAAGAAGACCTTGGATATCAGCACGGATTGATTTCCATGGAGACGGCGTGGGATTTCCAGGAGCGCGAGGAACCATCCGTTTCCGAAGAAGAATCTTCTGTTGAAGAAATATGAATCCTTGATTCGCATATTTTTTTGAGCATGGTATACTGCGTCAACCATCACAAGACACATGAAAGGTGCCGAATATGGACGCTCGCTTGAAACCGGTGGCATTGGGACTCGCGGTAGGGATTTTGTGGGGTTTGTCCATCTTTCTCCTGACCTTCTTTATTGTGTGGCACGGGGAAACGATGGAAACAACCGCAAAATTGGGCCGGGTGTATCTGGGGTATACGCCCAGTGTTCCCGGCGCGTTTATCGGATTGGCGTATGGTTTTGTGCACGGTTTTGTGAGCGGTTGGCTTCTGGGAGCGGTCTACAACAAATTCGCCGGAAAAGCGTGAGAAGGCGCGGAACTTCAAGCGGAAGCCGCCGCCCGCTGCTCCGGCGAAAATGGACAGGAAAATCGGCGGTATCGACCCATGATTTTGTCGAACTCGGAGGACACTTCCAAGCGATATCCCCTGGCGGATGAGGCTATCGGAAAGACAGTGACCGCCATTCCTCTCATTCAGCCGCCGGAGATCCTTCATCTGCAGGTTACCGAACGCTGCAACTTCGCCTGTCCGAAATGCTACCTGCCGGAACTGAATGCCACACCGCCCAAAAGCGAACTTACACCGCAAGAAATCCAGGAGAAGGTGTTTCTCCCCGCTGCCGAAATTGGGGTGAAGAAAGTGGTCATTACCGGCGGGGAACCGTTCCTGTATCGGGGGCTTTTCGAGGTCCTGGAGACGGCCAAAGAATACTTCTCGGAGGTATTTGTCGGCACGAGCGGCTTTTTCCTGGATGAACGGAACATCCCTCGTATTCTGGAGACCGAAGTCGATTTCCTGCAAGTGTCTCTCGATGCGCTGAGCAATGAGTTGCTCGACAAACTGATGGGATGCAGCATGGTAAAACGACTCTGGCCGAACCTGGAGAATCTTGTTTCGGAACGCAATCGGCGCGGTGCACGAACTCGTGTTGTCGTAGCCACGGTCATTGAACGCGACAATATCCACGAAATCCCGGCCCTGCTGGATCGCTGCCAGGCAATCGGAGTGGACAGTATCACTCTCCAGGCTTATCACGAGTACGACACGATCTACCGCGCGGAAGGCGCGGAATGGCCCGCTTGCCCGGATTACGATGAAGCATTTCTACAGCAGCTGTCAGATCTGATCGAACAGGTGATCGATGCGAAACAGAACGGGAGTCAATTGTTTCCTCATGCGGAAGAATATTTCCGAAACCTGTACACCTTCTTTGCCGACCGCCCATCGCTGCGGGTTCGCTGCCAGGCGGATGATTTTCTGTTTGTCGATTCCAGGGGGTTTATTCGGGGATGTCTGTTCTCCGAACCGTTGGGCCATATCGATCAGGGACTGTCTGCTTATCTGACTTCTCCTCAATATCACCGGTTTGCAGATTTTAAACAGGATTGCCATCTTTGCACCCATGGTTGCGCATACCGTCCGCCGATGGATTAAATGACACCCGCACGGCGCTTTACCCGAACGCATTCTCTGTGTAAAAAAGTCTCATTGACTGATATTGACACGGGAGGACCGGCTATGAGCCGCACAGCCCATTCGAAAATGCTCTCCAAACGCTACGGGAGAGGATATTTCCACGGGGAAAGCAGTGGATATCCACGGGAAGGGTATGCCCAGGCGCATCCATCCTGGGGGTTCTACCTTCATGCCGCACAAGCGGCCCTCGGTAAGGACCTTCAGTGGCTGGATGTGGGGTGTGCTTACGGGTACTTGATTGAAGAGGCCGAAGAACTTGGTATCCGCGCGGTTGGTGCGGATATCAGCACGTATGCGCTTCGCCAATATGCCCCCGTGCGAGATCGCCTGGTCCAGGCGCAGGCCGAGCGGTTGCCGTTTGCCGATGGTTCTATGGACGTTGTCTCGGCGTTCGATCTCCTGGAGCATCTGGAGGACCCGGTAAAGGCTATTCAGGAATGGAAACGAATTCTTCGTCCGAATGGGCTTCTCTTCCTGACCACGCCGGACCCGTGTCATTTCCAGCGCGATGAGCCGACACACCTCTTTGAACGCCCGCCTGCATTCTGGGTGGACTGTTTGCATCAGCTCGGAATGGACCCGGTGCTCCGGTTCGGCGGAGAATTCTTTGAATGCGAAATCTGCGCCCGCAAGAACGAAGCCGCCGGAACCTTCGATCTGCCCGAATTTACGGGTCTGATGTCGGAGGATGTTTTTCCGCCCCACAGGCAGGGAGATGTGTTCGTTGCTCCGCGTCTCGGTTGGGGCAATTTGGAGAAAGATGAACGGGGTGCCTTTCGATGGATCGGAAAAACCAGCGCTCTTTATCTGCTGAATGCCGGACGGCAGCCCGTTCGATGCAGGCTTTCCATCCAAGGACGAAGTGAGGACCATCCTACGGCAACTTTGGGCGAGCAGCGCCTCCGGCATCTCCCCTCACAGGAGGATATCACCCGTCATGCATGGGAAGCGTTTGACTTGCCCGTTGGGGGGCAGGTTCTTTATCTCTCCGTGGGAGAGGGAAACGCACTCGCCACCGAGAAAATCGAAATTCAATTCGAGCCGGTTGATTCCTCTCAGTATCTTGAGGAACTACCGTTCGACCTGTACCAGAGATACCGGCTTGTGGGGGAGGTGATTGACATTCTGCGCAGCGAATCTCAGGGGACTCGCGTTCTGGAGGTCGGCGGATTCGGCAGTCCTCTTCCGGATTTTCTGAAGGGAGATGCGGTGACAGTGAGCGACCTGGTCTGGGAGGATCGTCCGCAGTTCCTGGCCTGTGATGCTGCACGACTGCCGTATCCCGACCTCAGTTTCGATTTCGCTGTGGGCTGCGATTTCCTGGAACATATCCCCCGCGAGCAGCGCAAGAGTGTTCTCACTGAAGTGCGGCGTGTGGCACGGTACGGTGCGATTCTCATCGGTCCCACGGATCGGGAAGATGTTCGGATGGCCGATTCGCTGCTGCGGCGATTCCTGATCGGACGGTTCGGGCGGGACAACCGTTTCCTGATGGAGCATGAGCAGCACGGCCTTCCCGACGCGGATGCCGTTTCCGAGAGCCTTTCCGAAGACGGATGGCACAGTCTGGCTTTGCCCAGCGGACTACTGGAGCGATGGCTTCCCATGCAGTTCTGTATGGCCTACCTGGAGAGTGTGGCCGAACTCCTTCCGCTCAAACGGGAAATCAATCGTTTGTACAACCAGAACTACTACCGTCACGACAACGATTCGCCATCCTACCGGACCCTGGTGCTTGCCACATTCCGCAAATTGGATTCCGCGAAACAGAAGAATCTGGTTCATCTTCTGGGGCAGGGAACTCCCTCTTCTGTCCCCTGGGATTTCGCAGCCTTTCTGACCGGCCTGTTCAATATCGACTTTCTTCGCGAGCGGTCCCAGGAAATCCGCCAGCGGGATCGGCATATCCGGGAACTGCTGGTCCATGCGGAGGCCCTGGAAAAAGGCCGCAGCGAAAGCGCCTGTCACGCGGACAACCTCACCAATCTTCTGACAAACGAACAGGGGGAACGTGACAAGCTCCGCCAACATGCGGCCAATCTCGAAGAGCATATTAAGCGCCTTGATGGACATATCGCAGGACTGGAGAAAGACGCGGAGGCCCGCCGAAAACAATGGGAGGAAATGCATCACCACGCGGACAATCTCGCCGATCTTCTCAAGCAGAAAGAGGAACGAATCGGCGATTTGGAGCATCATGCCTCCAACCTGACCGCGCAACTGGAATCCGCCGGAACCGAACGCGCACGTCTGGAGAGTTTAATCGGCGATCAGAACAAGGCCGCTGAGACGATTTCGGTACAGATCGGCGGTGTGCATGACAGTCTGACACATTTCGAGGAACGCCTGGCGGGTCTATTGGACCATGCGAACAACTTGGAGAATTTGCTTCGGGAGAAGGATAAGCGGATCAATTCGCTTCTGGAACACTGTGCCAACCAGGAGAATCTTCTGGAACAGAGTCAGAAACAAGTCACATCCCTATTGGAGCACTCCGGCAACCTGGAAAAGATCATTCAGGATGGGGAGTCGGAATTGGCGCACCTGAGGAACACTGCGCAGCAATTAGAGGAGGCCCGACACCAATCCGAGGAGGCCCAACGCCAGTCTGAGGAAGTTCAACGGCAGTTACAGGAAGAGCTGCGAGCCATTCAATCCGGATTGGCATATCGAATCCTCACGAAGGTGGGAGGAGGACAGCGGACTGGTCCGGCAACACCGGAGCCTTCCGACTCAGCCAAATGAAAATCCTGGCCGTGATTCACGATTTCCTTCCCCGTCACCAGGCCGGTTCGGAACTCTACTGTTTTTACCTCTGCAAGGAGCTACAGGGACTCGGTCATGAGGTGCGCGTGCTTTGTACCGAGACCGACCACCAGGCTCCCGTGTATGACATTCGCGAGCGGATGTACGACGGTATTCCCGTGACGGAGATCGTCCAGCATTTCCATTATCGTGCATTCGAGGAGACCTATCGGAATCCTTTTGTTGAAAAGATTTTCGCGGAAATTGTGAAGTCCTGGCGGGCTGATGTGGTCCATTTTCATCACCTTCTCGGACTTTCTTTTGGCTGTCCGCGCCTGGCAAAGGAAGCCGGAGCCGCCGTAGTGTTTACTCTTCATGACTACTGGCTGCTGTGCCTGCGGGGTGGCGGGCAGCGATTTCAAGACGATGGGACAGTCTGTGAACGGATCGATCCCTCCGCATGTGCTGTTTGCGTCGCGGAATGCGGTCTGGTGGGGGGGCCTGTGGCACGGTGGGCGAAACGGTTTCTGGTCCGGGCGAAGGCATCGGGGGGATTGGATTTGCGGGAGGAATTGGCGCAGGCACAGATCGAGACCGCCGAACGGGCTTATGTGCAGGCCACCCACGTTTCCATTAGTGGGATCGAACATCCGGTCATCCTTGCCCACCCACCTTCAAGAGTCACCTACGATTTTCCCCCTTCGGCGGAATCCTCTCTTTTATTTGCGTACGCGATGGTTCCCTCCACGTATGACAAAGAAGGAGACGGAGTTCGCTTTCGTGTGTTGCTCAATGATGAGGTGCTATGGGAGCGCTACCTGGACCCGAAACACGATCAAAAGGATCAGGGCTGGCATCCGGGGAGTGTGGATCTACCGATTTGTTCCGGCAAAGAGCAGCTCACATTGGAGACCCAATCCGGCCCATCAGGCAACCGCGATTTCTGTGCGGCGGTCTGGGGCCATCCCCGAATTGTAAGCAACCTCGGCGCTCCAACCGGTAGTGAGACGATTCTTTCCCGGTCGAAAGGCATTGGGAGGAACCTGCTTTACACTTTCTGGGGGAAGCGATATGGAATCCAGGCGCGCAGACGCAGGCAGGCCACACTGGATTTGACTCGATTCGTGGACCGATTTCTATGCCCGTCCCCGTTTCTGAGAAACTCCTTTCTGGAGCATGGCTTCCCGGAAGAAAAGTTGATCTTCTCTGATTACGGCATCCGACCCATTGGAGAGACGGTTCCAAGGGAGGCAGTCCGATATCCCTTCCGTTTCACATACATCGGCTCGCTGGTTCGTCATAAGGGTGTGCATGTCCTGATTCGCGCGTTCAACGACCTCGATCCTGAACGGGCGTGTTTGCGGATTTACGGACCGACGGACGAGTTTGTGGACTATGTGGGACTACTCAGAAGCCTGGTTCGAAGTCCTTCCGTCGAATTCTGCGGACGATTCGAGAATAGGGAAATAGCCCGGATCTTGAGTGAGACGGATGTCCTTGTTGTTCCTTCTATCTGGTACGAAAATTCGCCAATCACCATCCATGAAGCCTTCCTGGCACAGGTTCCGGTAATTACATCCCGGTTCGGCGGGATGGCAGACCTGGTGGAGGATGGAGTGAACGGCCTGCTGTTTGAGGTGGGGAATGCCGAAGATCTCCGGCGCTGTCTGCAAGCGTTCCTGGACGATCCCGATCTGGCGATCCGGCTGAGCCCCGATCCCTCCTGTGTGAAAAGCATGGAGCAGGATGGCGTAGAGATGGACCGGCTGTATCGTTCCCTCACTCAACGGGATACCGATTGAATTCCAAGATGGCTTTTTTCGATTCGTTGAATTATGCTTATCTGTACGTAATCTGCGCAGAATGGAGAGACGCACCATGAATCCGATCGCGAGGAGTGTTCTGTATGCCCTGGTTTGGATCGCGCTGTTCCTGGTCTGTTTTCCCTGGCTGATCTACCTTGCCGGAGAATCTCCCCAATTTCAGGGGGTCTGGGAAACGATCCGTCAATTTTGCGGAGGGATTCTTTTTGCGGTCGGGCTGCTGTTGTCCCTGATGTGCGTTGGATTGCTGGCCGTGCAAGGGAAAGGAACACCTGCGCCCATCGATCCACCTCAGCGGTTTGTTCCGTCAGGGCCGTATCGGTGGACGCGGAATCCGATGATGTTGGGGGGAGTGCTGGCGTCGCTGGGGTACGCGCTTTATTTCAACTCCCTGGCATTACTGATTTATGCGATGTTCTTTTGGCTGGGTGCACATCTGTTTATTGTTCTCTATGAGGAACGGGATCTTCTGCGCCGTTTCGGTGAAGAGTACGAGCAATACCGGAACAGAACCCCGCGTTGGTGGCCCCGCCTGGGATAAGCATTCATCCCGCCATGACTTCCACGTGGGCGGTGTATCCAAGCCGATTCAGCAGCGATTCACAATCCTCCCATGTCAGACCGAAAGCCTTCACGTCGGCCACTCCCAAGTGAGCCATCACGTCCCGCAAAACAGGTGCGTCCTCATTACCGAATTCGCCATCCAACATGACGTTCTCCGCCCAGTCCACCAGTTGGGGAAGGGTGATTTCGTGATGCAAATACGCGGCGATTTGCTCGGCGACTGTTTGTTTTGTGATTAACATGCTCTCATTCTACACCCCGCAATGCCCGCGGTCCACTGGATATTTCTCGTGAATCTCGACTAGATGGCCGTTATCATCATAAATTTCCTGCCAAAAACGCACTGTGGTTTCCTGATCATCCACTTCTTTGAGATACACAGCTTTCCACCCTGCCTGGCCTGCAATTTCCTGCCAATAGCGACGTCCTCCGCCTGGCAATCCTTCCCAGTGTTCGAATTTCCTTTCGTTTTTGACACGGATACTCACGAATTTACCACACTTGCCAACTTCCCGCTTTTCTCAGTACTTCATATTCCTCACCTGAACTTTCCCCTCAGAATCCAGGTAGAACTCGCCGCCCAGCGGATCTTCCGGCATGCCGCCCGGGAACGGCTTTTTCGTCCACTGCTCCTGCAACATCTCGTCCAGCGTAGACGGAAGCCGCCCTTGCTCTGTCTCAAATGCCTTGATCGCATATTGCAGCCCTTCCATAATGCTCTGTTGCGCTTTGACCAGGTCCAGTCGATTCTCGACAACCGGGCCGGTCACGTCTCCGGTCTTTTCCATAAGAAGGATATGCGGCTGTATTTCCACATCCGGTTTCGGTCGTTCCCATAGCAACTGCTCGATCCCGTTGGGGTAGGTCAGGACTCGGAGCACATCCACCTGCCTGGGGTCTTCCTCGACAATTTTCTGAACGGTCTGCATGAGAATTCCGGAGTCCAGCAACTCCCTCATGCGGGTAGTCGGGTAGACGCCTTTTTCTCCGTGGTAGGTTTCGACCGCGCGGGTGAGGATTTCTTTGCATCGTTTACTATAGATGGTGTCGAGTTTGTCGCTTGCGATGGCGGCGCTGACCTCATCCCCCCGACTCACGGCGGAGCCGTAATACCGCACATACTGATCCCACGCGGCGAGGAACTGGCCCGCCGCATAGTCCATCTCAATAGCCATGCGTGGAACATAAGATGGGCACCGGGGATCGACATAGTCTCCCGTCACCTTCAATAGTCCTTCGCTGACAGGCTCTACTGTAAAGGTCCCATTTCGCAATTCTTCGGATGCGACGGCGTTCCGGAATTTGTAGGATGACGGATCGTATTGAACCCGCAGGTCGAAGGATGCGATGTTCTGGCTGCTGTTCGCGACATGAATGTCGAAAGTCGTATCGGACCCGCTCTGCTGAAAGGCTCCATAGATCACCGTTGCAGATGACTCCGCGACAGGCGCCGTGGCGGCGAACTCGTGCGGGATAATTCCGACCAATCCGGACATCTCGCCAAGCGGTCCCGGTTCAGGATTCGGAATCAGAGCAATGGATCCCTTCTGATCGGAAACGGGACTGAAATGCAGGCCGGCCAGGCGGCCGTTCCGAAATCGGCTTGGCGAATAGGCCCGCTCAAAGTATTTCTTGGCATCGTTGGTGTTTCCCAATTGATAATAGCTGATGAATCCGGCATCGAAGGATAGCTCCCAGGCGGTGGGATTAATCTCAGCACCCCGGGAGAGAAAATCAATCGCTAACGTAGCGTCCTTCACGGATTCGTTGAACGCAAATCCCCCGAATTTCCAGGCAGAAACAAACCGTTCGTCCAGGGTTACAAGAGTATCCATCAGCAGCACAAATCCGTCTCGCTTTTTCGGATCGTGCAACGTGGTGAAATTTCCCCCGAAAAATTGAATAGCCCGGACCCAGCCCAGATCCGCCATCAGGTTATCGAATCCGAGCGCGGTAATCTTCGCCACTTTCGGATTGCCGGTCACCAGGAGGATCTTCTCTTCCACACGCTGATTCTGCCGGTGTTTTACGACGCTGTTCTGCACCGATAGAAAAGCCGCGATGAACAGCACAAAGAGAACGATGGTTCCTGCCTTTTTCATGGTTTGCCCGTCTCAATTACTTGAAGTCTCGCCGTGAAAATGAAAACGCTGTGATCAACAACAGAATCCCCGAATACAGAATCGCCAGGGCCGGATATTTCCAGGTCAGGAATGCAGAAATGTTCTCCTGGTAAACGACCTGGTTCTTGATGTTGTAAATCTCCAGGTTTGGAAGAATGTAATAGACCGCCGTCAACACTTTGGCCATAATGACACTGCCTTGTTCCGTCAGCCTCTTGGCGAACTCCAACAGGTCCTCCGAAAGGTGCCCGATGACATAGCAGATCAGGGTCAGCGCCGCCGACAACACCGGCGTCGAGAACGACGAGAACAGAACGGCTATGGCTGTGATCACCATCATCTCGAACAGGAACAGGAAGATGGCGTAAATCACCGACGGCGTGGGACGGCAGTTTGGCATGATCACCAGCAGAATGCAGAGGATGATTCCCATCACTACCACGTTGGTCATAACGGTCAGAAGGAGTCCGAGGAACTTGCCCAGGATGAACTGCGTGCGACTCACCCCGGTCGCGATGATCGTATAGATGGTCCGCTTTTCCAGTTCTTCATGCACCAGGTTGACACCGACAAAGGCTGCCAGAAGGAGACCGAATACATTGATGGCCGAAAGGCCCAGGTGTTTCACAATCCGGTCTTCTTCTCCCAATGCCAACGTCGCCAGCAGGATGGAGGAGGCCAGCAGAAGCAGCACGAATAGAAGAATGATATAGAATACCTTGTTTCGGATGGCTTCTTTCTGCGTGTTGAGTGCGATAGTCAGGATCTCATTCAACGCTGGATACCTCCCGTACGAAGTAGTCTTCGAGATTCCCCCGTTCCGCCGTCATCTCGTGAACGGCCCCACCTCCCTGTACGCAGGCACGGAGGATGTGGTTGGCCGCCTCCGCGTCCTTTGCCCTCAGATGGAGCAATCCGCCGCCCTCGCGGGCGTCCACCGCCATGGCTTTCAACTGTTCCATCAGTTCGGGAGTATACTTGCTCACCGAGACCCGAACCGCCGTGGTTTCCTCGCCCAGGATCTCGCCGACGGTTCCGGTTCGGATCACTTTCCCCTTGTTGAGAATCATGACCCGATCACAGATCAATTCCACATCCGCAAGAATATGGGAGCAGAAGAAGATGGTTCGATTCTCTTCTTTCAGTTGCGTGATGATGTTTCGGATTTCCCGCCGCCCGATCGGATCCAGACCGGACATCGGCTCATCCATCAGGAGCAGCTGCGGATTGGTCAACAGGGCCTGAGCCAGACCGATTCGGGTTACCATTCCCTTGGAGTAATTCCCCAGGCGGATATCCCGCGCGTGCCTCATACCCACCATGTCGAGCAGTTCCTCGGCCCGTTGTCTTCGCTCTCGATAGTGGAGTCCGGAGAGGTGGCCGTAAAACAACAGGAACTCATATCCGGTCAGAAATCGGTAAAAATAGGGATTTTCCGGCATGTATCCGATCTGCCGGTGCTGGATCGCCTCTCCCAGTTCCCGGCCCAACAGAAACGCCGTTCCCTTGGTGGGGTAAATGATTCGCAAAAGAATCTTGATCGTGGTGGTTTTCCCCGCACCGTTGGGACCCAGGAAACCGAAAATCTCACCCTGTTCGACTTCCAAATTCAGGTTGTCCAGGGCGAGAACCGACTTGCCCCAAAATCCGGTGCTGTACGTTTTGGAAAGGCCACGAATGCTCAGGATGGCCATCGCTGCTTGCCTCCTCTTGCATGGGGGTCCGGAGCCGGGTCCTCGAGCTCACAGGATTGATCGAACTCTTTGTTTGCTGGTTTCTCCAAGAGTCGTTCGCACAAAAGCAGGACTTGCAATCGGACCTGTCCCGATTTTGCTCGAGAAACGACTCTTCTGTCACATTGTAACTTGGTATTGCCTGCACATAGGGTTGACGAAACCCATGGTTCCAGTGGATCACCAGTGGCGCAAAAACGTTACTCGATTATAGCCTAAAGAAAAAGGTGAGAGTATGTCAAGGCGTTTTTCCCTTAAATTTGCCCCGCACTTTCCACAATTGTGCTCCTGTCTTCACATTTTATCAAACCACCGTCGAGCCAAGGTATAGTCGAGACTCCTCTCAAAATGCATCGGATATATCCATATTGGCATTTAGTATTTCGGAAAGTGCAATATATTGTTTCATATACTCATGGATTTCGAAGGTTTCGATATTTTCTGCCCATTGATTGACAGAAATGGCCGTCTAAAGGTATAATTATTGAGCTGGGTGATACCCGTTATCACGGCTCTTTGTTCTTGTCAGCTGTAAGGTTCCCGGATTTTGAATTCAGGCGGATGTGAGGCGCTACCGCCAGTCCTGAATCGTAGGGCTGTTGAGATCGCGAGCCGGCAAATTTTGTCGCAAAGGTTGTGATCAATGTGGTACTCGTCGAGTTACGAGAGGATGAAGACATCCAGGGAGCTCTGAAACGATTCAAACGAAAGTGTATCAAAGAGAGTATCCCCCAAGACCTCCGGAAAAACGCTTATTATGAAAAGCCAAGCGTCCGGAAACGAAAGAAACATTTGAAAGCTATCAAGCGCCTCAAGAAAAATCGTCTTCGCATCACTTCGAACCTTTGACAGGTTTCGAGTCCCGTAGAAGGCGGTTTTCGAATTATCAAGATCCTGGGCAGGCCAACCTCGGTTGCCTGCCCTCGTTCTTTCTGGGAGATCTTTCCAGGTTTTTGGTGTTGGTCCGTGCCTTGTTGTGTGTTTTCAGAAATGGAAACAGGGGCGACACAAACCCGTGCCGCCCCTGTCGGTGATCTGTCGGGATTGGAGAGGGAGGGGAGAGTCTCCTCACCCTCTACGCAGTTCCTGTCGGATGAAGGACCTAACCCTCACCACCTCCGCAGTCACCTACGCGTACCGTACAACTACAGTCATCGATCATAAGTGGACCACCTCCTTTCTGCGTTGACAGGAATATATAAGGCTTTTTTTGCAGAATCAAGGATTTTTTTCAGGAATTCGTCGTTTTTTATGCGAAGGGAGGAATTTCGTCGAGGGATTGTGTGAGATTCCTCACATTCGCTCGGAATGACAATATGCGTCACAGCTATTTGGAGACATACTCCGGGCAGCTGGTTGCATTGGGGCGTTCCGGGCGGGTGCAGATATTTCCATAATTCCACTTGCAGGTGTCGCACAGAAAGGCATCTTCGTGCAGAAC
>JAKPYU010000379.1 GCA_029568995.1 Candidatus Omnitrophota bacterium | reverse complement strand
GTATCTTCAATTGAGAGGCGTGGTCTACGTATTTCAGCAACAGGGCGGTGGAACTCATACTGCCGGAGTGGAGGCTCCGGAAGTCGATCCCGAAACACTGGGATTGAAGAAGGTGGCAGAGTTGGACGCCACATCCCCCATCACAGTTTATCGGATTCCCGAAAAGCCTCATTTGTAAGATGGGAATCCTCTTCGAGCATGTACGTTCAATCCGCGTCGTATTATGATGAATGTTGAATCGGCGACCCGGCGGGTCCCGACAGGCCGATATCGAACAGCACCCGATTGCGAGAGATTTCTATCGGTCCGCAACGGGAGAAATCCAAAGAAAAGGAACAGGCGATGGAACAAAACAATCGACGTACATTTTTGAAAAGCACCACCGGCACGGTGATTGGATTTGGAGTGTTGAGCGGTCTCAAGTCGTTTGGCGATGCGAACCAGGTTGTTCGGATCGGAGTTGCGGGTATCCGAGGCCGGGGAAGAAGCCACATCGAGGCGTTTGGTGCAATGAAAGACGTCGCTGTAGTGGCTTTATGCGATATCGACGAATCCGTGCTCAAGCAGCGTCTGGAGTCTCACGCCAAGTATCTCAAGCAACCCGTGAAAACGTACGCGGACTATCGAGAGATGCTGGAGGACCCGAATATTGATGCCGTGTCTATTGCGACCCCCAACCACTGGCATTCCATTATGGGAATCTGGGCATGCCAGGCGGGGAAAGATGCCTACGTGGAAAAGCCCTGCTCGCACAACTTATATGAGGGCCGAAAACTGGTTGAAGCGGCGCGTAAGCACGACCGCATTGTCCAGCACGGAACCCAGGCCCGCAGTTCCTCCGCGTTCAAAGAGGCCATGCAGATGCTGCGCGACGGGACAATCGGGGAGGTCTATTATGCCAAAGGGTTGTGCTACAAGTGGCGTGACACGATCGGGCGTACGCCCGAAGAGCCGGCGGCTCCCGACGGTGTGCACTACGATTACTGGATGGGACCGGCTCCCAAACGGCCGTTCACGCGCAACCGATTTCATTACAACTGGCACTGGCAATGGAACTACGGGAGCGGCGATATCGGCAACCAGGGTGTGCATGAGATGGATATCGCGCGGTGCGGCCTGGGTGTCGGGCTTCCCAAAGTTGCACAGGCGGCCGGTGGGCATTTCATGTTTGATGACGACCAGGAGACTCCGAATACGCTCGTGGCGACGTTCAAGTACCCCGATGAGAACAAGATGCTTGTCTTCGAGGTGCGTCACTGGATCACGAACGATGAATTACTTCTTGGCGGCAAGGACAATGTCATCGGCGATGTTTTCCTTGGCTCCAAAGGGATTATGATTACAAACGGCTATTTCGGCTACAAGGTATTTCTTGGGAAGGAACGGACACCAGGACCGGCTAACCATTCAAATGGAGATCCGTTCACGAATTTCATTCAATGTGTCAAGAGCCGGAAACGGGAAGATCTCGATGCCGAGATTCTTGAAGGGCACCTTTCCGCCGGATTGTGCCATCTGGCGAACGCGGCCTATCGTCTTGAGAGTACTCTTCATTTCGATCCGGAAAAGGAACGATGTCTCGATAACCGAAAGGCCGACGCCATTCTTCAGGACAAGGACCGACATTATCGCAATCCGTATACGGTTCCAAAGAAGATCTAATGTTGCCCGACGAACCGGGGTGGAGGCGATTCTCCTTCCCCGCAACCCTCTCGCGGAGGATACAGGAACAGCGATCATGGAAGCACCCGAACCGATTATACTGCTCGTGGATGACGATCCGCTCTGTCGACGTTTGTACACCGGGGTTCTGGAAGAGAACGGTTACAAACCGATCGTCCTGTCGGACGGACTGGAGGGGGTTGAATTCTGCAGGCGCAAGCGTCCCGACTTAATCGTCTCCGACTGGGTAATGAAAGACTTGAACGGACCGGAGTTTCTGGAGCATGTTCGCAAGAATAGAGATCTGCTGGATGTCTATTTCATTATGCTGACCGGTCGGACGGGTGTGGAGCGGATCGTGGAAGTGCTCGATAAAGGAGCGGATGATTTTATTTCCAAGCCGGTCGATCAGAGGGAGCTCCTGGCCCGTGTCCGCACCGGGCTTCGCGTGGTCCGGTTGCAGAAGGAATTGAAAGAGGCGAATCGCGAGCAGGCGAAGTTGCTTGTGGAACGGGAAAGGGCGCTCAATGCGCTGGCCCAGGAACTGGCACAGGCTTCCGAATACGTTCAATCCCTTCTTCCGCATCCTCTCCAGGGAGAGATCCATACCGATTGGCAATACATTCCATGCGCACAACTGGGGGGAGACGCTCTCGGCTATCATTGGATCGATCCGGACCATTTTGCCATCTATCTTCTGGATGTGAGTGGGCATGGGGTCGGTGCGGCATTGCTTTCGGTTTCCGTGATTGATACGCTGCGCCTGCGGACATTGCCGAATACCGATTTTCTCGATCCGGTGTCGGTTCTGAATTCCCTGAACATGACCTTTTCCATGTCGGAGCACGATGACCAATTCTTTACAATCTGGTATGGGGTCTATGAGAAGTCGACGGGCAACCTTGTGTATGGCGGAGGCGGACATCCTCCGGCGATTCTGGTCAGAGGAAATACGGGTGCAACCCCCAGTTCGCTGGATTTGACGTCCGACGGCAGGATTGTCGGGGCGTTTTCCGATACGGTTTTTCGGTCCCACAGCTGCCGGATCGAGCCGGGCGATTCGCTGTATGTTTACAGTGATGGAGTCCTGGACAGCGTTCTGGTTGGTGGGAAGGCGGTTTGTTTGCGTGAATTCCAGGATTTTCTGATGCAACAGGAACCTCTACGAAAAAACAATACCGAACGAATTCTCTGCAAAATCCGCGAGAATCAAGGCTCGGAATTCTTTGAGGACGATTACTCGATGCTGCAAGTGGTTTTTAGCCGATGAACTCATTGAACCCCACCGAACGACAGCTCCTGCGCGATTTCGCAGCAAAAGTAGCCGAGATCGCGGCAGATCCCATCCAGAAAGAACGAAGAGATCTGTGGACCCGGCACAACCGATTGGAGAAAGTGGGACCGCTGATCCTGTGTTCCCCGGAGGGCGCATGGCGCGAGATTCTTCCCCACGATTCCTTAACCATCAAGGACCCTTTCTGGGCGGAAGTCGAATGGGAACTGAAAGCGCTTGTTCGGCACTTCGAGCTGCTCCATGATGACCGGGCGATCGAGCCGATCATTCGTATTCCCAATGAGATTCGGGATACCGGCTGGGGCATGAAGACGCCGCGAAGAGGTACGGGCGATCCGACACATGCCTGGAAATGGGAGCCACCTCTCAAAGACCCGAAGGATCTTTCGAATCTCCATTTCCCGGAGATTGTTCATGATGAGGAAAAGGCCAACCGGAACCTGGAAGCGGTACAGGATGCCATCGGGGATCTGATCGAGGTGCGTCTGCGCGGATGCTCCTGGTGGAATCCGGCCAGTGTTATCGGCTACTTCGCGGAATTGCGTGGAATGGATCAGCTCATGGTGGACCTCTATGACCGGCCCGAATGGGTGCACGAAGCGATGGCCTTTTTCTCGGAGGGAATGCATCGGCTGATCCGGCAGGCGGAGTCCATGAACCTGCTCGACCTGAACAACCGGGAGCATTTTGTCGGTTCGGGTGGGCTGGGGTACACAGATGAACTACCGGCCTTGGGATTCGACGGGATTCATGTTCGACTGAAAGACACGTGGGGATTCGCCGAGGCCCAGGAGGTGTCGGAAATCTCTCCGCACATGCACGAGGAATTCTGCCTGCAATACCAGATTCCGCTACTTGAAGAATTCGGCCTGAATTGCTACAACTGCTGCGAGGATATTTCGCGGAAGTTCGCCGGGATCAAAAAGGTACCCCGTCTGCGACGGGTCTCGGTGAGTCCGTTCACAGATCGAAGAATCGCGGCGGAAGAACTACAGGATCGCTATGTCTATTCCTGGAAACCGAATCCTGTCGTGGTAGCCGGAGACTACGATCCCGATCATATCCGCCGAATTATCCGGGAAACGCTCGAGATTACGAAGGGTTGTGTGGTCGAGATGATCCTCAAGGATACGCATACGGTTCAGGGACAGCCGGAACGGTTAACCGTCTGGACCGATATTTGCCGGGAGGAAATCGTCCGCGCCAGGGAAAGGCATTAGTTGTTTCCCTTCCCAAGACTGGGGAAGGTGTAGGGTGGGGTTGACCGACCGATAGAACACGCTTATTCGAACGTCGCCAGGGCTTTTTTGAGCCGTTCGATTTCATCAACCAGGTTTTTCCAGGCCTCTTCCAGGTCTCTTTCTTCTTTGTCGACTCCGGACTTTTCCATACGCAATGCCGCTTGAGTAGCCGGTTCCGCTGCAAGAAGACGAGTCGATCCTTTCAGTCGATGGGCCAGATGTTCGATTCTTTCGTAATTCCGTTCGGTAATTGCCGAGCGCAAGTCCGCCATCAGTGTAACGGAATTTTCATGGAACATTTCGATCATTTCCCGGGCCAGATCTTTCTCTCCTCCCACGATTTCCATGAAAACAGGCGGATCGTAGGCATTTATTGTCAAGGATTCGTCCGGGGCATCCGTCGACGGTTCGCTATCGGGTTGTTTCGTTCCCATTACTTCTTCTATCACCCTGGCAAGGTCATCGGGCTTGAACGGTTTGGCGATGTAATTGTCCATTCCTGATTCCAGGCACCGCTCGCGGTCGCCTTTCAAAGCCCCTGCTGTGATTGCCACAATCGGAATCCGTTGACCGGTCCCGATTTCCCGTGTTCGGATCCAGCGGGTTGCCTCCAATCCATCCATATCCGGCATTTGGACATCCATAAGAACCAGGTCCACCGGCATGGATTCCAGCGCACTGAGGACCTCGTATCCCGTCTGGACGACATGAACGGAATGCCCCAGTTTTTTCAGAACCCGAAGCATGTATTTCTGGTTCATTACATTGTCGTCGGCCAGAAGGACTTTCAGGGATTCTCCGCCGATTCCCTCCAGGTGATCTGTGAAAGCCTGGGTGTCCGGTTTTTCCGCGCTCGGTCCGCTCACGACCTTGCAGATATGCTGCATGAGATCTTTCGCGAAAACCGGTTTTGTCAGATAGGCGGAAATACCCAGATCCCGGCATCGTTCAATATCGCCTCGCTGTCCGGCGGAGGTCAGCATGATCATTCTGGCTCCGCCCAGTTCTTTCCGTTGCAGGATCTTCTCTGCGAGGGAAAACCCGCTGATCTCCGGCATGTGCGCATCCAGTAGAATCAAGTCGAACGGCTGGCCCGCCCGGTTTGCCAGCTGCAGTTCGTTGATCGCACTGGAAGCATCTCCCACCCCCACGGTGCGCATCCCCCACTGTGTGACCATTTCGCGGAGGATCAATCGGTTGGTTCGATTGTCATCAACGATGAGAACGTTGAGACCGGAAAGATCTTCGGACTCCATGGCCACGGGTTCATATTCGGCTTCGGTGACCCCCAGTCGGATTGTGAAATGAAACACGCTGCCCGGCCCGCCGGAGACATTTTCCACATCGGAGCGCGGACTGAGGATGTCGATCCGGCCTCCCATCATCTCGACCAGCCGGGAAGAAATCGCCAATCCGAGGCCCGTTCCGCCGTAATTGCGGGTGATGGAGGCATCGACCTGCTCGAATTCATGAAAGATCCTGTTTCGTTTGTCCTGGGGAATCCCGATACCCGTGTCGCAGACCTGGAAATGCAGAGCCGCATCTTTTCTCGTTCTCGATACCAGATTGACGTAAATACCGACTTCCCCTTTGGACGTGAACTTGATCGCGTTCCCGACCAGATTCATGAGGATCTGGCGCAGCCGAACCGGATCTCCCACCAGGGTTTCGGGTATATCGGGCGAAACCTGAAAGACCAATTCGATGCCTTTCTGATGGGCGCGGATGGCCAGGGTTCGCACAGTGTCGGCAACGGTCTGTCTCAGATCGAATTCCACAAGATCCAGTTCCAGCTTGCTTGCTTCGATCTTGGAGAAGTCCAGAATGTCGTTGAGGAGCGACAAGAGAGAATCCGCTGCCTCGTTCACGAGGGTCAGGTATTCATACTGTTCCGGGTTGAGGGGGGTTTCCAGTGCCAGCTTGGTCATCCCCATGATGGCATTCATGGGGGTGCGGATTTCATGGCTCATATTGGCCAGGAACCGGCTTTTTGCGCGATTGGCATCTTCCGCAATTCGTCTGGCCTCCCGGAGTTCCTCTTCCGCCTTTTTGCGCCCGCTGATATCCCGAACGACGGCCTGAAGATAGACCTCGTTTGGGTGTTCAATGCTGACCAGGCTGACCTCGGCCTCGAATTCCTCGCCGTCATGCCGGACAAACGTCCAGGGAAAGAACTGCGGCTCGCCGTTGAATGCCTCCGCGAACCGCATCTCCATTTCGTCCCGGGAATTCGCGCCGTTCGGTTGCTTTTCCGGTGAGAAGCGATGCGGTGATTGTCCTACAATGTCGTTTTCGGTGCATTGGAAAATCCGAAAAGCCTTCTTGTTGCAGCTGAGAAACTCGCGCCGATCCAGGATGAACATGGCATCTCCGGCGGCATCCAGAAGCGCCCGATATTTCTGTTCATTGTCCCAGAAAACCTGGACTGTCTCCCTCTGGTCGGACAGGATTCGCTCCAGCTCGGCCACACGCGCACGCAAGGCCTTTATTTCGTCCGGCAATTGCGGGCTGCCTTTTTCGGAATTCTCCATTGTTCACCCATCCTCTGACATGCGATACACCAGTTTACCAGGACTTGCCCCATTCCGTCAGGAACTCTTTACCCGTGGCAAGATTGCCTGACCGAATTTGCGTTGACGGGTTTGTTCCGGGCAGGTAGAGTCGTGGGTTGTTGTTGGGAATCCGGCGTTATTCGAAGACCCTCACCCCGACCCTCTCCCGGAGGGAGAGGGGGAAGAAGACCTCTTCCGGAGGGAGAGGGAGGAGAGGGTGGCACAGGCTTCCAGCCTGTGGCAAAGATCGTTCAGGTACAAGAGTTGGGATATTGCAGCCAAGGAGACTGCCATGACAATGACCGGTCGAGAACGGGTCAGACGCACGCTTGAATTTGAGCGCCCGGACCGCGCGCCCAGAGATCTGTGGGCTTTGGCGGGTGTGACGCTGTATCGAATCGAGGAATACCAGGCGACACTCAAACGGTTTCCTTCGGATTTCGATTGCCCCCCGGCGAAATACGGGAAGTCGGAACGGGCCGTGCCCCTTGCGGGAAAGACGGGCCGGTATGTGGATGAGTGGGGCTGTGTCTGGGTGATTGCCGAGCCGGGCGTGGCCGGTGAAGTGAAGGAGCCGCCTTTGGCGGACTGGGCGGATTTTGCGCATTACCAGCCACCCTGGGAGGTGCTCGACAACGCGGATTTCTCAGAAGTCAACCGGGCCTGCGCAGAGAGCGATCTGTACATGAAAGTCGGCTCCCATGCGCGGCCATTTGAACGAATGCAATTCCTGCGTGGCTCGGAGAACCTGTTCATGGACCTGGGGTATGGCTGTCGGGAAGTCTACCAGCTACGGGACATGATCCATGATTTCAACCTGCGCGACATGGAGATGCTGGTCAAAACCGATATCGACGGGATTTCATTCATGGACGATTGGGGAGCCCAGACCGCGTTACTGATCTCCCCTGCGCTCTGGCGTGAGTTCTACAAACCTCTGTACCGCGATTACTGTGATATCATTCATGCTGCCGGAAAACATGTCTGGTTCCACTCCGATGGGCATATCGAGGCAATTTATCCCGACCTGATCGAGATCGGAGTGAACGCGGTCAATTCCCAGTTATTCTGCATGGACATCGAAGGACTTGCGGCAAAATATAAGGGCAAGATTACTTTTTGGGGCGAGATCGACCGGCAGTGGATTCTTCCGAGGGGAACGGTAGAAGATGTGAGGGCAGCGGTCCGCCGTGTGAGACGGGCGCTGGATGATGGAACCGGCGGCGTGATCGCGGAATGCGAATGGGGAGTATACGATCCTCAGGAGAATATCGAAGCCGTCTTTGAAACCTGGCTGGAAGAACGGGAATAGCCGCAATCGAAAGATCTACTTTGTCGGATGAAACCGGCGACCGCATTGATCGCATCTCCATTCCTCCCGCCGCATGGTATACACAGCAGCAACGACAAAGATCAAGAAGACATAAATACTGGGAATGAAGTAAAACAAAAATAATGTCAACAGCGCAAACGCCAGCAGGAAGCGATTAAACGGCACTCGCCGCGTCTCCTGGGAAAAACAATCCGGGCAATGCGGGCAATTCTTACGTCTCTCGGCCTTTACTGTTTCCCGTTCCCACTTCTCCAGGATCTCCCTGGCGCGGGCGGCGTCCGCATCGAGGACTTGCACCCTTACTCCCAGCCCATAAAGAAGGACTGTATTCGAGCCTGTCTCCACGTCCGCGAGATAGCATTCGATTCCCTGCGCCTCCAATTGAGCCTTTGCCAGCTGCGCCTGGATCGGATCATTGTAGGTCATCACCGTCTGCATTTCATCCGGCATGATTCACTCCCGATTAACGTATTTGTCTCCGTCTGATCGCAACCCAAAAGACCAACCGCGCTCGAGACGTCTACCTTGCCACCCGCCAACGATGACCGCATTGGTCGCACTTCCATACTTCTCTCCCCATCACAACCAAGAGTAAGATCAAAAAGACAAAAAGACTGTGAACGAAACAGAATAACAACAATGTCAATAGAAACAGTGCCAACAGCGGGCGAGTGAAAATGACCTGGTGTGTCTCCTGGGAACAGCAGTCAGGGCAGTGCGGACAATCTTTACTCTCTGCTGTGTGTACCGTCTCCCGTTCCCATTTCTCCAATAGCGCCGCAGCGCGAGAGACATCCACATCGCGAACTTGCACCTTTACTCCACCCGGGACAATGAGCGGGTACACATGGGATGTCAGGTCTATGAGAAAACAGTCGATTCCGCCTTCCTCCAGCTGAGCCTTTGCGAGCTCTGCCTGTATCGGGTCATCGTACATTGCCACCGTCTTCAGTTCATCGGCCATTTTCCGTCTCCCTTCTCAGGCAATCAATTCAGAGATTCCGGCTATTTCTACTCCGTATTCTCGACTACCCAGCGAATTGCCTGAAGGACCAGTTGGCGGTAGTTGGGATTCTCGTACGCGAAATGATCGTGCCCCAACTGAATGTACACGGCTCGCCCCCTTCCGTAATTCCCGCACCAGGCCAGGGTCTTTCCACTCAACGGGTGATCCGTCTCCAGAAGGCGATGGACCGTGTCCAAGACACGAAATCCGCCGTACGTCTCATCGTGTATCGTAAAGTCCTTGATGCCCTGGGTGATCGGATGAGTGCTATCGACGACATGAATATTGATATCCTGATCGTGATTGTATGTCGATGGCGGAACGGTCTGCCCGTTCTCTGTGGTTTCCTGCAGGAAATATCGCGCCCCAATGATCTGTTCGTATTCGGGCCAGTTGTTGTAGTCGGCGATTGAATGATGCAGCGCTACCAGGCCTTTTCCGTTTTGGATCAGGTCGGCAAAGGCCTGTTTGTCCGCGTCCGTAATGTCCTGGTACATATCGTACAGGACAAGTACGTCATAGTCGGCACTCTTTTCCGGGTAGAACATCGCCGCTGCGTTCGGGTGTTGAACTTCCTTCCACGTGATGCCCTCCTGCCCGTCGAACATTTTGAAGAAGGGATCCCGTTCGAAATCGTGCCCACCGGTGACGATCAGTACACGAATCGGTCCGGCGGCTTTCTCGCTGCCGCATCCGGTAACACACCCGATCAACAAACCGACGGTACTGATAATGAAGAATCGTTGTATCATGTTATCGACCTCGTCTCTTGTGTTCTAAATCAGAATTAGTCTGATATACGCTCATTCCGAAAACACTCCCGGCAAGAGGTTGATGCCGGAGAAGCCCTCACCCCAACCCTCTCCCGGAGGGAGAGGGAGAAGAGGCGCGTACACGCTTCCATCCCCTGGTGCTCCGACGCAGCGGAGCGATGGTCTCTATGGAGAAATCGATCCCGTCGGATACTCGACGTACTCCTGTTCTGCAACAGACTATAAACGCCATGGCTGACGGTATGTCCGGCCAAGCAATTCGCAGGCTTCCTCGTCTCCCGGAATGGTTTCGTTTTCGGCATCCCATGTAATTCGCCGTCCCACTCGGTATGAGATATTCGCCAGGTAGCCGGGGATTGCTGCACGATGGCCGGTCTCCGGATCTGCGTTCGGACGTTGGCGGGTTCGAACACAATTCAGGAAATTCTCCTTGTGCGGCAACTCCATTGGTTGTGACTTGACTACGGTCGGATGTTCCCGGTTGTTCTCAGGATAGATGCGATATTCATCGCGGTTAATGAATAGAGATGCATCCGTTCCGGAAAACTCGATCCCGTGGTCCATGTTGCCCGTCACGGGTCGTCCATTCGAATGGCGAACCGAATACGTGAAAGAATATTCCGAACATTCGAATATCGCGTCTGCTGTGTCCGGCGTATCGCGGCAGTCATCGAATACGAATTTCCCGCCGGTACAGGTAACGGCTTTGAGATCGTATCCCATTGCCCAGAGAACGATGTCGTGGAGATGCACGCCCCACGCGCTGATCATTCCTCCGGAATAATCCCAGAAGAAGTAGAAATAGAAATGAAACCTGGACGGGTTGAACGGGCGCAGGGGAGCGGGGCCGAGCCAGAGATCGTAGTTGACGCCATCCGGCGGGGCGCAGTTTGCCGGCTTGCCGATTCCCTGAATTCCTTTACCGCCCATTTCATTGATTCCCCAGGCATTCCAGCACCGGACGGACGCGATTTTGCCCAGCTTGCCGGATCGAATGGTATCGACCGCCTCAATCCAGTGCGGTCCGCTGCGCTGCTGTGTGCCGATCTGTATAATGCGGTTGTATTTCTTCGCTGCCTCGGCAAGGGCGCGTCCTTCCTTAATGTTGTGCCCGACGGGTTTTTCGACGTAGACATCCTTATCGGCCTGGCAAGCCGTGATGGCTGGAATAACGTGCCAGTGTTCCGGTGTGGCGATGACCACGGCGTC
>JAKPYU010000373.1 GCA_029568995.1 Candidatus Omnitrophota bacterium | reverse complement strand
GTCGACCACCGCGTGGACTACGCGCATTCGAAGATCTTCCTGACTTTCTTGGCTGAGCGAACGGGCATCCTGTTTTGTCATCATGCCCCATTCTATCCCACTCCGTTCGTTAGTCAAGCCATGTGCCTACTATTTATTGTTCGGAATAGTAAGAACCGCAATTTCTCCACGTCATCCATAACATTATCCCAATTCGTAACTGAGATTCTTGCATCCAGGCTCAACAGATTATCGATTATTCGATCAGGCATGTAGGGATATATTTCCTCAAATTCTGATCTATTTGAGAAAGATGCCCATGATCCTGTTTCAGGATATAGCATTCTCTTTTCGTTATCTCCATGTGCTGCCGTATAATAGGTACATCTTGTGTCAGGCAAGTTTATCACAAAGATCCCTGATTGTTTATTGACTTTTCCATTATGCATGCTGGAATAGATTTCCCAATCAACATGTTTCCTATATTTAGTCTGAAGACCGACAAGCACAATCGTTACCGTCGAATCCTTCAAATACTCATCACGTATTTTTTGTCTTATTGTCTGGTCATCAAGATTATCGGCAATATCGCCTGTATCAACGGAAGCATCTATAAAAATATCATATTGATCGTTGAAGTGTAACAACAACTCCTTATAGTATTGATCGTTGGCATGATGGTAACTTATAAATACTTTATGTTTGGCCATTGCGATTCTCCAATTCCGTCAAATCTTCCACACCAGCCATATCCGACAGCATCTTGGCATAGTTAATCAAGGACGATTGAATTTCAACGAGTTCCTTTCTGAACTCATCGCATTTTTGAGAATCAGCAAACGCATTTGCAAGCGATTCCTTATGCCATTTTGCAGTAAAAGGACGAATCACTTGATTTAGGACAATGACAGCGATTTTTGTGAATTCTATGCATTCACGCCCATGCTCTCTTATTATCTCCCGTGTCAAACCGAACAGTTTATGAATACTTTCCAATGCAGTGGATTCATCGCCATGCTCATTTGGTAAAGGCTGTGTAGCAATTCTTGTAAGCAGTTCAATGTATAGTTCCCAAGCAGCATCCTTGTCTTTGTCTTTCGGATGCCATTCTGTTTCAAGAAATGGCGTCTTTATTTTCAGAGAAGTCATGCTCCATTTTTCTAGCCATTCACGCCATCTCATTTGAAATATCCTCCTTGGCTGTTTTTGTCTCCAACATTATCCGCTGCAACTGATTACTGAACCAATTCAAAAGTACCCGCGCGCAAGTGCATCACCTTCTTCCGGGGCTCGATTTTCGACTAACGCTCTTAAATGCGAAAGGAAGCGTTCGAAGACATCCGGAGCGAACGGATGGGCCGTGAGATAGGCGGCGTATTCTTCCCGCCTCGAAAGTCGCCCGGTCTGTGTTGCGAAAGCGCTGCGGACTTGTGATCCGAGTCGTTTCGCCTTCCTCAAAATCAGCACCTCATCGACATCAGTGCCTGCCGTACTGATCGGAGTCATATCGAGCCACTCGCACAGTAGGAGATATTTCGCGCCGGGCACAGCAGTCTTGACATCGTGCGCCGTCGCGCATGCCTCTTGAAACATGGTCTTGTCGAGATTCGTTTTGCATTCGGCGCACAGGTAGCCGAGATTGGCCTCGAGTCTGTCTACTCCTGTCCTGTGCTCCGGGTCAAAAGAGGCTCGCAGGTACAGGCGTTTTGAAATTGTGAAATCCTGGTCTTTCATCCGCGTCTGCGCGCCGGGAGCGGTAATTGCCGCGGTGATAGTCGAGGTAAAATACAGGGCCGCGAAGCACGAATACGGACCGACGGAGAAACTCTCGGAAATCCGAGGGAATGTCCGATCTACAAGATGCGGCAAAAACTCCTCGATTACCGTGTTGTCGAGCTTCAGCTGGCCTTTCTGCCGGTAGAGGAAGTCATCCTCACTGTCGAACACAATCTCGAGATCGAGAAAGTTTCGATATCCATTCAGCAGAGCAACAGCCTCCGTCACACAGCGGTGGTCTTCCGGCACGCACGCCAGCTGCTTCAGCCAAGCTTGATAACGGCTGACTGCCCTCTTGATCCGTACGCGGTCGCCATTCGGGAGTTTGTCGTTTTGCAGCAGCGCTTGTAGTTTGTCTCCGTGGGGTGTGGGAAGCGTCATGGGGAGTCTCCGTTGGCGGCAGTCGGCTCAAGGATGGGTGACGCTTCAACTCTTTCGGATTCCGCGATCGCATCGTGCAGGTAATGCCTTCGATCTGATGGCACGCGATCAAGTGCCTCGACGAGCATTTCCCTTCCAACACTCCGGCCCTGTTCCATGATTTCCGCCCGATCTCGTGCATGGCCTCGCTCAGGAGTCAAATGCAGGAGATCCTCGTATATGTTCTGCCCGAACCGATTCAGAAATACCCGTTCCTGCTGTTGGTGGAGACGCATCCCGACTACATCGGTCGCCAGCCGCCTGAGTATGCTGCCGTTGAAGAAGGGTGTTTTCTGGACATTCGACTCTCGCCCAAGCACCAGGATAATTCGTGCTTCGCGACTACAGACACGAAAAAGTTCTTCAAGCGCAAGAGCCATGTCGATGCAGTACTGAACCACCGTGAGAAAGCGGTTTTGTCGGAACTTTCGATTGGACCCGATCTCGGAGCGAGCCACAACAAGCGGCTTCCAGCCCAATGATTCGATGCCAGCTCTGGAATTGTGGTGATAGTTAAAGACGTTGATATAGGGTGGCGAAGAAAGCACAAAGTCGACCGAGTGATCCTGAAGTCGCAAGGCGCGTGCATCGCCAAGCCAGGCATGAACAGCGCGGCTGGAGTTTGGTAATTCGTCGACCACAGCCCGAATGGCAGCCCACTTGCCGGCGTAGGAATCATGGCTGGTCGTCTTGTCATCGAGAAGAACCACGAACGCCTCAAGGAGCATTCGCACCGCCGGGTCAACGGCGTCCGGTATCCACGCGGATCTTCTGCCCGTGAGTGGGATGTCTGTCGAATCCAACCGAAATAGGGGTAGTTCGAACACGGAAGGCCATGCTCGATCAAGCACAGACTTGGCACTGTCCAGAAGGGAATGCCTCTCGGACTGGGAGAGAGTACATAGCTCATAAATCCGCGCAAGCAGGTAAGCAGCCGGATTGACCTCGTAGCCATGCGCTGCCAACCCAAGCCTAGCGGCCTCTACGAGGACCGTTCCGCTTCCCATGAACGGATCGAGAATGGTTGCCCCCGATGGGGCGTAAGCGCGAAAAAGAGACTCAACAAGCTGGGGCGAGAACTGTCCGCGCCACGGGAACGGGTTGCTGCGAGACTTGGCTTCGATATTCAACACCGAAGCCGACAAAGGAGTACCGAAATTTTTCGGATCTACAGCGAACTCGCACTGAAAGCGATCTTGCTCCTCGCGGTTAATGACTTGTTCTGCTTGTTGGATCATGACTCCTCATTGCGAGCTGACAAGAATTCGATAGATCCGCATAAGCTGCGGAACTCTTCGTTTCCATCCATACGAGGAACATTTTCACATCACGTACCGAAAATCCCAAAAATCCCTCGCATGATATAGATCCGGTACTGTTGAACAAATTATCAAAATTTCTCCCCCTTGTCAAGAGGCAATTATTTGTCCCCTCCCTCCCCCTTTCCACCATAATACAACTCCGGCCTGTGCCCCACATACCACGGATTCTCTGCACGCAGTTCCATTGCCTTTTCGGGATCGACATCCGCTACGATTACACCTTCCTCATCCCAGATCTCGGTAAGGAGTTTTCCGTCCGCATCGGTAATATTGCTTCCGCCTTTGCACGGTGCACCGGCTTCATTCGGGCCGCAGCAGCAGGACGCTGCAATAATCATCGAGTTTCTGGATGCAAGGTCCTTTACCTCGCTGTGTCCCCGGCTGCCCCGGTTATTCATCCAGAGCAAAACGGCGCATCCCCGGTCCGCGTACGCGCGAGTCATTTCCGGAAAATCGCCGTCATAGCAGATCATAATCCCGCATCGGCACTCCTTAAACTCAAATGTCACCAGGGAATTGCCCGGTTTATAGTACGTGGGTTCATGCCGAAGCCCGTCCGCTTTCCACCAGAGATGGGTCTTCCGGTAGTTGGCGATGACTCCCGTCGCCGAGACAACCGGCGCGGAAACATAGCATCCGTCGCAGTCGCGCTCGGTCAGTCCGTAGACAATCAGTGAGTCGCTGCCGCAAAGAAGCGCCTGGAACGCCCGGCTGGTCGGCCCGTTCAGCGGTTCCGCCAAGTTCTGCAGATCCGGCGTGTAGCCCACCAGGAGTTCCTCGTGAAAAAGAACGATATCGGCCTTCTGATCGAGCGCCTTTCGGGCAAATCCAAGCGCCTTCTCCCGGTTCTCATCCGGCCTCTCGGGATTCCCATTCCGCTGCACAACCGCAATTGGAATCGCCATTCTGGTTTCCTGCCCCTTTCTGTCCAAATCCTCAAAGGAGATTGTCTCATGGAGTCACGTTCGGGTTTTGAGCAACCGAGGATCGAATCGAAACTCACCGGCATCGCCAATAATGGCCCCAAGCCCGCTCTTCTCACACTGCCTCAAGTCCCTCCGGCACACGCCCTCTCCGGTACGCTCTCGCTCCCCGATACTGACCCGCCACATGCGCCAGGGAACGAACGGGAACACGAAGCGCATCCCGAAATCGGGCGGAAACACTCCCTCCCATCCGCAACAGGTCCCGCAAATCCCCCACAGTCTGCCGAACCACAGCCCCCGGAATGTGCCACACCGAGGGAACCGTCTCCAGGCCGAACAATTCGCACAGACGGTAATGATCCACCGTCATCCGCTGATACTGATACCGGATCGGCCGATCATGGGAGTGGTACACCGCCGCGTCGGGCTGATATGCAACGGCATACCCGCAGCGAAGCACCCGATACCCCCATTCGATATCCTCGCCGAACAGGACATCCGGGAACGGGATCCTTTCCCAAACCGAACGCCGGATAGCAGAACAAACATTGTCAAACGCACAAAGGAGATACTGTTCGATGGGGGGTAACTCCTCGAATTGATTCTGACTGGTGATTCGTGAGACGCGACTTTGCAAAGATCCAAGAATCCAGCGACCGACATCTCGCACCGTCAGCGGAGAGGCATCCGGCTTGGCGATCTGCCGCCCGACCACTCCGGCAACATCTTGATTCGAAAACGGTTGAACGAGGTTCGCCAGAAACCGGCTGTCCGTCGGCAATGCGTCCTGTGTGAGAAGGCAGATGATCTCCCCGCTCGTCAAAGAAATGCCCAGATTTCGAGTCCGCCCATGTCCGAATTGGTCGGAGGCGATGGATTCGACCCGCACGGGATACCGCCGGCAAATCTCCAGCGTGGTATCCTTCGAGCCGGAATCCACCACCAGAACTTCCACATTGCTCTTAACCTCCTGATGGCAAAGCAATTCCAGAAGGTGTTCGAACTCCGGCCCGGCATTCTTCGTGGGGATCACAACGGAAATATGGGACGGGGATTCGGTTTCCAGATTCACCTCAAAGATACCCGTGTTATGGATGTAGTAAGTGCAATAAAATCAACCTCTCTGTGTCTCCCGCAATCTTGGAGGGAGAGGCTCGGGGTAATTCGGCAGGGGCAACGCATGTGTTGCCCCTGCCGAACATCTCGATCTCAATATACCATCCAATCCCTTACCGGAACCGCATTCGGACTTTTGTTCTTGAACAACGTAACGATGTTGTTGCCCTTCGACAGCACGGCGATATCCGTGGCGCCATCACCGTCCCAGTCACCCAGCGCCAGACCATAAGGTTCATCGCCGACGGATGCGGTAATTACGCGGGTGAAAACCCCGGTCCCGTCATTCTCGAAAACAGTCACAGCGGGATTGGCGGGATTCCCCTCGACAATATCCATGCCGCTGTTGGTCAGAACAAAATCCTGGTCACCATCTTTATCCAGATCGGCAGCCTTAATCATCGTGGGAACGCCCTGTTCCCTGACATAGACTTCATTTGAAAAACTCATGTTGCCGTTCCCCCACCAATATCCGATCCCTGCCGTGTCGGCCACTACACCCATGAGGGTTGCGATTCCCTGCTCGGCGGCGATGATATCCATATCCCCATCGCCGTCGAAATCGCGTGCCGTCGCTGAGAACGGAAAGGTGCTGCACGTCAGCTCCTGTACAATCCGCAAATTACCCTGCGCATCATTCTCCATGATGGTGATGTTGTACCCTTCCAGTTGACCTGTCCAGGCATTCAATGCTCCCTGATTGGTGGCAAGAACGTCCATGTCGCCGTCCCCATCGAGATCGAGGAGTTCAATCGGCGAAACAGAACCTTCCGTCTCAAAAAGATAATGGTTCGAAAACGTGCCGTCTCCCTCATTAAAAAGCAGATCCACCCCGGCCCCTTCCACACTGACATTGAAGATATTGGTGAAATCAAAATACCCCAAGTTGGCCATCGCGATGTCTTTCGAGCCGTTTCCGTCGAGATCCACGGGAATCAGAAGGCCGGGGGTCCCATCCACCGGATAGAATGTCTCATGGTAGTTCCCTTGCGAGTCCGCCAGATAAATAAACACTCCCGGATCGATAAACTGACGAGTCATAGCGTCGATTTCCGAGAGAATCCCCACGGCAATATCGATCAGCCCGTCGTTATTGAAATCATCGGCGGCGATGGTCACTGGAGCGCGCTGTCCTTCGGGCAGAGCAATCTCCCGTTTGTTGGCGAAACCGCCCTGGCCATTGTTGTAAAGGATCGTGAAGGAATCTCCAGACTGATTTGCCGTCAGAAGGTCGAGATCACCATCTCCATCGATGTCTGCTACGGCAATATCTGCCGGTTCCTGGCCCACCCCGATCGTGGCGGAATGCTCGAACACAATCTCAGCGAAAGCGGGGCCGTTTACGCCAAGCAGGAGCGCAAAAAGAACTAGTGGTGCCATGCCGGTTGACCTGAAGTTTCTCACGTTGGATGTACCTCCAGAATTCCTTTCAATTTGCAACATTGTAGCGTGACATGAAAAGAATGTCACTTTTTATTGTCGCATTGCGAAAATTATTCTACAATAGAGGTAGGAAACAAAGCTTATATGACCGGAGAAATCCTGAAAGATCCGTCCGATGATATGCAACCGTGGTTTTACGCTCATTGAGCTCTTGATCGTTGTTGCCATAATCGGAATCCTTGCCGCAATTGCCGTCCCGAACTTCATGAATGCCCGTGTGAAAAGCCAAGTTGCCCGTGCGCAGGCGGATTTGAACGCACTCAATACGGCGCTTTCCATGTATCGTTTGGATCAGAACGGGATTCCACCACGCGGAGCTGGAGGTGGAGCCATAATCTTAATCTCTCCGGTGCACCTGTCTGTCATGGCCCCGCTTACAACGCCGATCAACTATATCGGGTCCGCAACGGACAGTCCGTTCTCGAAGTCACACGGGTATTACTATCACAATTTTGATTACTTCAAGATCCACGGCGGAGAATACCCGACATTTTGGTTCAACAGCCCGGATAATGCCGAAAAGGTGGCCTGGATGTTATTTACCCTTGGCCCCGATGCCAAAACCTACCCCTATGAAGAGATTCAGCAGGGAGATGTCTTGATGATGTGGTACGATTACAATCCGAGCAACGGCGTCGTGAGTCCCGGCGTCATTCAACGGCACGGACTTTGATGTGCCTGCCTCTCCTCGCCGAGGCAATTCGGCAATTCCGGCTTGTGGATCGTTCCCTCTGGGATACAATGTATTTGATGGGTCAATGAACATGCGCCGGTCGAGGGCTTTTACCTTAATCGAACTGCTGATTGTTGTGGCGATTATCGCCATTCTGGCGGCGATTGCCGTGCCGAATTTCCAGCGTGCCCAAGTGAAAGCGAAGGTGGCGCGTGTGGAGGCGGAATTTAAAACCGTGGCAACCGGACTCGCATTATACCAGGCCGACTGGCGGAAGTTCCCGTTTGGTTTGACTGATCTGGTTCCCCTGGACTTGGTCGCCCTGACTACGCCGGTCGCTTATCTGACTACTGTCGATCTGAAAGACGTTTTCATGCCGAAACGGTTGCTGCGTTCCGGTGCGGAGAACGGCAACAGCCCGCACGGATATCTCTATTTCAACCTGAAAGGGGACTGGGCCATCGGCCGTGGCGTACCGATTCCCGCCCGAACGGAGACCTATATCCTGGAAAGCCAGGGACCGGACCGGACGCAGGATTATATTCCCCAATTCGCGACCGGCCTGGAGGGATTTGGTCCGGAACAGGTGTACGACTCCAGCAATGGGATCATCAGTTTGGGAGACCTTGCCCGAATGGGCGGTCAGCTGCCTCACAACCCCCTGGCACATCCGCTGATTCATTGATCGCGTCGTATTTTCCGAGTCAGCCCTTCGCGAATCATCCGCAATCCTGCTCGAATCCCCCGGATTTCCGCCGCCGGAGGCGGCGCTGTGAATAAGACAACTCCTTTGCCTGCATCGCCTGCACGAACGGGCGTCTTCGCCCACTCAATGAGGGGCCTGGCGGTGGCCTCGTATGTGAACTTCTCCTCGAATAACCGCCGTGCTCTTTGGGACATCTCCTCCA
>JAKPYU010000347.1 GCA_029568995.1 Candidatus Omnitrophota bacterium | reverse complement strand
TTGATATCTATACAATATATCTCTCAACAGTAGAGAGGAGAACATCATGAAGATCCTGTTGATCGCCCCGGCAAGTGGAAACTGGAAAACAGTCAGTCGGAACCGCCTGTTCAACGGCAAGACCTTTCGGTTCTCAATGCTGAGCCTTCTCAGCGTGGCCGCCGAAACCCCTCTCGGCGCGGAGATCCGCATTGTGGACGAGCAGATTGACGAGATTCCCTGGGAGGAGAAATTCGACTTGGTCGGAATCACCTGCATGACCGCGCTGGCCCCTCGCGTCTACGAATTGGCCTCCCGTTTCCGCGCTCTGGGTATTCCGGTTGTCCTGGGCGGAATGCATCCGACTTTCTGCCCGGACGAGGCGCTCCAGCACTGCGATGGCGTGGTAGCCGGGGAAGCGGAAGGAGTCTGGCCGAGGGTGGTTGAGGACGTGCGGAACGGATGCCTGGGAGGGATCTATCGCTCAGATCACTTGGACGATCTCTCGTCATTGAAAAAACTTCCGCGTCATCTGCTTCCGGGCAAGGGGTATTCCACTCGTCATGCCGTGCAGGCTACGCGGGGTTGTCCCCACCGCTGCTCCTTCTGCTCCGTGTCCGCATTCAACAAGCACACTCACCGGAGACGTCCGGTGGAGCAGGTCATCGAGGAAATCCGGGCTATTCCCGCCAAGTCCTTCATGTTTGTCGATGACAATCTCATTGCCGACCGCGAGTATGCGGCCAGCCTGTTTCGCGAAATGATTCCGCTCAAGAAACGGTGGATCACACAGGTCTCCCTTTCCATGGCCGATGATCCCGAATTTGTCAAACTGGCGGCGCAGGCCGGGTGCATCGGGGTGTTTGTCGGGATCGAGACTTTTTCCGATGGGAATCTCGACCGGGTGGACAAGACCATCAACCGCACGGCGGACTATCGAGAAAGAATTCGCGTGTTCCATTCATACGGAATCGGGATTGAGGCAGGAATCGTATTCGGATTCGACCAGGACAGCCCCGAAGTGTTTTCCAGGACACTGGCCATGCTGGACCGGCTGGAGATCGACCTGATTCAAACGTCGATTCTCACTCCCCTGCCGGGCACGGCGCAATATCCCGCCATGGAGGATCGAATCCTGGACAAAGACTGGTCGCATTACGATTTTCATCATGCGGTGTTCAGCCCTTCCGGGATGTCGGCGGAGGCATTGCAGGCGGGTCATGACTGGGTAACCCACGAGTTCTATCGTCCCTGGCGGATTGCCCGGCGCGTATGGAGACACCTCAGCCGCCCGAACGGGTGGTTGACCTGGCCATACGTGCTGGCGATCAACCTGGCGTATTACGGTCGTGTCCAGTGCTGGAACTTCAAGGGGTGGGACCCGGCACGAGAACAGCCTGTCCCGAAATCAAGACATTCCGTTCTTGGTTTCTGGAAAAACCTTGCTCGGCGCAGCTCAGCAGTCCTGAAACCGGAGGTAATCGGATAGGCGCTGCTAAGAAAGCTCGCCTGCAGCCGTCATTGCGAGCGAAGCGTGGCAATCTGGCTGTTCGAACGCGCAAGCCTGAGATCGCCACGTCGCAGCCCTTCGCGGACTCCGGGCTGCTCCTCGCGATGACGGGTCATCGCCGTTCCGTGAGGCCATGCTTTCTTCTCCCAATCACCGGCTCCGCCGGAGGGAGGCTCGCGATGACGGGGCGGGGGACGGACGAGCACGGACGGGGGAGGGTGACTCCTCCTGCTATCCGGTCAACCCCCACCTTACCTCCCCCGATCTTCGGGGGAGGGACCTCTCCCCCACTTTCTTTGCCCAATCACCGGCTCCGCCGGAGGGAAACACGGAATGACAGCTCTCCGTTGTCATTTCGACCGAAGGGAGAAATCTCATGGCGTCCGGTATTCTGCTCGGCTCGGTCAGTCGGGACATGGTTGTTCATTCGAACCCTATTTTGATATATTCTGAATTAGATTTGATGTTCCCGTTCTGACGAGTCGAATCTTGATTCGTGCAGATCAACAAATCATCTCTGAAACAGTGGGGGATGGTTTTTGTGGACATCAGATTGAAAAGTCACTGTAAATCGCCGACATCCCGCAACTGGACAGAAGAACGTTGTCTGCGCAGCCATCGGTCATCCAACGGGGGCTGTATCTCTCGTTTCTGTTCTCCCTTGGAGTGTGGACCCGGTCCGCCTCCGGGGACCTTCCTATTGTCGATTTTCGATACGCGAATCGGAATTCGCTCACCTGCATCGGAATCAAAGACGGTATTCGAAAGTCCCTTGTGATGCCGGATGGGACTTTGTTGGTCAATGACTGCCCGTTGGAATTCAAGGTTCTGTCCGTCAACGGTTATCGACCGACGCTTGATGGGGAATGGCGTCAGGACCTGGAGGAGGATTTCCTGCCCATCGTTCGCACACGTGGCACTTGCAAGGAGCTGCAGATCCGCAAGACCGCCTTCTCGGCGGAAACCTTCGCAGGACCGTGCGATGTCTTGCAGGTGGAGATTCTCAATCCTAAACC
>JAKPYU010000251.1 GCA_029568995.1 Candidatus Omnitrophota bacterium | reverse complement strand
ACTAGGCACGACAATCGAAACACTTTATCCTCTGTCAACATTTCCGCGATCCAACACACCAGTGGGAGAAACCTTATGAAATTGCATCATCGAATGATCGCCGCGTTTGTTTCCGTGCTCTGCCTGGCCTTCAGCGCCTTTTCTGACGATGCCTATCGTTGGCCGAAAGCGCAGTTGCTGCCCCCGCCACCGGCGGCTGAACCGCCGTTCCTGGTCATTCCGCAGACCAGTGATGTTCCCGAAATCGATGGGGATCTGTCGGATGCCTGCTGGAAAAACGCCGTGTGCGCAACTCCGTTCATGCTGAGCTATGAAGGGTTGTATGCCGAATTTCCCACCACGGCAAAGATCCTCTATGACGAGAAGAACATCTATTTCGCTTTCGATTGCATGAAAACCAATCCGGAGAGACACACCGCGAACGAATTTGCGGAGGTCCTGCTCACCCCGCCGAACACGAAGGAGTTCTATAAGGCGGCGGCCAGTGAAACTGGAACGCTGGACACACTGATCTGGGGCGGCATTCCCGTTCCGAAGTGGCAGGAACCCCTGCGCCACGCGGTAAAACCCAAGGGCACGGGCTGGGCGGCGGAAATCGCGGTCCCGTTCGCCGCCATGGGGGTCACCATGCCGGAAGCCGGAACGGTCTGGAAAGCCAATCTCGGGAGACGCGCGACCCTCGGTTTCCGATACAACGTCGCCTGGGCGATTACCTACGCCTGGTTCTATGAACCCGATTTCTTCGGCAGTATCCGGTTCGGCGGACCGAGTGCCCTCTCCGCGGAATTCAGCGAGATTTCCGCACCGGCCCCCAATCGAAATGATTTCCGAATCCAATTCGTCAATCGCGATAAACAAGCCGGCAAATGCGAGATTGCCGTCTCTCTTTCCGATAAAAACATTTCCCGTACCGTGTTCCTCGATGAGGTCTTGGTTCACGGCGGGAAATCCGTGGAAGTTCCCGCATTCTATGATCTCTCCGATGGCGGTCAGCAGGTCGCCACAATTTCCGTTCGCGAGAAAGGCACGGGGAATCTTCTTCTCCATTATTCGATTCCGAGTTTTCTTCCACTGATTCGCCAGCCGTTTCAAGAAGGATGTTCCATACTGAAACGATACGGCGAACCCGGAAAGGAAAATTTCCTGCAAACCGACGATGACCGGGCGGAATTTCAGAGGATTTCCCAGGAGGCGCAGCGGTTGCAGCCACTCGTCGAGAATCCCAATGCTACACAACAGGACTGGGAATCCCTTCAGGAAAGCGTGGAGCGATTCGCCGCTTCCGCAGAGAAACTGGAGTGGTGGACCTCCAACAGAGACCTTCTCGCGGATCGCGACTTCGCCGTGGGAACCGAAACCTCTCTCAATAAACTAATCCGCGATAAGGCGTTCTCCGGTTCCGCGACACATCTTGCAACCATTCAGGCCGCTCGCGGTGAATTTGAGGCCGTGCAATTAGTCATTGTCCCAAGGCAGCGCGAACTGAAGAATGTCCGCGTGCAGGTCGATTCCCTCAAAGGTCGCCAGGGGAGCTCCATTTCGGCGGAGAATATTCAGTGGCGTTGGGTAGATTTTGTAAAGACTCGCCAGCCACATTGCCCCATCGACTATATCGGCTGGTACTCGGACCCATTATTGCCGGGGACACCGCGCACAATTCCCCAGGAGACAATCCATCAGCCGATCTGGATTACGGTACAGGTCCCTGCCGGCATTCCTGCCGGGAATTATCGCGGTACATTGCAGATCCTGGCCGACGACCAGCCACCCTGGGATATGGATTTCAGCGTTCAGGTTTACAATTTCGACCTTCCGAAACGACCGGCCCTGAAAACCTCCCTGTGGCTTCATCCGACGAAATTAGCCGAATGGTATGGCTGGAAAGAAACCCCGGATGATATCCGGCGGAATCAGTACGCATTTCTGCTGGAGCATCGCATCAATCCCGCGCCCATTGAAGAACCATACATCCGGGTAGAGGATCTGCCGTTCTGTATCGAACGCGGCATGAATGCCGTCCAACTCGGTTTTGCTGCCGCTGCCGACTGGCCGATAAAACAGCCCGAGTATGTTCAGGAATCGTATGATTTTCTAAAGGAAAAGGGTCTGCTGGACCTCGGTTTCATCTATGCACAAGATGAGCCATCCCCGGGGCAGTATTCTGAAGTTCGCGATGAACTCCTGCGGGTCGGTGAGGCCTTTCCCGGGCTGCGCCGAACCGGAACCATCTCCCCGCCTGCACAGCCGCTCGAAGGTGTACTGGACTGCTGGGTAGTCGGCCCGAATCTCTACCATTACAAGCCTGTTGAGGAACGCGTGAAGGCCGGAGATGAAATGTGGCTGTATCTCTCCGCCAGTGTGAAGCGTCCCTTTGTGAATTGGTACATTGACTACACGGCGGTCGAGAATCGCCTGATTACCTGGTATTGCTGGAAATACGGCGCAACCGGTGTTCTGTACTGGGGAATCAACGAATGGATGCAGAACACGAAACCCTGGACCGGCGATCCCGAAATCGACGACGCCATAAAGAAAGGCGTGCGCTGGCCGGACGTGCCCTGGAACACCTGGTCGTACTTGAACTCCAACGGCGAGGCGCAATTGATTTATCCCGGACCGTACGGCGAATTCTGGAGCAGCATCCGTCTGGAGGTCATCCGCGATGCCATCGAGGACTACGACTACTTCTCGATTCTCGCAGACTCCTGCAAAAAACTCGATCCGGAAACAGACGCTGTCCTGTTGGCGGAATCCAAGGCACTGTTGAACCTTGGCGCACCGATTGCCTGGGACTTGACCAAACACACGGATGATCCGGCGGATCTCTTGGATCGGAGAAATGAAGTGGCCCGACAGATTGCCCGCAATCTGCGCGCGATGGAACGGTAAACGGAAATAGGAAAGGATTGTATTCCACCTCATATAGGAGAATCTACCATGATGAAGCGATTGTTATTCTGTGCCATTTTGTTCTCACTCGCGATACCCGCCATGGGCGAAGAGCCGGGCTGGCGGTACTTGTTTAACGGCAAGGACCTTCAAGGCTGGAAGGAAATCGGAAATCAGGATTGGAGTGTGCAGGATGGAAGCATTGTAGCGAAAGCAAAAGAGGAAGATTCCGGGTGGCTGATTACCGAACAGGAATTCACCGATTTCGTCCTTCGTTTTCGGTTTCGATGGGATGGCGGCGATAGCGGGATTCAATTCCGCAGCCGTCTGGAGGACGGGAAAATGGCCGGTTACCAGGGCAATCTCGATGCCAACCGCATGTTTGCCACAGGCTCACTGTTGGAATTAGAGGGCAGGCAGGTTGTCCAGGATTCACGTTATGATGTGGCCCGTCTCGTGGAGAGAGGAAAGTGGACCGAGTATGAAATCTCGGCTATCGGGAATCACGTCGAGATCCGTGTGAACGGGTGGAAAACCGTAGAGATCGACGACCCGAAAGGCCCGAAAAAAGGATTCATTGCGCTTCAGATGGGCGATACCGGCGAGGCCACCATTGCATGGACGGACATCCGCATCCTGGAGATCCCGAATCAACGTCCATGGCAAGCCATGTTTGACGGCAAGGATCTGACGGGCTGGCACGCGCTTGGGGATGCTCAGTGGGCCGTCCAGGACGGGGCTATCGTGGGACGATCCCCCTCAGAAAAAGCGAACTACGGATGGCTGGTTTCCGATAACGAGTACCAGAATTTCCACTTCGCACTGCGCTTTCGGATGCCGAAAGGCAATTCCGGGATCCAATTCCGCAGCTGGCAGGTCGAGAACATGATTCATGGCTATCAGGCTGACCTTGCGTCGGATAGCGACTGGATCAGCGGGCATCTCTACGACCAGGGCGAGCGTGGAATCTACGCTAAGACCGATAAGGATTTCACCAACCTGATCGACTGGAACGGATGGAATACCTACGAGGTTACCGCAATCGGTCCGCGAATCCAGCTGTTCATTAACGGGATTCAATCACTCGATCATCAGGATACCGAACGTCTGAAAAAAGGTGTGTTCGCATTTCAGGTTCACTCCGGTATTCTGATGATTACCGAATGGAAGGATATCCGCATCATTTCGTTCGATTGATGCCTCTGGAGGAGAAGCGTAAATGATCCGGCAGTGGAGAATTGCCGTCGTCTTTTGTCTTGTTGTTGCCTCTCTGATGTGCTCCAGAAACCTCATCGCGGAGTCCAACCCTCCCGATGAGGTTTCTTTTCCATGCGAACAGTTATTCACGTACGGCTTTTGGGGGAGTGAACCGAGGCAATACGATCTCGGTTTTGAGGGCCTTCTGCGGGAAATGTGTCGCCTGTCGATGAACTGCCTCATCGCAGGCCCACGCCTTTATGAAGGCGAACTGGATTTGAATCGACTTCAGCAGGAGTTGGATCTCTGTCAACAATACGGTGTCTATCTGATGCCGCTGACGGGAACAGACGAGGCGCGACTGCGTGTCCTGGCGGAGAAATTCGGCAATCATCCCGCCATTCTGGGATGGTATATACAGGATGAGCCATCGCCGGAATTTCTGGATGAATTCTTGAAATGCAAGTATCTACTTGAGGAACTTGCACCGAAACAACCGGCGTTCTGTCTCTTTTATCGTCCCGATTCCGTCCGACGATTTGCCCCGCATCAGCCGGTTATGCTCACCGATCATTACCCCCTGGCCTATATGCACAACGGCACAACACTCGGAATGCACTTCGGCGTACGCGGCGGCATTTTTTCATTGACAGAGGATTTTGTGCTCGCCGACGGCATGTCGCGGTTCAATATGTGGAACAACTACGGCATGATGGAATGGATGGATCTGTGTCAAACAATAGGCGGATTCAGTCGCCGCCACTGGATCACATTGCAGGCGTTTGAGTCCGGTAACGGACATGAGGTGCGTTGGCGCGCGCCCAGCGCACCGGAACTGCGCTTGCAGACATGGCTCAGCATAGCAGGCGGGGTTTCGGGCATTAATTATTTCCGTTACGCAACAATGGCTGACGAATTTGGCAATTCCCTGCCTATGCCGCACGGCGAAGGCACACCCATGCTGGAGGAAATCTCGCGACTCGGTGAAACAGTCATGGCGATTGCGCCGGTGTTGCATGACAGCTATCCCATTACTCCGATTACCGCCAACACGACTTTTCGCCCATCCAACGACCCGGGAAACGGAATGGAAATCCGCCAACTCCATTCTCGCTCCCGTGACAATATCGACTACCTGGTTGTAGTTAATTATGATTTGAGGGAGAGTTCCTCGATTCGAGTCAACATTCACTCACCCCTGCTCAGGAATCGACCCATATACGATCTTGAAAATCTATGCCCTGTTGAAATGCTTAACTACCCGGGGGCAACCTGTGTAGACGTTGAGCTTCCTCCCGGCGGTGGGCGAATACTGTGTCTGGCATGTCTCTCGGATTATGAATCTGTCCGCTCCTCGATTCTGGAAGCGAAATCCCGCAATACAATAAGAAATCTAAGACCGGATTTGGATCTGGCCGCGAAATCCCATCTGGATATCAAAAAGGCGGAGACACTGCTGGGAGAATGTGAAGATCTTCTCGCCGAGGGCAAATCCGCCGAGGCATGGAATGCCTGCGGCGCATACCGACTTGCGCTGGAACGGGCCATGCGCGAAGACCGGACATTTTTCGAGGTCAAGGACAGTCTGGAGGCAATAAAGCGCATTTTGGGCGATCTGTCGCGTTCGGGATCTCCTGAATGGGCACAATTAGCCGTGCCATACAGGGGACTGCTGGGACGGTTCTGGGATGGAGATTGTAAGAAGATACACAGGGCTGTTCTGGACTTGCGCGAAATAACGGAACACCTTGCCATGGCTGTGGAGCAGGGAAGCGACGCAGCGGAGATACTACTCCTGAGTGAAGCGGATATGGCTAAAATTGAGAAAGTAGCCAAAAGCGAGTAATTTCCCTCACCCTAACCCTCTCCCGGAGGGAGAGGGGAACAAACCTTGCGTCATTCCAGCGAAAGCCGGAATCCAGTATGACGATTACGACTACCGGATGACAATCATTCGGTGAAATTTCAGATATTCGATCTCATAGACTGTCCAGGAGTCAATGGCAAGCTTCCCCGGGTGGTTCCCTCGTCCGTTGAACACATCCATGGTGTAGGATTCGCTTGTTTGAAATACCGGGTGCTTGATCCAGATCCGGCACTTCTTAATCGGCTCCGGCGGTGTGCTTTCATTGGGCTCCCACGGGGAAACGCAATAATTAACAAAATGAATCGTCATGGGGCCGCCGGGCTTGTAATAAACATGAACGCGAACCTCGGGCGGTAGTTCCGCCTTGAGATACATGCGTTGGTATCGTTCGATAAACGCCGACCAATACGGGTGGATATGGGGCTCGGTTCCCACAGATTGCTTCTTCAGATTCTCAACGGTCGGCTCGACATCCTCAAGAATATCTGTCAACATTTCCACATCTATCGAGGTCGGTTGGACAAGACGCG
>JAKPYU010000333.1:0-15000 GCA_029568995.1 Candidatus Omnitrophota bacterium | reverse complement strand
CTTTCGATGAGTTGTTCCCAACTGAAGGGTAGATTATCCACGCGTTACTCACCCGTGCGCCACTTTACTCAGGTCCCGAAGGACCCTTTCTCGTACGACTTGCATGTGTTAGGCACGCCGCCAGCGTTTGTTCTGAGCCAGGATCAAACTCTCCAGTTTTTATCCTGAGGGAGATTTCTCTCCCCATAGACTCATTGAACCTACGTGTACAAAGGACCCACAAATCAATTATCCCTCTATTCAATTTCCAAAGAGCCAATCAGAAACGAGTTGTAACATTTAAACCAACTTCATTTCCCTGTCAAGAACTTTTTTCGATCTTTTTTCATTCCAAACCAATCTCATTTGGGCTGGAAGATATTTTTACATCTACTCGACCCGCATTGTCAAGCTAAAATCAAGTAAAAATCCTTTTTTTTGCCCAAGCTTTTTGAAAGAACGAGCGGGGCTTCTGATCCATCTGTCCCCAAAAGTCAAGCGCTCTTTTTGTTTCCGGCGGACCCTTTCCGAGTGATTGAACCCCCACCGCATCCATCCATCCGGATGATCCGACAAAACCCCGTTACCTCACTTGAGCAAGAGAATCACATACCGTTTCTTCCCTTTGCGCAGGCGGATTTCACCCTTTTCATCCGCATCGGGGAGACCGATCTTCTCATCGAATGCGACGATCTGCCGGTCATTGACATACGCCCCTCCCTGCGCAATGAGGCGCCTGGCTTCCCCCCGGGAGGAACAGAGTCCCGCCTCCTGAAAAAGTTCAAATGCCGGGATGCCTGCAGCCAGCGATTTTCGGCTCTTTTCAATCGAAGGAATCGCGGCCGTTCCCAGTTCCTCGGCAGACCGCGGAATGGCACTGGAAGGGAACATCCCGGATTCGACCGGTTTCAGACCGAAGGCATCGGAGGAGGCCTTCCAAACGGCAACCGCAGCGTCTTCGCCATGGGCAATCTTCGTCGCTTCAAAAGCCAAAACCGCTTTGGCCCTATTGAGACGCGAATCGGTCAGGCTCTTGACCGCCGAGATCTCCTCCATCGGCAGAAACGTAAAAAGGGCGAGGAAGCGTCCGACATCCGCGTCTTCCGTGTTCATCCAGTACTGGTAATATTCATAAGGGGATGTGAGCTGGGAATCCAGCCACACGGTTCCCCTTTCTGTCTTTCCCATTTTGTGCCCCTGGGATGTGGTCATCAGCGGGAATGTGATGCCGTATGCCGTTTTTTCCTCGATCCTGCGGATGAGGTCTATGCCCGCCACCATATTGCCCCACTGATCGTTGCCCCCCATCTGCAACAGACATCCGTACTGCTGAAACAGATAGAGAAAATCATAAGCCTGCAGGAGCATGTAGTTGAATTCAATGAAATTCAGCCCCTTATCCAGGCGGATGCGATAGCTTTCGGCGGCCAGCATACGGTTGACACTGAAGTGGCGTCCGATGTCCCGGAGAAACTCGATGTAGTTGAGCCGTGTGAGCCAGTCCGCATTGTTGAGAAGCAGAGATCCCCCCTCACTGAAATCGAGATAGCGTGAAAGCTGCTTCTTCAGGCACGCCGCATTGATGTCGATCTGTTCCCTCGTAAGGATCTGTCGCATCTCCGTCTTACCGGACGGATCACCGATCAAACCGGTCCCGCCGCCCACCAGTGCAATCGGCCGATGATGGTGTCTCTGCATGTGGGCCAGTGCCATGATCGGAACCAGAGAGCCGATATGCAGACTGGCCGCAGTGGGATCAAAACCGATGTAACAGGTCACCGGCTCCCGTTCCAGGAGTTCCCTGATCTCAGTCTCACCTGTGACCTGTTCGATAAAGCCTCTCTCCAGAAGCACATCGTATACACTCATCGGCACCTATCCTCCACTATTGTCCAAACAAGGACCGATCCCCATACGGCCGCTTCATAAGGAATATTCAGATTCATCAGGCGGATCCCGATTCCGCCAATGGAACATTCAGCCTTTCCACGCCGACGGCCCGGCCATCCGGCCCAATTTCGACCACCACCCCCTGCAGGCGGATATCCCGCTTGGCAACCTCAAATTTATTCGGGATCTGTAATAGAAATCTTTGCAGGATGTTCTCTTTCCGAACTCCAATCACGGAATCGAACGGACCGGTCATTCCGACATCGGTGACATACGCAGATCCTCCGGGAAGAATCCGTTCATCGGCCGTCTGAACATGGGTGTGGGTTCCCAGAACCGCCGTCACCCGGCCGTCCAGATGCCATCCCATGGCGATCTTCTCCGACGTCGCCTCGGCATGCATGTCCACAAGGATGATCCGTGTTCTCTTCACCAACTTCTCAATCTCCCGATCCGCACTCCGGAAGGGGCATTCAAGCGGATGCATGAAAACCCGCCCCGCCAAATTGAGCACCCCGACCGAAACACCGCCCGGAAGCGTAACCACCACGCTCCCGCGTCCCGGCACCCCTTCTGGATAATTAGCCGGCCGGAGGAGTGTCTCGTAATCATCGACGCATTCCATGATCTCCTTTTTATCCCAGATATGGTTCCCGGAAGTCAGGACATCGATATGGGCCTCAAAGAGCTCTTCGACAATCTCCGCAGTCACGCCGAATCCCGCGGCGGCGTTCTCGCAATTGGCGATCACGAAATCGATCCGTTGCTCCTCGATGATTCCCGGAAGAAGCTCCCTTATTGCTCTCCTTCCCGGCTTTCCAACCACATCCCCTGCAAAGAGTACCTTCATGAAAGGATCCTATCGCGCAAAATCAGAGACCCGGGTCTCCCGGATGACGGTGACCTTGATCTGTCCGGGATAGGCCAGTTCCGCTTCGATCTTTTTGATGATGTCCTTGCAAAGCATCACGGTATCATTGTCGGAGATCTTTTCATTTTCCACGAGGATCCGGATCTCCCGACCCGCCTGGATCGCAAAACACTTGCCGACACCGTTGAACGAATTGGCGATATTTTCGAGCTCCTCAAGCCTTTTGACATAACTCTCCAGCATCTCCCGACGCGCCCCCGGTCTCGCCGCGGAAAGCGTGTCCGCCGCCTGGACCAGAACGCCGAGCAAGGTGTTGTTCCTGCCGTCATCATGGTGTGTGGCAATCGCCTGGACGATTCGCGGGGACTCCCCGAACCTTTTGGCATAATCGGCGCCGATGCCGGCATGGGTTCCCTCCACCTTGTGATCGATCGCCTTCCCGATATCGTGAAGGAGTCCGGCCCGCTTTGCCTCCTTGATGTTCATCTTCAATTCGGCCGCCATCATTCCCGTGAGATGGGCCACATCAATGGAATGCTGAAGGACATTCTGGGTATAGCTCGTCCGAAACTTCAGGCTGCCCAGCAACATGACCAGCTCGGGATGCAGATCGTGGACTCCGACATCGAAGGAGATCCTCTCTCCGGTTTCCTTGATGATCGCATCCACCTCCGACCGCACCTTCTTGACGATCTCTTCGATCCGACCCGGATGGATGCGGCCGTCGGTGATCAATCTCTCCAGGGAAAGGCGCGCCACTTCCCGGCGCACCGGATCGAAGCTGGAAAGCACGACCGCCTCCGGCGTGTCATCGACAATCAGGTCGATTCCTGTCGCCGCCTCGATCGCCCGAATGTTTCTTCCCTCCCGGCCGATGATTCTTCCCTTCATCTCATCATTCGGAAGGTTGACCACCGAGACCGTGTTTTCGGCCACATAATCACCTGCGTAGCGTTGGATCGCATAAGAGATGACCTCACGCGCCTTATTGTCGGCCGTCCGCCTGGCATCCTCCTCGATTTTTCGGATGGTCAGGGCGGCATCCTGCTTCGCAGCGGATTCCATTTCGCAGACCAGCAATTTTTTTGCTTCCTCTGAACTGATGCCGGCGATCCGTTCCAGCTTCACCTTCTGTTCTTCCAGCATCCGGTCAGCACGTTCATGTTTTTCATTCAGCTGAGATTCCTTGTGTAAAATCGCTTTTTCCCGGTTTTCACAGGAGGTTTCCCGTTGGGACAGAAGGTCGATTCTTCTCTCCAAATTTTCTTCTTTTGAACGGATCCTTCTTTCCAGACCGTCCAGTTCGTTCTTCCGTTCGCGCGTGTCCTTTTCAAACTCGGCCTTGACCTTGAGCAGGTTTTCCTTTGCCTGCAGGATGGCCTCTTTCTTAATGGTCTCCGCTTCTTTCTTGGCCTCGTCAATGATCCTCGCTGAGAGGTTTTCACAAGACTCCAGTTTTTTCCTTGAAAATCGTTTTTTTACAATGAATCCCAAAACCCCGCCGACCACAAACGCAATCAGCAGGATGGGGACCAAAATACCGTTATCGGTCAAAGTGTTCACCTCCTTAGATGTTTAAAAACGAAAACAGATCGTTTACAATGATTTGATTGAGGAATGCGAGGGAGGGGATGCCGTTGAAAAGCGCCGTTAAAAAACAACGGAAGATGGGTTAAAAAAAACCCCGCCTATGCCGTGTTAACCACCTTTTTGAACCAGTTGCTAAGTGGGCGCCTAATGTTGCCGCTTCAGGCTTTCCGCATTCCGTTTTTTACGGAATGGGTGCGGACATGCACACCGCGGACAAGTAAAGGCCCCCGGTTCCCAGGTGTTGGCTCAAAAAACGAATGTTAATCACGCACATCGCAGGGGATAATCTGTTTACCTTATGTCGTTGATCAAATGGATCAATTGTTCCGATCTGCTCTCCAATTGCTTTCGTAAGTTTTCTTTTGCTCCCGCCATTTGCAAGTATTCATCCGCAATGTTCAACGCGGCCAGAATGGCAATGTTCAACGCCTCCTTGTTCGCGACGGATTTCCCGGCCGCTTGCATCTTTTCATTGACATACCCAACGACACTGGCAACATGCTCATCCCCTGAATCGCTTATCACTGATAGATCCTGCCCCAGTATTCTGACGTCAAAGCGCTTTTTCAACGGACGACCTCAAGGTTTGTTCTATGGCGCTTTTATCTCCTGAAGCAAATCAAGAAGCGAGTCCACTTTTGTGCGTACGGCATCCCGTTCTTCCCTCAGCCCTCCCATTTTTTTGTTTGCCTCATCCAGCTCCTTTGTCTTATTTTGCAACAGCTCTTCCAGTTCCAGATTCCTTTTCTTCAGTAAAGCATAATCACCAATCAGACCACTGATTTTCTTTTCCAGTTCATCGAATTTCAGAAATTCCACGATTTCACCTTTTCCGTCGTGATATCCATCATAAAGAATTCCACCGGTGCGTGACCGGCGCCGGCCTGTTTGTCTTAAATTATGCCGACCCGTCTTATAAAAGTCAAGCGCTTATTTCGTTGATTGGGTATCCGGATCGTCCGGCTCCTCCGGGAAAAAGCCGGACGCTGATCACGATGTCCCAGATGTTTGCGCTCCTCGCCGGGTTCCCTCCCATTTCGTTTCCGCCTCCGGTTCCGTGCCATGCGCCCGAGGACCGTAAAAGGCCTCTTCCGATTCCTCCAGATGTCTGAAAAACTTCCTCAAGGCAATCGACGCGGCATTTCCGTCGCTGATGCTCCCGGCAATGCGGCGGAACTGGGCGCCGTCTCTGAGGCCCTTGGTATACCAAAGGAGGTGCTTTCGAAAGTCCCTGGGCCCGACCGTCTCTCCGTAAAAACGAACGGCCAGAGACAGGTGACGCAGAATGACCTCCTCTCTCTGTCGTAAAGAAGGCAAGACGGCCCGGGTTCCGGAAAGATGGGACAGGATATTCTCAACCAGCCACGGATTTCCCAATGCCCCTCTCCCGACCATGATTCCGTCACAGCCGGTCTCTTCGAACATCCGAAAGGCGTCCTCCGGGCAACGGATGTCGCCGTTTCCGATCACGGGAATCCTGAGGCGCCGTTTGAGGGCCGCAATCAGCCGCCAGTCCGATCGACCGCTGAAACCCTGGACGGCCGTTCGAGGGTGAAGAATGACGGCATCCGCACCGCATTCCTCGGCCATCTGCCCTATTTCAACGGCATTGACATGGCGGGCGTCCCAGCCGGCACGTATTTTTACCGTCAGCGGAAGCGCCGAAGCCCTCCTCACCGCTCGCAGGATCACCCCCGCCCGCTCCGGATCCCTCATCAGCGAAGCCCCGGAACCGACCTTTGCCACTTTCTTTACCGGACAGCCCATGTTGACGTTCAGCAGGTCCGCCGCATTTTCTGCGGCAATCTTCGCCGCCGCAACAAGCCTTTCCGGATCGCTGCCGAACAGCTGGACGCCAAGCGGCCGATCCTCCCGCGAAGAGGCGAGATAACGAAGGCTCTTTTCTTTGCCCAGGCTCAGACCGATCGCGCTGACCATTTCCGTAAACGCCAGACCGCAACCGAACGAACGGACGATGGTCCGAAAGGCGAGATCGGTAATTCCCGCCATCGGCGCCAGAAAAACGTTGTTCTTCAACTGAAGATGACCGATCTGCATCAAGTGCCTTCCTCGAAAGAAATACGGAGCGTCTCCCGGGACAGTTCAGACGGTTTTTCCCGCAAGCAGGAAATCCTCTTGGGGAGATGGTTCCGTACGGTCAACAAAAGAAGCCAATGGGTGCGGGGCATCATCGCCGATCCGGCGCCGTGATCCGGCAGGCGGCCTTCTCCAGCTCCTCGGGTGAATTGATCCCCATGACCTCCACCGGATCGGCCGCAACGAATGAGACAGCTTCCATGCCGCGCTGCCAGGCGATATCCACAATATCCGTTAAATAGTATTCCCCCTGGGCGTTGCGGTTTCCAAGACCGGCCACCGCACTGAACAGGAAACGGCTTTCCACACAGTAAATGCCCGTATTGATCTCGCGGATCTTCTTTTCCTCCGGAGAGGCATCCTTCTCCTCGACGATCCTGACAGCCCGACCGTCGCCCGTCTTGACCACCCGGCCATAGCCGGTCGGGTTCTCCGGGATTGTCGTTAGAACCGTTACTGTTGCCCTTTTCATCCGGTGGTGGTCATGCAGGGACTGGATCGTTTCCGGTCGGATCAGCGGGACATCGCCGCACAGAATGACAAGGGTCCCGACATGATCCCGAAAGGCGCCCGCTGCCTGAAGGACCGCATGCCCGGTCCCCAACTGCTCGCGCTGCTCCACAAAGATCAACCCCTGTCCCTGGAACCGCACTCGGATCTGTTCCGCCTGATGGCCGATCACGATAACGATCTTTTTCGCTCCCGCCGACCGGGCCGCCGCGACCGGATAACTCAGCATCGGACGGCCGCAGAGGGGGTGGAGAACCTTCGCGAGGTCGGATTTCATCCTTCTGCCCTTCCCCGCCGCCAAAATGATAGCCGAGAATCCCGCATCCCCTGATATATCGCCGCCCACATTCATGACCGGACCCACCCGATTTCCATCATCAACAGGCCTTCCCCCATCCTCAAAGCCTATCCGGGGCCTATCCCTGGACGCAGAATGCGGCCCGGCCGGACGGGTTGAAAACTTATCAGATCCGGCAGTGAAATGACAAATGAATTCTCTTCACCGATGAAATTGTCCGCGTAGAGATCGTTTATGCCTGCCCCTTCGTTTGGTGGATTTGTTTGACTCTACGGTCGTTTTTCGATATGCACTCCAATATCGGACAGACAAAAGCAGAAGGAGATCTCCTGATGACCCGTGTTTTGCTCATCGGCAACGGCGCAAGGGAACACGCCATCGCCGAGGCCATTGTGCGATCGGAACAAAAACCACGGCTTTATTCTTTCATGAAAACGAAAAACCCCGGCATCGCCTCCGTTTCGGAGGTAGTCTGCATCGGACGTTACGATGACCCGGCAGGTGTCGTCGCCTTTGCACGGAAGGCAGGCATCGATTTTGCCGTTGTCGGCCCGGAGGAACCCCTGGGGCATGGGGTTGTGGACGCGCTCGCGACTGCGGGGATTTCGGCGGTGGGACCCACCCGCTCCCTCGCCCGCCTGGAAACATCGAAATCCTTCACGCGAAATCTGCTCAAAAAATACGACATCCCCGGAAACCCACATTTCCGCAATTTCCGTTCACCCGAAGGGATCGAGGCTTTTCTTGACGAGTTGGACGGGATCGTTCTAAAACCGGATGGTTTGACCGACGGAAAGGGGGTCATGGTCGAAGGAGATCATTTTCAGACGCGCAAAGAGGCCCTGGCTCTCTGCCTGGACATCCTCAAGAGCCACCCCGGAGTCACGGTCGAGGAAAAACTGGAGGGAGAGGAGTTCTCCCTGCAATGTTTCTGCGACGGCCGAACGGTCGCGGCAACCCCACCGGTTCAGGATCACAAAAGACGCTTCACCGGCGACCGAGGTCCGAACACGGGAGGAATGGGTTCCTATTCCGCCGCCGACCATCTTCTCCCCTTCCTGGACGCCGACGCCGTCGCCGAAGGTCTGGCGATCACCAGAAAAGTTGCCGAAGCGATCCGGCGGGAGACCGGAGTCCCCTACAAGGGGGTCATGTACGGCGGCTTCATGATCACCCGTTCCGGGGTCAAGCTGATCGAATACAACGCCCGTCTCGGAGATCCCGAAGCGATGAACATCCTTCCGCTCCTGCGGACCGATTTCCTCGACATCTGCCGGGCCGTCATCGACGGAAGTCTGGACAGCCTGAAGATTGTATTTGAAAAAAAGGCAACGGTATGCAAGTATGTAGTTCCGAGGGGTTATGGCCTCCCCCAGGACCACCCTGAGGCGGTCTCCACATCATCCCGGATCGAGATCGGCGAGACACCGGGGGCAAAACTTTACTACTCGTCTATCGACCAAAGGCCGGACGGTCTTTACATGACCACATCCCGGGCCATGGGCGTGGTGGGCGTTGCCGACAGCCTGGCGGAGGCGGAACGGATCGCCGAGGCGGCAGTCGGCGCAATCCGGGGCCCCGTCGACCACCGGCCGGACATCGGAACCGAACCCCTCCTTCGGAAGCGGGTTCAACACATGAAGGAACTGAAGGCGGAAAAGAGATCAACAGGAGGGGAAACATGCGGCAAAACGACATCAGACGGGTTTTGATCAGCGTAACCGACAAGAAGGGGATCGTCGAATTCGCCCAGGGGCTTCAGCCCTTCGGTGTGGAGATCCTCTCCATAGGCGGAACGGCGGCACAATTGCGAAAAAGCGGCATTCCGGTCACTGACGTATCGGACTACACCGGTTTTCCGGAGATGATGGATGGAAGGTTGAAGACCCTGCATCCGAAGATCCACGGCGGCCTGCTTGCCCTCCGGGACAATGAAGGCCACATGAGAGCCCTCCGGGAACACAAGATCGACCTGATCGACATGGTCGTCATCAATCTGTATCGCTTCGAGGATACCGTTGCCAAGGAAGGCTGCACGCTGACGGACGCGATCGAAAACATCGATATCGGAGGCCCCACGATGCTCCGCGCGGCCTCCAAAAACTGGCGTTTCGTCTCCGTCGTGACCGATCCGCAAGACTACCTGAAGATTCTGGAAGAGATGAAAGCGAACGGCGGCAAGATCTCGGAGGCGACCAACTTCGAGCTGGCCCAAAAAACCTTTCAACTCACCGCCCGTTATGACGGCGCCATCTCCAGATACCTCGGCCGGTTCAGCGGTGAAACTGCGGCCCAGATGCGCTAATCCGGCGATTTCACCGTTCGACGGCTGGAATCCGACTGTTCGCTACAAACAGTGGAGAGGTGGAAAAGATCTCCCCGGCTCTTGCGGTATGCGAAGAGCCATGCGCATCGGTAAGACGGCATGAAATCAACGGAGGAGTTTGGAGACATGCAGGAAAACAGGGGAGTGCTCGTCAGCGTCGTCATGGGAAGCGATTCCGACCTCCCGGTGATGGAAGAGGCGGTCAAGGTTCTGGAGTCTTTCTCGATTCCGCATGAGCTCTTTCTGACCTCCGCCCACCGAACGCCGGAGCGGACGACCGAATACTGCAGCGGGGCGCGCAAGCGGGGGCTGAAGGTCATCATCGTCGGCGCCGGGGCCGCCGCACACCTGGCCGGGGTGATCGCCTCCCAGACGACGCTCCCCGTGATCGGGGTGCCGATCGACGCCACATCGCTCCGGGGCCTGGATGCCCTGTTGGCGACCGTTCAGATGCCGGGAGGAATCCCCGTCGCAACCATGGCCATCGGCAAGGCGGGGGCCAAGAACGCGGCGCTCTTCACGATACGGATTCTCGCCGTGGAGAATGCCGACCTTCTCAAGAAACTCCAGGCCTATGTCCGTAAGATGGCGCAGGAGGTCGAACGGAAGCACGAGAACCTGAAGAGATGATATGTCCCTCCTGCTGAAGATCGACCCGGCGCGACCCGATCCGGGGAAAATGGCAGAGGCCGTCCGCATCCTCAAGGGCGGGGGCGTGGTGGCCTTTCCCACAGAGACCTTCTACGGCCTGGGAGTCGACGCACGAAACGAAGAGGCCGTGGAGAGAATCTTCCGGATCAAGGAACGGGACTTCAACAAACCGGTTGCGCTGATCGTCGCCGAAGAGCGGGACGTGGCTCCGCTTGCGGAGGAGATCCCGATGACGGCGAAAAACCTGATGCAAAGATTCTGGCCCGGGCCGCTCACGATCCTTTTCCGGGCCACCCCAGCGGTTTCGAACCGCCTCACCGGCGGAACGGGGAAAATCGGCATCCGCATTCCCGGACACCCGATCGCAAGGCTCCTCGCGGCAGGGATCACAGGCCCACTGACGGCTACCAGCGCCAACCTGTCCGGCGGCACGGATTGCTCGACAGCGGATGCCGTCATGCAAACCCTGGGCGACCTTCCGGATGCAATCATCGACGGGGGACCCACGCCCGGGGAAGCCGGCTCGACCATCCTTGACGCCACAACCCTCCCCATCCGCATTCTCCGGGAAGGCGCCATCGCCGGCAGCCTGATCCTAAACGCGCTGCGTTCGGCTGAAAATTCAGACCCGTCTTGACCATCATGCAACCCATTATCCTTCCCCGACAGGAACATCACATATCGCGAAACCGGATCAGCATCAATGCGTTTCACACGCTCTGCCGGCTCCAGGACTACGGCTTTACGGCCTACCTGATCGGCGGATGCGTCCGAGACCTGCTTCTGGAACGCACACCGAAGGACTTCGACATCGCCACAAACGCCGCACCCGGACAAATCAAGCGGCTTTTTCGCAATTGCCGTCTCATCGGCCGCCGCTTTCGGCTGGCACATTTGCACTTTCAAAAGGAGATTCTGGAGGTCTCCACGTTCCGGGCGGACGCCCCTGCCGAAGAAGCAAACCCTGAGGCAAGGGGACCCGATTCCACCCCCGTGCGTCATCTCAAGAACGAGGACGGAATGGTTCTCCGCGACAACGTCTTCGGCACACCGGAGGAGGATGCGCTGCGCCGAGACTTTACGATCAACGCACTGGCCTTCAATATCGCGGATTTTTCGGTGATCGATTACACCACCGGTCTGGCCGACCTCAAACAACGTTTGATCCGTCCGATCGGGGACCCTTTTGTCCGTTTTACGGAGGATCCTGTACGCATGCTTCGCGCCGTTCGTTTTGCCGCATCGCACGGCTTCGAGATCGAACCGACCGCATGGAAAGCACTCTGTTCGCTATCCCCAACCATCGCCAGGGCGGCCCCCGCCAGGCTCTATGAAGAAACGCTGAAACTGTTTCTGCTCGGCTCCGCTCGGTCCGCTTTCTCCCTGATGAACGCCGGCGGACTCTTGGCCGCCCTCTTCCCCGGTCTTGTGCGGCAGCTCCGGGGAAAAGACGATCTTCTGAATCTGCTGCACACCAATCTGGAGGGCCTTGACCGGCTGTCTCGCAGCGGATGGAATCCTTCCCCGGCCTTTTTCCTGGCGGCACTCTTCGGCCCCGTCCTGGAGAAAGAAGCGCTTTCACGCCATCTTGATGGCGTTCCCCATCAGCAGGCCCTGGACACGGTATGCGCCGTTTTCCTGGAAGAGCTCTGCAAAACGGTCTCGATTCCGGGGAGAATCGGCGACCAAATGCGCCGTATTCTCGCTCTTCAAACCTCCCTAAACAGAATACCGCCGCGTCGCGCCGCTTCCCTGGTCGGCCGAGCCGACTTTACGGACGCGATGGCCTATCTCTGCCTGATCGGGAAAACGAGAAGGGAAAATCAAACCGCGCGGGAATGGTGGGAAAACTTCTTGAAGACGCCTTCCGTTTCCCGACCGGAACCGCCTCCCGATCGGGTCCCTGCAAAAAGACGGAGAAGGAAACGACACCGTCGACCTCCGTCCGTCGCCGTTGCCTGAACCGGTCGCCTGGTTGCGTCGGCTGCGGACCGTGCTCGCGGACGGAAAAGAAATCAGGGAATGCGGTCGGCGCCCGCCGGAAGGATCGTGGTTTTGACCGCCCCGGCCTGCTCCTGGCTGAAGACGATCATGAAGGGGATTTCTCCTTTCGGCTCGATCCGTTTATTGGAGAAATCGCTCCCGAGTTCGTTGGAGAGCTCTCTCTGAATCTCCGCTTCCGCCATCGCGCCCAGTTCCGCATCGGTCAGGATATTGCCGCAAAAGACGATCTTCTCGCCCAGAACGACATCATAGGCATCGGCAATCACCAGACGAACCTTGATTTTCGCCAACGGATGGGGCGCCTGATTGACGGCAAGCCCCTCGATGACATGAAGATTTCCGGCGAGCAGATTCGACACCGAACGCTGTCGGATGTCCTTGATCCTCACCGGCGCGGGAACGGTCACATCCCTTTTTGTTTTCGGGACGACCCAATTTTCGAAAAAGGGGATCTCTTTCAGCCACGGGGATGCAAACTCCAGAGCCCGGGTTCGGACATCCGGGTAAAGATAAAGCGAAACCGCTCCCGCAACGATCCCGATAAAAACGATCAGGGCAATCCCTTTCAGAAGCATCCGGCCCCATTGCACCCTTCCGGCGCCGATCTCTTCGGTGTACTCCTCGGCCACCTCCGTTTCTTCCTCCTTGATCCTATCGGCGTGAGGGCCGCCAACGGCTTCCATCACCGACTCCTTCACCGGTTCCTGAAACGGGGGTTCTTTTTCAAACTCGACCGACGGTTCCGCTGCCGCCTCTTGCTTCGGAGGCGGGGACAGTTCCGCCGAAATCCCTGTCGGAATATCTTCCGCCGCAGCGGCAAAGCGATCTTCCGGGGCGCGTTTGGCATCGCTGATCCTGACGGAAGGGATCTCCGGCTTCGTTGAGGAAGAATCACCTTCGGCACGTTCCTGAAAAAAAACATGCTGGCAGCGACTGCATCGCACCCAGACGCCATCCTCTTCCATCAGATGATCGTCAAATCGGAACCGCGTTTCACATTTCCGGCACTGGATGATCATATGCCCTCCCCCTCAGATGATGTTTTTCAGCACGCGAACATCAGGGAAAAAACGAAATTTTTCGTTGAAATCGAGTCCATATCCGACAACAAAATGGTCCGGAATGGAAAACCCCACATAGTCCGCCTCAAAGGGCACCTGTCTCCTCTCCCGTTTGTCGAGAAAGGCGCATACCCTGATCGAAGCCGGATGCCTTTCCCGCAAGATCTTCACCAGGGAGGAAAGGGTGAGCCCGGTATCGACAATATCCTCCACGATCAATACATCCCGTCCCGAGATCGGGGTCTCGATATCCTTTCCGATTCGGACCTTCCCGGAACTGGTCGAACCCGACCCGTAACTGGCCACCCGAATGAAATCGATCCCGCACGGAACATGAAGGTGACGGACCAGATCGGCCATAAAAACAAAGGCGCCTTTGAGAACGCCGACGACCAGAGGTTCCGTTCCCTCGTATTCGAGCGAGATCCGGTCGGCAAGTTCCCGGACCCTTCTATCGATCATCTCCCTTGAGAACAGAACCTCCATTTCCCCGTTTTTCATTCCGGACCCCCAGATGCCGACCCGCGGCCCGCCCGTTCATGGGGCAACCATGCCCAAAAATCCTTTTTGTTTCCCTGACGGGGTTCCAAAGATCGGTGCAAGCAGGAAACATCCGTTTTCACAGTAGACGACACCGGGCCGCCTGTCAACGAAAATCAGGAGATGCCCTCAGAGCCCCGGCAAGCTCCGTGATGTTCCTCTGTATCCTGTCTTCCGCGTTTTTCAACTCATCCGGGGTTCGAAACTCAGAGGTGAGACTGAGGAAAATGCCGTCGAAACCGGAACGCTCGCAACCCAGAGCCCCGTAATCGATCGGTCGGATCATGTGCTGGGCGCCGTCGAAGTAGAAACGGCCGAATCGGTTGACCTCCGGCGAACGGAACGGCCAGTGGAGCTTGAATTCGAAAAATCGGCGGGCGATCGTGCGGACGGGTTCCTCGCGGAACCTCTCCGCCGGCGGAATTTCACCGAGGAGATCCGCGAGGTGGCGAAAGTACTGCTTGACCAGGTCGACGTCGGTGACGCAAAGGCCATAGAGGTACCAATCCTCCATCACATGGATCAGCGCAAGTTTTTCCATGCGGCTGAGAAAGGAATAGCTCGGGCAGAGGTGACCGGCACAAAGTTCCCGGCCATAGAAGGAGATCTCGCGGAGGTCCTTCCCGTTGTTCTGCGCGGGGTGGAGAAGGCATCCGACCTTCTTTTCATCGCCATCCAGGAAACCGACGTATTCGCAGCAAAAAATGACCTCATAGCGTCGGGTTTGATCCTCCGCGGCACGGATCATACCGGAAAAAGCGGGAAGATCCGCCGCATCCCGAACATCATTGCGGAACCGTTCGGTCCGTCGGCGCAGGCGCGCCGCCAGCGCCTCTCGAGAACTGTCCGCATAGTTGTAGATGCCGCAGCAAGCCCCGCAGGACTTGCGGCTGTCGGGCTGACAGAGGTGGGTGAAAGGTTCGTCCGGCATAGTCCCCGAAAAAGCGGCGTTTGTCGGACCGCCGCCGTGGAACGGATGATTCCGTGCAATCAGCGGTGGCGTATATAGGAGGAACGGCATTGCAGGTCAAGGACAAAGATGGTAATGACGGCCGGTACGCGAAGGAGAATGCCGACGAAAACCGCGTCGGGAATGCGCATGATCGATTTGTCCAAAATGAATGCCGATGAGATTCTGCTGTCTGTCGAGAGGCCAAGCCGATACACCGGGGGCGAGGTCAAC
>JAKPYU010000317.1 GCA_029568995.1 Candidatus Omnitrophota bacterium | reverse complement strand
GGAAAGAAAATTGGATTTCCCTGCACCGTTCGGCCCGATCTGAACGGTGAGCGGCTCTAATTTGAAATCCACCAGTTCGCGAATGGTCTTGAATCCCTTCAGGGTTATCTTTTCAAGTCGATTTCGCATGGGATTCTCCTTACAAGAGCCGATCCCTCCGCAAGAAGCTGAAATGGAGAGTATCTGACCCGGCCCGTGTATCTTATGGATGAATTGAAACACAAAATCCCCCCGCGGGCTATCCGTTGTCCATTATACATGACAGGAATAAGAATTACGGCAGCCTGACGGCGGTTTCGACAGTGGACTGGGCATCTCCCGACCGGCCTGTTGCACGCAAATAGATCACAGACCCGATTTCGCGGGAGTCGCGAACACTGTCCGGTTGAATTACGGTCACCTGAATCGTCCCGCTGCCGAATTCTATCACTCCAAGTGAGCCGAATCCCCCATCACCGTCCAAATCCCGGCACAAATAGACGCTTGTGCCCGCCGGAAGATTCTGCGAAATCGGCGCATCTAGCCGCAGGGAATCCCCATCCCGCGTGTATCCGAAAGTCACACCCGGAACATGCTCGCCGAAAAGCACAGCACCCTGCGAGGGAAGGACACCCGCATCCGACACCCGCACTGTCGGTTGCCCCTTCGCGGCATTGTCCCGAAGGTCAGTCCGTTCCTGAATCTCAAGCAATGCCAGCTGCACCGCGCTGTGCGCCAGATACTTGGCTCGCCTGGATTCCAGAACAACGGTCGTGCTTTCCAGCCTGCTCTGAACGATATACAGGAGAAACAAGGCGATCAATACAACAAATAAGAGAATCGGAACGACCACCATAACGGCAAAGCCATTCCGTCTCTTCGAGAGTCTCACCTGCTGCACCGGCGCGTCCATCATAATGAAACCCATCTCCTGACTGTCACTCCTCCAGCGCTGCTTTCCCCAGTTCCCCGTAAAGACAAATAGAGCAAATTGTCGGATATCAGCCTCGCCTCGAATGCATTGACATGGTCGCAGAGCATCGCCGAAATGCCGTCCGGTTCGTTGCGTTGATAGACCGCCTGCCCGCTGAGTGCATACTGAATCCCGGATTGAATCACCCAGTACTCGCAGGGAAAGTCCGAAGCAATCCCGTCGGCGTATATCGTGCCGGAGTCGGCAGCAACGGAGCCGATTTCAAGACGCATTGCCGAACGATCACGGGCACGAAAGAGCATCGACATCCCCGGACGAATGAGAGAGATCTCCGGATTGTTCGAATCCGACAGTTGCCCATTGTTCAATACGGTCGCGGCTCCGGAAGTCAGAACAACATCAAACGCCAGCGAGGCCGGCCTGATTTCAATACTCTCCGGCAAACATCGGCTGAGTTCCCGCGCGATCTGTTCCAACGCCGCACGAAATTGCAGATACTCCAGGGTTTGAGTCCGCGCGGTCACATAGGTATCCGCGATCTGGGTGACAAACAGGGCCACACCAAGCCCCACACATCCGACGATGGCGATGCTGACCACAATTTCGATCAGCGTCAGACCGGCACTCAGATGTTCGCCAGCATGGCGGTCAGTTCTATGGAATGCATTTGTCGCCACTGCACACTCACTCGAATTCTCTTGAGATCGCTCGGTTTCCCGGTTGCAGAAAATGACCCATATTCCACAAAGTCCACTTCGATCTGCACGGTGCATGGATCGAATTCCGGCCCCAATGGTGTCCCGTCCTTCATCTGATGCGAACCCGATGCTGTGAATCCATCGTAATCATCGCAGTCGTCATACTCCGACCGAAACGATTCCTCCGGTCCGATGGTAGCCCGATCCACTTCAATCGCCCCGCCCCATCCGCCGGTCTTGTGGGATAACTCATCCCAGCGATGGGTGGAGAGAACTTCCTCCATGTACATCTCCGCCAGGATGGTCGCCCGGTCGATTTCCAGGGCGTAGGTCATTTGACTGTTGCCCTGCACAATCACATACCCGGCCAGCCCTGCAAGGACAGTCAGAACGCCCAGGGCGACAATTGTCTCGATCAACGTAAATGCCGGAATGCGGTTGTTCATGGATGCACAAATCCTGTCAGCGGCTCGATCCATAATTTCCGTTTGGCTTCACCGTTCTGAATTTCCACCCAGCCCTGATTCTTCAGTGCATCGCCGTTTCCGTCATACGGATGTCCGAATGAATCGAAAAAAACGGCGTCGCCGGATAGGTTAGTCGAAATCCTTTGCGCCCGAATCTCCGCGCGGATTGGCTGGTTGCGAAACGGATCGCGCTGCCGGTCGGAGTCAGCCGGGACTGCACCTTCATATCGAGCATTCTGCGAATCGAACCGGATACCGGCGCGTTGCCCGGAGGCCATCGCAGCCAGCTTCGCCTGAAGAAGGTGAGTCCGCAAAAGAACCAATGAACTCTCGATCTCCGGACTCCGCAAATCCACGCGGAGCGCCACCATGGAAAGCAGGAATCCCAACAGCACCAGGACGACGACAATCTCGATCAGTGTGCTGCCATGTCTAGCCTTCGCGTTCATAGAGCACCTTTTCTCGAACCCGCCCTGACGGTTCGATTGACCGTGGCGAGTCAATTGTCCATCGCGCAGGCACGCTTTCCAGGAATTTGAGCCTCGATGATGGGGCCAGGTCCACTTCACCAGACAAGGTCTCTGTCACGGACTCCGAAAGAACCCGCAACGGGTCCTGTCCTCCCCGAACACGCCCTCCGAAAAAGAATTGCTGTTCACCGGCCGCTTGCACAGTCCCGGAGCCGGA
>JAKPYU010000302.1 GCA_029568995.1 Candidatus Omnitrophota bacterium | reverse complement strand
CGCCCTTCAGCGCCTCCAGAGCGATCTTTGCCTTCATCTCAGCCGTGAATGTTCTTCTCTGCTTTGTCATTGAAAACCCTTCCGTCGACAGCCGCTGCATTCATATTAGCAGCCTGTCCGATTTTCGGGGTCCACAATAGTAATGCCTTCGGATTTGATCATTCCGTCGACCGTCAAAAGTTCATCCGGTGTGCCCGTCCCGATGCCGACATTTCCGCCCATAATACAGAGGGAATTCGCCGAAGCGCATTCATAGCTTGTTGTCCCATTGTCAAGACCGATCCCGACTGATTCATAGCCAGATACGTCGATGCCGTATCCCAGCGCCATCGACGAGTCTGCGGTAGCCGATACGCCATGTCCGATTGCGGTGGAATCGTCGCCGACAGCATTCACCCAATAGCCGAACGCAACCGATTGGTCACCTGCGGCCTGGGACATGAAACCGCCCGCAATTGCGCGATTTCCTTCCGCTGTCACATATGGGCCGATAGCCACTGAATTAAAACCGATTTCGCCCCAGGTATTTCCAATCCGCACACCTTCGGTCTGGTTGTCGATGGAAAACAGTGTCCTGCGCTCGCCGGGCATTCCGAAATCGAAATGGACAATCTCAAACACTTCATCATTGTTTTCCAGAAACCATATGTCGGATTGAAAAACGCCATCAACAACAAGGGGGATGGAACTCTGAGATCCCTCCATCGGATTCCAGGCTCCGTCAAAATATACATACACTTTTCCGTCGCCGAGATTCTGGTAGGCATCACCGTCCTGCGGTTCATAGTTACTGGTGCTGAAGACCAGTTCATATGACCAGTGCTCGCCAAGCCAGAAAAGAGGAACGCCGGAAATCGTCGTTGTGCCGCCAGAGCCGGTTCCCGTTGGAGCAACTCCGGAAACCACGATTCCCGTTGCATCTTTCAGAACGATGTTGACGGCTTCGACAAAGACCGTGCTGGCGATGTGCGACCAATCATCCGTTTCATTGAATGAGGACCAGTTGATCGCGTGAATCCCGTTCTGAACCGTGACATACTGTCCGGGTTGCAGCATGGCACCGCCTCCCAGTGTCATCACAATTACCATGTTCGCACCCGGGCCGCCGCCTGGCACAAGGATCTCGTCGAGATCCTGAATTTCCACCTGCGACGAATACCCGTATTCTCCGGTGTACCAGTATTGCACCGCCAGTTCTGATGCATTTTTCCCGGACTCGTAGATGTAGTAGTGAATGCTGTATCCGGCCAGATCGAGCGGTTCGTCGCCCTCATTCACAATCCGGATGTACGGTTCTTCAAACAATGACTGGTTGTCCGCATTTCTGGCATAGAGAACCGGATGGGCCGCTGCGAATGCAGATGTCGGGAAACCCACCGCAGTTACAATCAATATCAGGGCGGTTACCGACAGACTATGCGTCGCTGAACTCTCTGGTGTGGAAAGAATGGCGCGTTTCGCGGCGAATGCATCAGAGGTTATCTTCCTGTTTCCTGTTTCCTGTTTCCTGTTTCCTGTTTCCTGTTTCCTGTTTCCTGTTTCCTGTTTCCTGTTTC
>JAKPYU010000274.1 GCA_029568995.1 Candidatus Omnitrophota bacterium | reverse complement strand
ATAATCATTGTACTAGGTATATTAGGACAATTTACGCGGGATGTCAAGTGGTTGGATGAAAAAATTCAATAATTCTTGGGAGATTCCACGGACAGACACGGACAGACACCGACAGGCACGGACAGGGAAAGGCGGGAGCTGCGCTCCCGCAGTCCAAGGCTTCGCAATCTTCCTTTTCTCTAATTCATCCTTCATCCTTTCTCTTTCGTCCTCTACAATCGCTATCATGCCCGACGAACCGATCCATCCGATCATCGAACTGACCGAACAGGAGGCCGCAAGCGTTCTGTCTGCCTGGCTGGAGCGCGAAGTGGAGGTCCATGCGGTGCGGCGGTTGGTCGGCGGGTGCGTCAATACGGTTGTGCGCGTGGATTTCGACGGGGGTGAGGTGGTCCTGAAGCTGTCGCGCCTGGTGGGGGACTCGAAACTGAACGAGGAATGCGATGTCCTGAAATTCTTCGAGCAGGTTCCTGCGTTCCGTGTCCCACGCCTTCTGTATCGGGATATTTCGGGTCAGCCGGTCCCGTATTCCTTCTATATCATGGAATACCTGAAAGGCGTAAACATGGCGGATGCCTCCTCCATGCTGGGAGCCGGGGACCGCATGTTAATTGAGCGGGAAATCGCCGAGGCGGTCGTGAATCTGCATGAAGTGCATCGGGAGCAGTTCGGCCCCTGTACCGGCGGTGATCCGTATCAGAAATGGAGCGATCATTTCGGGCAACGGTTTGATCGCACAGTAGCCCAGATCCGCGAGAATCAACTCCTTGAACCGACCGTATTGGAGCAGGTTGCGGAAATTCAGAGGGCCTTTTGTCCTCTTCTGGATACCCAGGCAGCGCCGGTGCTGACCCATGGGGATATCTGGGCGACGAATATCATCCTGTCGCCTGCAAGCGGGGCCTGGTCGCTGGGGGGATTTGTCGATCCGGGCGGGCTGTTTGCTCACCCGGAATATGAGTTGGCGTACCTGGATATCTGGAATACCGTGGGCCGGACTTTTCACGAGATTTATCGGTCCTATCATCCTGTGGAGCCGGGATACGAATTGCGCAGGCTGTTCTATTGGCTTCACACGTTGTTAATTCATGTGCGGGCATTTCGGACCGATTACTATCGTTCCGCCACGCATCAGTTGATCGAGCAGATGATTCAGATGGTGAGGAAAGGGAAGTAACAGGCGGGCGGCCGCGGGCCTATGGGGCAACCACGGGCCTATGGGGCAACCACGGGCCTATGGGGCAACCACGGGGGGTTGCCCCTACAACCCGTCATTATCGTAGGGGCAGGCCCCCGTGCCTGCCCGGCACCCCGTTAGACATAGGAGGTAACACCACATGCATATCGGCATTATCGGCGGGGGGATGACCGGGCTGAGCGCGGCGGATGAACTCTCGCGCAACGGGATTCGCTGTACCGTTTTCGAGAAAGACGGCGCTCTCGGAGGATTGGCCGGGTCTTTCAAAATCGACGGGGTGTACCTGGAGAAGTTCTACCATCACCTGTTTACCAGCGATACCGCCGCGAAAGAGATGATCGAACGGGTGGGGCTGGCGGATGATCTCCAGTGGCTGCCGACCTCGAACTGTTACTATCTCAACCGGATCTATCGTCTCAGCACCCCCCTGGACCTGTTTCGATTCACCGCCATCGGATTCGTGGATCGCATCCGCCTGGGAGCGCTGGCTCTCAAGGTTCGCATGGTGAAAGACTGGCAACCGCTGGAGCAAATTACCGCGCGGGACTGGCTCATACAAATGGCCGGG
>JAKPYU010000239.1 GCA_029568995.1 Candidatus Omnitrophota bacterium | reverse complement strand
ATTCGCGCTTCATATCGTTCCCCCTCCAGCAGATAGGGCCGCAGTTCCTCACGGGCCAGATGGGGCTTCACCAGATCGACTTCCCGTTCGAACAGGTCCTGAAGCAACAGGAGCAGGTCGGAATGATCCTCGAATAGCCCTCTTCCCGGCTCGAACTCGACGAGGAAATCAACATCGCTTTCCGGCCGGGCATCCCCGTGTGCGAATGAGCCGACCAGCGTCAGTTTCTTCACCCCGAGCCTTCGCAGGTCAAGCCGCGAAGACTCCAGAATTTCCATGATGCTATCTTTTGTCAGGTCCATTATCGTGTCTCCGAAGCACATCCGTCACCCTTTCCTCCCTCACGGTATACCACACCTCCTCATTTTCTCGGTACTCGATTCCCATACGGTATCTTTCTGATACGGAATCTCATTGTGAGACAATCCACCGATGTCCGCTTCCAGACCCGCGCCATGCCGTGATTTGCGCATCCCTCTGAATTGAGAGATGTAACTACCTGATATGTAAGGGATTACGATTTTGATTTGGGAGTGAAGGAGGAAAAAGAAACATTATGTTACATAATGCAATAAATAATATCTTATATGGCACGTATATTGCTTTATACTGAATTACAATCAATCTAACATCAAGGGAATTGCATCACATGGAAAACGTTCGGATCGATGAATTGAACGACAAGAATCTGCATGAGTTCGAGGAAAAAGAATGCAACGCAATTATTCTATTCATTAATCGTGCGGATCTTAAGCCCGGTCGCATGTTGAACGAGTTGCAGGCCGCACTGGAGGAGTTGGACACCGATATTGAAGGCTGGTTCTGCGTGGCAGACGAGAATACCGCAGTCTGCACTCACTTCGAGGTCTTCGGTGTGCCGACTTTTCTGGCTGTCGGGGAACGCGCCATCCGAGGGGTTCGCTATGGAATCCAGACCGTGAACAAACTGATTTCGTTCGTGGAGCAATCGTTTTCGAGACGGGATCTCACCGGACTGTGACGGCGGGTCTCCCAAATCACCCCAGGGATTCACAGCTTGATGTAGATCTTCTTTTTGTACAAGAAGTACAGGAGGAGCCACTCCAGCATCAGGACGCCGAATGCAAACAGCACCGGTCGGAAGCCCCCGATGAACGGAAGGTTCAGGAATCCGTTGATGAAGTATCCGGCGATCTCGTTCAAATCAACGATATACGTCAGGATATAGATCAGGATCGGATTCGCACCAATCACCACGAAAAAGAAGGCCCACTTGCGGTACTGGAGCACATCGACAACCCAGTAAAACAATGCCAGAAACAGGAGGCTCCATCCTCCCGCGACCAGAACATAGGAACTGGTCCAGATCTTCTTGATGACCGGGAACTGAAGGCTCCAGAGATATCCCGCCGCCAGGCACACGATTCCCGCAACGAGTAATCCGAGAACTTTCCGGTTCTGCGTGCGGTCGTTCCGCATAAGCCACTGTCCCGCGAGCACACCCAGCAGGGCCGTGGAGATCGCGGGAATGGTGGACAGAATCCCCTCCGGGTCGCCGTAATCGAACGTGATTCGTCCCGGCAGAATCGCCAGGTCGATCCGTCCCGCCAGGTTGCCGTATTTGGAAAAATCCCCCGCGCCAAATCCCGGAACCGGAATGAACGTCATCAGCGCCCAATAAACCACCAGGATCGTCCCCGCGAAAATCGCCTGCCCGCGAACTGTCGTGTTCATCAGGATCAGGCTCGCAAACAGGTAACCCATCGCAAGACGCTGCAACACACCCACATAATGGATCTGGTCAAGACCCTTGAATTCCAGCAGCCCGCCTATAATCACCCCCCACAGGCACAACATCGCTGTGCGCTTGAAAATGTGAATATAGAGATCCCGTTTGATCGCTCCCTGGGCCAGACGCTTCTTGAGAGAATACGGCAGCACCACACCGATAATGAACAGGAACAGCGGGAAAATCAGGTCCCAGAAGGTGAATCCCTCCCAGTCCGCATGATATATCAGCGCTTGCAGCCCTGCGGGAGCGCCCACGTACTTGAGGAGTTCTCGAATGACCTTTCCGCCCCCGACAATGCAGCACATGTCGAATCCCCGCAGCGCATCGACCGACATCATGCGCTGGCTGGAGGACATTCCCGAATTGTTGGACGTGTCCATGCTGTTTGATCCTTCGGTTGTGTGAAATACAAAAACCCGCCGATTGTACCGGACACCGCGCCATTTCGCCACGCGAATGCGGATGAATTTCCCTCTTTTTCATGTTGACAGCGCGTGTTGGGGGAATTATTGTCGGACACTTGCGGAAAGATGTCTGGAACCCACAGGAGTCCATCCATGAAACGTCGCGAATTCTTGCAGCAGTCCATCTCCATCGCCGCCGCGACCGGTATTTCATCGCGCTCGGTGTCCGCCGGCGAGAACGCCGCTCGCTCCCGTCTGCCGAACATCCTGTTCATCATGACCGATCAGCAGCGTTCCGACTGCATGGGGGCGAACGGGAATCCGATCATTCAAACGCCCAACCTGGACCGTCTCGCCGAGCAGTCGGCCAATTTCTCCCATGCGTTTGTGCAAGCGCCGGTGTGTACTCCCTCGCGGGTCTG
>JAKPYU010000246.1 GCA_029568995.1 Candidatus Omnitrophota bacterium | reverse complement strand
CCATGGATCGCCTTCAGTCTCTGAACGCGCAAGGGGAGTTTTACCTGACAGATGCCGCGGAGATTCTGACCCGTGCAGAAGATGCGCCCCGCAAATTCCGGGTGTATGCGGCACGGCTGGAGGACTATGACGCCGCCGGGTTCAACACCATGCAGGAACTGGACGATATCGAGAATCATCTGCGAAAAACCGGGCTGAAATAGTCCAGTTCGCACTGTTTCAGATTCCCCAATATTCTTGTTCAAACCTGTATTTACTCCATTGACAAGAAGAGAAACGATCCCCTAAAATCTATCTTGTATGGCAAATTGGTGCGAAACCGAATCGCTTTGCCGCCAGGAGGCAATTCCGACATGATCCGAAAAGCCTTCACGCTAATCGAACTGCTGATCGTAGTCGCGATTATCGGCATTCTGGCAGCCATCGCCATTCCGAATTATCTGAATGCGCAAACGCGCGCGAAAATTGCGCGAGTCTGGGGAGATTTGAAGGCATTGGAAATGGCGTTGGAGACCTTTGCACTCGACAAAGGCAATCAATATCCGTACACCGATACGGTCAACGAGACAGAGGTCTTCCCGCTGCGCCAATTGATTCATCCGGTGGCGTATATCCCGTCTCTTCCGCCAATCGATCCGTTTCGTCCGGTGGACGACGGAACCGACAAACCCGGTGGGACACGGGACTATTGGTGGAATCCGTATTGGCTGGTGACGTTTCCGGAGCCGACGAAGTATATCCAGGGGGTTGGGTCGTTGCGGTGGCAGTTGGCCAGTGTCGGCCCGGATCGTTTTTTCGACTGCTCTCCCTGGCATCCTTCCCGGCACTCCGCGTGTTGGAGACCCTACCATGCAAGCAACGGATTGGTGAGTTGGGGTGAGATTTACCTGACCGGGCCTGGAGGAACCACGTCCGAATATGTGAATATGTCGGAATGGGGGGACCGTGCGCTCTAGCCAGTCAGAGGCTTCCTGCCCGAATTACACGTCACTTGTTTGACCGTGTTATCACAGGCACAATCCGATTCTGCATACGTATTTCATTTCTCTGTTGATTGGAATGGATGATGAGAATATTGGTTACGGGATCGAGCGGTCTGATCGGCTCGGAAGTCGTTGCCTATTTTGATTCCCGCGCATCGGAGATTCTGGGGATCGACAACAACATGCGCGCGGATTTTTTCGGCCCCAGGGGCGACACAACCTGGAACAGGATTCGTCTGGAGTCCGTCACAAAGCATTTTCGATCCGTGGATCTCGATATCCGGGATCGAGAGGCGATTCTGAACCTGTTTCAGGATCGCCCATTCGATCTCGTGGTTCATTGTGCCGCGCAGCCGTCCCATGACCTGGCAAAAGACCGCCCGTTTGACGATTTCGATGTGAACGCCGTGGGAACCCTGAACCTTCTGGAGGCCACCCGCCGTTATCATCCCGATGCCGTTTTTGTTCACATGAGCACTAATAAGGTGTACGGCGATGCTCCCAATGAGCTGCCTCTCAAAGAATTGGAGACTCGTTGGGAATACGCCGATGCCGCTTACCTGGCCGGAATCGACGAAACCATGCGGATCGACCGATCCAAGCACAGCCTGTTCGGTGCCTCCAAAGTCGCGGCGGATATTCTGGTACAGGAATACGGACGGTATTTCGGCATGAAGACGGTCTGCCTGCGCGGCGGGTGTCTTACCGGTCCTCATCACAGCGGGGTCGAGTTGCACGGATTCTTGAACTACCTTGTCAAAGTCAATGTCGAAGGCGGAATGTATCGGATTTTCGGCTACAAAGGGAAACAGGTCCGCGATAATATCCATTCATTCGATGTGGCAAGGGCCATCGAGGAAATCGCGAAAGCGCCGCGTTGTGGCGAAGTGTACAATATCGGTGGCGGACGGGCGAATTCCTGCTCCATCCTGGAGGCGTTTGCACAAGTCGAACAGATTACCGGCAAGACAATGCGGTATGAATACGTAGACAAGAACCGGGAAGGCGATCATATCTGCTACATTTCCAATCTGTCCAAATTGAAGTCGCACTACCCGAACTGGGATATTACCAAGAGCCTTGGGGATATCCTTCAAGAGACGGTAGAGACACTTACGAGCCGTTAATGCGCATTCTATTCACTGCGCATGGAGCCATTTTATGAACGAAGAACAGAAAGGCCTGTCGGTTTTCGAAACCCGCAAAGCCATGATCGAAATGCTCCGGGAAGAAGGAGTGAATCCGTATCCCGACCGGTTCCAACGAACGCACACGCTTGAAGAGGCTCGCTTGCTTCCGGAGGGAACGCCCGGAGTCAAAATCTGCGGCAGACTGATATCCCTGCGTAAGATGGGCAAGCTGGCGTTCGGGCATTTGCAGGATATTTCAGGCAAAATGCAGATCTCCGTATCGGTAGACGGCTGCGGAGCGGAAGGATTCGAGCGTTTCAAGAAACGGATCGATATCGGGGATTTTCTGGGTGTCAGCGGAAGTATTTTCCGAACACGGACGGGCGAGATCACCGTCAATTCAAACGATTATCAACTGCTCGGCAAATCGCTGCACTCGTTGCCGGAGAAGTGGCACGGACTTCAGGATATTGAGCTGTGCCAGCGGAAACGGTATCTCGACCTGATTATGAGCGAGGAAACCCGCAAGCGATTTCTTCTTCGGTCGTGCATTGTGAGGGAAATTCGCACATTCCTTGAATCCCACCAATTCATCGAAGTCGATACGCCGGTCCTCTGCAGTAAATACGGCGGCGCGAATGCACGCCCATTTATCACCCATCACAACACGCTCGATATCGACGTCTACCTGCGGATTGCACCGGAAACCTATTTGAAACGGTTAATTGTCGGCGGATTCGATCGCGTTTACGAATTTGCCCGCTGTTTTCGCAACGAAGGCAGTTCCCCCGCGCATATTCAGGACTTCACTATGCTGGAGTTCTATGCAGCCTACTGGAACTACCAGGATAATTTGAACTTTACCCGGGAACTCCTGTTGGCCGTCCTGGAGAAAGCAACGGGAACTACCCAGTTTTCCTTTCAAGGCGAGACGATCCATTTTGAGAATCCATGGCGTGTTGTGTCATTCCAGGATTTGATTCGAGAGTGTTCCGGAATCGATATTCTGGAACATCCAACGAAAGAATCTTTACTGGAAGACTGTGAAAAGCGGGGGATTATACTGGAAGATGTCGATGTGGGTCGGGCCGCCTGGGCAACACTTGTGGACTCTTTATATAAAAAGACCTGTCGACCGAGTTTGATTCAACCGACTGTTTTGATCGGTCATCCACGTGCGCTTTCGCCGCTTGCACGAGCAAACGACAGCAATCCTGAAATTGTGGATCGCTTTCAGATTGTTGTATGCGGTACGGAAATTGTGAATGCCTATTCGGAATTGGTCGATCCGATTGACCAGCGTTCACGTCTCGAAGAACAGGCGCGCAACCGTGCAGCCGGTGACGAGGAAGCCATGATGCTGGACGAGGATTACCTGGAGGCAATGGAATATGGAATGCCGCCCATTTCCGGATTTGGGATGGGCATCGACCGGTTTGTTGCACTATTAGCCGGAGAGGAGAACATTCGCAGTGTTGTTCTTTTTCCGCTGATGCGCCCGGAGGAGTTGTCAACAAATCATGTCTGAATCCTGTCCCACCGTCTGTTTCATCCTCGGAACGCGCCCGGAGGCAATCAAGTGCGCTCCGGTTATTCGCGCGATGCGAGAAGAACCTGGATTGCGGATTCGACTCCTTGTAACCTCTCAGCATCGCGAACTCCAGGATTCGGTACTGGATCTGTTTGATTTGAAACCCGATTGGGATCTCAATATCATGCAGAGGGAGCAGGACCTCCCGGATGTGATTGCCCGTTTATGGCAGGGAATCTGCGGCGTTTTTGCGCAGGAACGCCCCGATCTCGTCATCGTGCAGGGTGATACGTCTTCGGCCTTTATCGGGGGTCTGGCGGCGGCCTTTCATCGCATTCCGGTCGGGCATATCGAAGCAGGGTTGCGTACGTATCGGGACGACATGCCGTTCCCGGAAGAGATCCAGCGACGTTTGCTCTCTCCTGTCACGCGACTGCACTTTGCGCCGACCGAACATGCGAGGCAGAACCTTCTTGACGAGGGTGTATCGTCGGAGCAGATTTATGTAGTTGGAAATCCGGGCGTGGATGCGTTTCTCGAGATTGCCGGTGGAGACTTGCCCCCACTGGACCCCAGAGTCACCGGTCTTTTGGGAGAAGGCAGGAAGATTCTGTTGACTACGATTCATCGCCGGGAGCATTGGGGAGAGACCCTGGGGGGGATTTGTCAGGGGATACACAATCTACTTGACCGAAATAGGGAGTTAGTACTTGTGCACTTGCTTCATCCGAATCCGACGGCGCAACGACCGTTCGTAGAGAAATTCTCAGACTGTGCGTGTGCCGTATTGCTTCCGGCCCAGCCGTATGCAGCCTGTCTGGCCTACCTGAAAGAGGCTTATCTTGTCATGACGGATTCCGGTGGAATTCAGGAGGAGGCCCCGTACTTCGGGAAACCCTTACTCGTTTTGAGGGAGAAGACGGAGAGACCGGAAGGGATTGAGGCGGGGGCCGCCTATCTTGCGGGAGTCGATCCGGACGCCATCGTGCGGCAGGCGGAACGAATTCTTCACAATCCATCCATCTATGACTCGATGGCCCGGAAGCGCGCGCCGTATGGTGACGGGAAGAGCGCTGTGCGAATTACGGAGATTGTACAGAGATTTCTTACCGCCAGAGAGCGGGCATAATTAGACATTCGAGTGATTCCCCAGAGTACGAAATAGGAGGAGAATGACGATGAGAATCATTATGGCTATTGGTGTGGTCGGATTGTCAGCCATGGCAATTCCATTGGGCCATGCGCAGGCCGTATTCCTGAGCAAGTATGCGGATCGGCCCCAGACGATTACGAACATCCGCATTGCCTCCGCATCGGTACTGCCGGATAAATGGAACAAGGAAGGCAATTGGGGACGTATCGAGAAGCTGGTTCGACAGGCTGCCGTGGAAGGGGGAGCAAGGGTAGTCGTGACGCCGGAAGGGTGCCTGGAAGGGTATGTTGTCAATGAAGTGAACCAGGAGAAGGACGCAGACAGGAAGAAGACTCTTTTGAAGGACTTTCTTGCACTCGGCGAACCATTGGGCGGACCGCACATAAAGAAAGCCTCTGCGTTATGCAGGGAATTGGGGATCTTCCTGGTCCTGGGCTTTCTTGAGCGAGAGAAGGATATTCTTCATAACACAGCCGCGTTGATCGATCCGGATGGGGAGATTATCGGGAAATACAGCAAGACCCATTTCGCGCAGGGATACACAGTCAACCCGGACTACTACAAAGCGGGGGATGACTACCCGGTATTCGATACTCCATTCGGAAAGGTGGGAATTTTGATCTGCTACGACAGGCAGAACCCTGAACCGGCTCGAATTCTCGCACTTCGGGGCGCACAGATTCTCTTTGTTCCTTCGTATGGCAGCTATACCGACGAATATGGCTGGAACACCATTCTGATGCGGACACGGGCCTACGAGAATCGGTTCCCCGTGGTATTCAGTCATCCGTTTCAAAGTCTGCTAATCGAACGAAGCGGAGAACTGAAGGCGTTCGGGAGATCGAATCAAGTCGTCTATTACGATGTGGATACGTCGCCGGATCGATACAAGGACCGTTTCGTGAATCGCCGACCGGCTACATATGGTGTATTGTTGGAGGGTGGCGACCCCGCAGAGAAGAAGTAGCGGTCACTCCCATTCAATGGTGCTGGGCGGTTTGCTGGAGATATCATAGACAACACGGTTGACTCCGCGTACTTCATTGATAATGCGGTTTGAGACAATTCTCAGAAGTTCATAGGGTAGAGGAACCCAGTCGGCAGTCATGTAATCACGAGTATGCACCGCTCGTAAGGCAATGACTTCCTCGTACGTGCGGTCATCTCCCATTACGCCGACGGATCGAACCGGCAACAGAACTGCAAAAGCCTGGCCGATTTCGCGATACAGACCGGCCTTTCGGATTTCGTCGATGTAGATGGCATCCGCATGACGAAGAATATCCAGTCGTTCCCGTGTGAGATTGCCGAGGCAGCGCACGCCCAGACCGGGGCCGGGAAACGGCTGCCGATAAATCAGGTCATCATCGAGGCCCAACTCTTTACCGAGCGCACGAACCTCGTCCTTGAATAGTTCCCGCAACGGTTCGATCAGTTTCAGGTTCATTCGATCGGGCAGCCCCTCAACATTATGGTGACTCTTGATTTTGGCGGACGGTCCACGGAATGAAGTCGACTCGATCACATCGGGATAGAGCGTGCCCTGCATCAGGAAATCGACTTCCCCCAGTTTCCGGGCTTCTTCCTCAAACACCTCAATAAAGACATTGCCGATGATTTTCCTCTTCTGTTCAGGCTCGGTGGTTCCCTGAAGGCGGGACAGGAACCGTTCGGATGCATCAACGGCTACCAGATGAATGCCGAGACGATTTCGGAGACGCGAGGCCACCTGTTCGGCCTCGTTGAGCCGAAGCAATCCATTATCCACAAAGATCGCGGTAAACCGATCTCCGATGGCGCGGCTGACCAGAGTCGCGGCCACGGTGGAATCCACGCCGCCGCTGACTGCGCCGATTACTTTTCCCCCGCCGACCCGTTCACGGATGCGTTGGATTGCCTCATCCACAAAAGAACCCATCGTCCAGTCATGGGCGCATTGGCAAATATGGGCGGTAAAGTTATCCAATATCTTGATGCCGTCGGGTGTGTGGGTTACTTCAGGATGGAACTGAATTCCATACAGGTGTCGCTGCGGATGGACAATGGCGGCATACTCCGAGTTCGAAGTCGTCGCCAATCGGCAGAATGTCTCTGGAATTCGATTGACCTTGTCGCCATGGCTCATCCAGACCGTTATGTTCCGACCGAGACCATCGAACAGGGGATCGGGACGTTCAATTTCCAATTGTGCATGTCCAAACTCGCGGCGGGTTCCGCGTGCGACTACCCCGCCCAGCTGATGCATCATCAGTTGAAGGCCGTAACAGATTCCAAGAATCGACACGCCGAGATCCCAGATCCCGGGATCGACGGTGGGCGCACCGGGTTCATAGACCGAAGCCGGACCACCGGACAAGATGATTCCCTTCGGACCAAAGGAGCGAATGCTTTCCAGCGGCACTGTGCAGGGATGCAACTCGCAATAGATCCGCATCTCCCGAATGCGTCGCGCGATCAGATGGCTATATTGAGAGCCGAAATCCAAGACTAAGATCTTGTCATGTCCGATGGATGCCATGGGAATTGAATTCCTTCCGGTGATGTGTCATTCTCTTCATAGTACTGTGTCCGGATTTTCCGTGTCCAGCATTATACCAATTTTGACGGTTTCCTGATGGTGAGCCTCGTCAAACCCGGAAAGAATTTTTTTGTCGCCGATCTCCACCACCCCGGCGGTCCGCACACGGAGATCGACCAGATATTCGACGCAATGCCTGCGGATACCAAGCAGGTTTTCATGCTGGGCGATACGTTTCATTTCTGGATCAATCATGAGGAGTTCATCCAGGCTCGTTATGGCGGGTTCCTCGAACGACTGCGCGGATACGCGGCGCGGGGCATTGACGTGTTTTTCCTGGAGGGCAACCGGGATTTCCTGGCGACCTCCTACTTCCAGGATCTGCCGTATATCCACCTTCTGCCGAATCCGACCCTGATGGAAATCGGGGGGCGTGTGGTGTACATCGGTCATGGGGACGAGTTGTGCTGGCAGGACTGGGCCTATCAACTTTACAAGACCGCCATTCGAAGCCAACCGATGCGTTTTCTTGCCGAGCACCTTCCCCAGGCAATTCTTACGGGCCTCGCCCAGAAAATGACCGAGGCCAGCAACACTCTCGTCGCGGCAAAACCCCGCCGTATGCTGGATATTCCACATCGAGCCTACCAATCCATCATTGCCGGGGGGGTCGATGTCATTATCCATGGACATGTCCATGACACCTATCAGCGAGAATATACGGTGAACGACCGAAAGGGTACGGTTTATGCGTTCGGTTGGAAAGACGGAAAACGAAACGTCATCTACTTTGACGGATAAATGCCCAGCGATCGGAGGTATGTTGGAAATGAAACACTCCCTGATCTGTCTCACCTGGCTTCTCGTCTACCTGAATCCCTTCTCTACGTCAGCCGAGCCGACTGTTTCACTTGGCGCAAAAGAACCCTATACCACATCTTCTCCTGTCAGCTATATCGCGGTCTGGGCGTTGAGCTCCTCCAACCAGGACGCCCTTCACAAGTCGTTTGAGACCGAAGTGCCGGATCTTGTTCATGTCGGGCCGCCGACCGTTGGACTCTATTCAGCCGTCGGTCCGGTCGGAGCTTACTTTGATGGGAAGAATGTTCTGTATGAAATGATCCCGCAGGATCAAGTACTGGAGACAGAACAGGAGATCCGCGATGTAGTCGACAGGCTCCATCAAGCGGGCGTAAAGGCGGTGATTTGCTACCTCTGCAATCAGACCATGGCGGGCGATCCGGATAAGCGCATCGGGTTCTGGGATTTCTACGACCATTGGAATGATTATCCTAAATTGGATATCGGGCCAAAGCCGGAACGCGATCCGATTGACTGGCTACAGCGCTGGCCGGATGGACAAATGCACTTCACCTATCCGAAGGATATGCCTGTATTCAAACCGGGGTTCCGCTTTCAGCCGTGCCAGAACAGCCCGGACTGGCGCAAGTTTCTGGTTGCATGTACCAGAAGGATTGCAGCAATCGGGTATGATGGATTGTTTGTCGATAATTGTATTCTTCATTGCTATTGCGAGCATTGTCAGGAACGATTCGACCGCCACCTGTGCTCCCATTATCCCAGGGAACAGTGGCCCCAACTATTTGGCACCTCTTTTAGACAAACCGGAGGGAAAGCGCGCCTGTATGATCCCGGGCGTGGGGATGCGGAGCGCGGCTACGACTATGAGAAATATATCGGAGAGCCGGGGTCGGAAGAGTTTTCGCACCAGGATGTTTTGCTTTGGGTGGAGACACAGCGCTTTTGGGCGGATAGTATCGTGGAACAGGTTACGGAAATGAAGAAGGCGGGTAGCGAGGTTCTTGGAAGACCATTCCTGATCGTCATGAATTGGGGACCAGCCTACCGCGTTTCAGCCTTAAACAGCCGTCGGCAGGATGCAAAAGACATCGCTCAGTTCAATCGAATTGCGGACGGAATCATGTTTGAAGATGAACTCGATATGGGGCGTATCGCGGATGCGTTATACCTGGATCACCGCTTGCAGTACAAATACAGCCTGTCACTGGGGGCGTGTCCGGTGGAACTGCCTTCGGTGCAGGGCATTCCTAATCTTTATGAACTTGCCCTTGCGGAGGCCTGTGCCGGTGGCGGTGGCGCGTTCTGTCGATATAGTCCGGAGTTCCCTGAAGTTCGAAACAAGTACAGTTCATTCGTTCGGTCGCATCCGGAGCTATACGATAATCTGGTGTCGGCAAATTCCGTCGGAATCTGCTTATTCTTCGACCAGTTGTTTTTTGAGAACACAGAGCATCTGAATGAAGTATTTGAGATCTCGCGATGTTTCGATGAACAGGGAATTCTGTATGACTATATTCCAGAATCGGCATGTAATCTGGAGACACTCCGGCGCTGGAAGGCGATTGTTGTCCCATACATTACGCATCTCTCCGATGACCAGCGGGCGGCGCTGGATCGTTATACACGAGAAGGCGGGAATCTCTTTGTGATCGGATATTGCGGGCAGTACAGCGGCAAGGGCGCTCCCCATTTGCCTGCTGAAGGGATTCTGCCGAATAGGACATTGGCTGAAATGCTGGAATGTGAAATCGGCGATCCAAATGCGTATTTCACTATTGAACTACCGGATGGGACCAAAGGATATACACGTGACGCACACTTTTATTTGGATAAAGATGGCAACGTTCTGGCGACAGGCGGTTACCCTGTTCAGCCTTCTTTAGTCTTTCCAAATGATACGGCCTTCATTGACATCGACAGAAGGGGGAATCTCGTTGCATACCAGGATTGCCCTATGGGTATGAGGACCCAGATGGGAAAGAGCGAAATTGCTCGGGGAATCATGTGGAATAGGATCGGGCAATTTAATCTTGTGCGATTTCGGAATCCATCGGAATTGAAGCCTTATGGAAATAATGTGTTTCTGCAGACTGAGAAGTCCGGGCAACCCGAGGAGATTGATTCTGAGAAGGCAAGAATTGTTCAGAAGCACAAGGAATGGGAAGATGTGCTTGTGGAGACCGCAAAATATCTGGCGGCTGGAGAGCAGATACAGGAACGGTTCGGAGATGGCTGGCTTGAAGCGTTTGTGGATATTCCATCGTTTCTGAGCGACGCACGCTGTTCGCTTGATGCGCTGAAGCAATACTATTTCAGCACGCATAGTCTATGGGATGAGGGGGGCAAGGCGCGCGGACAAGAGTTCATGGCGTATGCGGATCGGGCGTTTCGCGTCGATCGTTATTCCTGGAGCACCGAATCTGTGACACGCGGATTGGATGAATGTTCTTCCGAGCCCGTTCGCGTCTTTCCGGGCCGACCGATCCCCGGTCTCCGTGTGAACGTCTATTTATCGAAGGATTCGAATCGAGTCATTCTTCACCTGGTGAACTACAATGTCCCAATTGTTGGTGAGGAACATGAGTTTGAACCACTCCAGAATGTCCCGTTGTTCCTACCGATTCCCTCGGGAAGGAAGATCAAGGCAATTCGGTGTTTGGGGCCGGGGTCGCCGGATGCAATCGAGCTGGAGCCGACGAAGGTTCCAGGTGACGGCGTGGAGGTATCGATTATTCCAAGACGCACAAAGCCGGCCGAGCCGGTGGGTGTGATTGTTCCCGAAATCCGGGCGTATCGCGTGGTGGAGGTGGTGTTGGAGTGACGGAGGAAGGCCGCAGGATGTCGAGCAGGGTGGATTGACTTATTCTTGAATAATTGGTAAACTCGCCAAATAGATGAAAATGAAAGGAAAAGACATGGATCGAAGACTTCGCAGACGGTACGAGGCACGTGCGGAGATTGCGAAGGCCCTGGCTCATCCGACGCGGCTGTTCTTGCTGGATGAACTTTCTTGTGGTGAACGGTGCGTGTGCGAGTTGACGGAAATGGTTGAGGCGGATATTTCCACGGTATCAAAACATCTTGCGATTTTGAGGAATGCCGGGCTTGTGCAAGATGAGAAGCGTGGGGTCCAGGTATTTTACCAGATTCTGTGTCCGTGTATTCCAAATATGTTCAAGTGCCTGGAGTCGATCCTGGAAGCGAACGCTGAAAGGAAATATGAATCGGTATCCGCTTAATCTCTTTTTTTGACCTTCTTTTGGCGAATTGGGCAAATAGGCAGGTGTTATCGAATGTCTAGCAGACGGGAATGGAAATTCTTTTTCGTCCTTTTGGGGATCTTTCTGATCTGCGTGTTCCTTCCGGTGGGCCATCCCCGGTTCGATCATGCCGTCCTGGAATCCTTATATCTTGTGCAATGGTATGCGCGGAAACATGTCGTGTTGTGCCTGATTCCGGCATTTTTCATCGCCGGGGCGATTGCGGTATTTGTCAGCCAGGCCGGGGTAATGAAATACCTCGGTCCCCAGGCCAACAAGATCCTCGCGTATGGTGTCGCGTCGGTTTCGGGCACTATTCTCGCTGTCTGTTCTTGCACCGTTCTCCCGCTGTTTGCAGGAATCTATCGAATGGGCGCGGGTCTCGGACCGGCTACTACGTTCCTCTATTCGGGACCGGCAATCAATATTCTGGCAATTATCTTGACGGCGCGGGTTCTTGGCCTGGAACTGGGAATCGCCCGCGCGGTCGGTGCGGTACTGTTCAGCATTGTCATCGGCCTTGCGATGCACTTCATATTCCGGAATGAAGAACTGAGTCGAATAGGATCTCATGCAGAGACTCCCGAGGCGCAGGAGACCCGGCCCCTATGGCAGACCACATCCTATTTCGCAAGCATGGTCGCGATTCTTGTATTCGCGAATTGGGGCGTTACAGATTCATCCGGCTTCTGGGCGGGAGTTTATTCAGTGAAATGGATTCTGACGGGTATATCGGCAGTTGCGTTCGCCATCATGCTGTTTCTTTGGTTCGGCTTGAGAGCGTGGCAGACAGCAAGCGTTGGACTCGCTGTTCTTACTCTTGCTCTCATTTTTCCAAAATATCCCTTGGTCCCATTTGTCGGCGGCTTGACCGGTCTGTCAATCATTGCAGCAATGGGCAATAGCGAGATGCGCGCCTGGTTCGATTCAACCTGGGAGTTCGCAAAACAGATTCTTCCCCTGCTGTTCATCGGCGTTGTCATCGCCGGGTTGCTATTGGGCCGTCCGGGCGAGGAGGGCCTGATTCCGTCGCGCTGGATTACCACGTGGGTGGGAGGAAACAGCATATCGGCGAACTTTTTTGCCGCGCTGATTGGGGCATTCATGTATTTTGCGACACTAACGGAGATCCCGATCTTGCAGGGCCTGATCGGCAGCGGAATGGGAAAAGGCCCCGCACTGGCGCTTCTGCTCGCCGGTCCGGCGCTTAGCCTCCCGAATATGCTTGTCATTCGAAGCATCATGGGTACAAAGAAAACCATCGTCTATGTCATGCTTGTTGTGGTCATGGCAACGATCACCGGCCTGATATACGGAGCCATATTCCAGAACGGAGGTGTCCGATGAAAAAGATACACATTCTGGGAACCGGTTGCCCAAAATGTAAGAAGTTAGCCGAGATTGCGGAGGAAGCTGCAAAATCACTTGCAATCGAATATGAACTTGAGAAAGTAACCGAGATTCAAAAGATCATGACGTTCGGTGTCATGATGACACCGGCACTGGTGGTGGACGGGCAGGTGAAGGTGGCGGGGAAAGTACCAAGCCTTGAGGAAGTCAGGACTCTACTCTCGATTTCCTGAGTG
>JAKPYU010000242.1 GCA_029568995.1 Candidatus Omnitrophota bacterium | reverse complement strand
AGGACGGATGGATGCAGATGTTCCTCCGCGAAGGCCTTTGCGGCCTTGCCCAGGGTTTCACATTGGGGCGGATTCGCGATGAGTTTCACGATCGACGCCGCCATGTCGTTCGGATGGTCCGGGGGTACGAGTAGTCCGGTTTTCCCCGAGATCACGATCTCGGGGGTGCCTCCGACGGCTGTGGCGACGATGGGCAAACCCATCGCCATCGCTTCGGCAATCGACACACTTAAGGCTTCGGAACGGGATGGTTGAACATAAATATCCGCAGCGGCGAGAATTGAGCGAACCTCCTCGCAGGGATCGACGATGACCGCCCGCCCGGAGGCGATCTCCGCTTGCAGCATGCCCTTCACGCGGGCCTGAAATGCCTGTCTGTCGGGGTCTGGGCCCGCGCCTCCGGCGACAAGCAGCCTGATCCCGGGGTGCTTGTCCAATAAGGATCGGAATGCCGAGGCCAGAACGTCATGGCCCTTCACCGGGTGAAAATTCGCCACGCAGGCGATCACCGTGTCTGAGGTGCGGAAGCCGAATCGCGCCCGGACGCGTCTCCGCTCGACTGGATCGATCGGTTCGAAGAAGCGGCTGTCGGGTACGTTCCAAACGACGCTCATGGGAATCCTTCCCAGCGGTGAGCGTGTGCGGAGTTCCCGAGCCAGCAATTGGCTGACAGGCACCATGGCGGAGAAACGGTTGCCCCAGCGGATGTAATCCTTCCGATGATGGTTGATCCATTCCAGATAAGAGAAGCTGTGCACCGTGACGACGATAGGCGGGGATCCCGCGGGAAGGGATCGAGCCGCCATCAGATCCGCATCGAAGGAATGGGCATGAACTAGGCAGGGGGCGATATCCGAAACGATCTTGCGCAGGTGGAAGAGAATCCATCGGGTTCGGAATGGCCCAATCTTAAGGGGAGGCGATGGGATGCTGTGAACGGAGATCCCTTCCTTCAGAAATTCAACGGCAATACCCTCCTGATGGCCGTAATGGACAAGAACGGGCTCCCAAAGATCCCGTAGGCCGAAGGCGATACGTCCGATTGTCGCCGTGACTCCGCTCGTGGCCGGACTGGAGACGAGATG
>JAKPYU010000237.1 GCA_029568995.1 Candidatus Omnitrophota bacterium | reverse complement strand
TTGCTTCCCGGCTCTCCTTTGCCGCGAATGCTCGTGGCCACGATAATGCCGTAGCTGATTACCCCATTGCTGGAATCGTAATCCGCCCAGCCATCGCAGCACTGCGGACCCTCGCCGAAAATGACATAAGGCTGTCCGCTCCGTTTCCATTCCTCATACAGGCGCGGATTCGCTGCCAGCACGCCCGGCTCCCAGTCGGAGGCGATGGGGGTGCTGTGGTACATCCCCTGGTGGTTCTTGAAATAATCGATGTGCTCCTGATCCTGCATGAACGGGTCGGTCAGAGGGCCGCTGAGATATCCCAGTTTGACATACGGGCAATGTTCTTCTCTGCCGTCATAGTGCCCCGGAACATCGCCTACATCCATCATGTACATCTTCTGGACAGTCAGGTACGCGCGCTGTTCGCTCCTGGAATGAGCCACCCTCGCGCGAATCCGGGCGTTCATGAAATTCGGGACGGCTATCGCCGCAAGAATCCCGATAATCGCCACCACGATCAGCAGTTCAATCAAAGTAAACGCCGCTCGCTTTGTCATAGAGTTCTCTCCATCCTGATGAATCGAATATCGGTACGCCTCATTTGTATTCTCTTCTCCCGCAGGCTGGAAGCCTGTGCTGCCCTCTCCCAGAGAAGCCTTTCTTCTCCCTCTCCCACCGGGAGAGGGTCGGGGTGAGGGTTTTTCCTGGCCTGTCGGAGGTCGAAAGGAAAGGGCGACATTACCGAATGCTGTCTTCCGAAAGTGGAACCGTGATGGTGAACGTCGTGCCCTTTCCAGGTTCGCTTTCCACGTCGATCCGGCCACCGATCTGTTCGATGACCTGGTTTACGATGGACAGACCGAGTCCGGTTCCATCCGGTCTGCCCGTATAAAACGGATCGAAGATTCTCTCTCGCTCTTCCGCGGTCATCCCCCGGCCATGGTCGGTGATGCGCAGAACCGCTTCTTTCTCCTTCCCGGTCTCCAGAACAACGGCGATCCCGGCCTCTTTGGGAGTCTCGGCCATGCTTTGGACCGCATTCAGGAGCAGATTGACAAGGAGAGCCACAAACTGGCTCGGGTCCGCAAAAATCGGCACGGACTCACGTGGCATGGAAAGGCTCAGGTCGATATCGCTGGTTTGATACCGCACAAGGGAGACGGCCTCCTGAATGGAGGATCGAAGATCGAAACACCGGGCTTCCTCTTTCGCCGAGGCGAGTGATTTCAGACGGGCGAGGAGATCCTGGCACCGGCCGGATTCGCGCTGGATGATCTCGATTTCTTCAAGGCGCGGATCGCCCCGTTCATACTGCCCGACCAGGTAGGATGCGCAGGACTTGATGATGGCAATCGGATTTCCCAGTTCGTGCGCCATCCCCGCCGCCAATTGTCCCACGGAGGCCAGGCGGTTGGAGCGACTCAGGCGCTTCTCGCGTAGCGCCGATGCTTTCCGCGTTTCGAGAACCAGGACCTGCATTTCCTTTCCGTCTGCCACCGGAAAGGCCGAGATTCCAACGTATATCTTCGTTCCGTCTTTCAGTTCGGCGGGGCATTCCGCCTCATAAGGCCCCTCGTCCTCCAATCGGGATTCCTGCAAACTCTGGACAATGCTTTTCGGTAGCCGACTCTCGGACAGGGACTTTCCCCGAACGAATCCCAACAGAGATTCGCCGGGTCCGGTGGCGGCGGCGACTGTTCCGTTTCTCAGCAGGACCAGTCCGGTCGGAATGGCGTCGGTCATGTTCTTCAGACTGTCCAGTTCCTGCGCGTCCCGCTCAAGCCGATAGGACCACTCCCGGCGCTCCTCGGAGAAAAAGCGAAGCATGACCCATCCCTCCAGGAACACCCCCCACAGAATCAGGGCGTTTGCCACAGGTGAAATCGGCACGGAACGGATGGCGATCCACACGGTCAGCACAATCATGACTGCCAGCACGATCCCCAGGATTGTGTCCAGAATGGGAACGGGAATCGCCTGACGATGACAGAGCACCAGCATGATGGCCCATGGAATGAAAAACGTCGCCCAGAGATCGTTCCCTTCACCGGCTCCATAAGCCAGCGCCAGAAGGAACAACACATCCACCCCGCAAGTGATCCGCAGGAGTATGGTTCCCGACGCAGTCCGAAACCATTCGGAGGCCCCCCGGATCGTCGCCCACAGGACCGGCAGCAGGGCAAACAGGCCATACCCCATGATCAGCCACACCAGTCGCACCGATGGCGCATGAGAGGGATACGGCGACACCACCGCCGAATACCCCAACGCGACAACCGACAGAATCGCGCGATACATCACAACCGGACGGATTTCTTTTTGCATTCCTCAGCAGGCACCCTTTTTCTCTTCCGGATGGACTTGCGACTGCCTCAAGATCTTCATTTGAACTCGCACCCCTTCTCCCCCAAGATGGGGGGAGATACAGAGGGGCTGAATTTATTGAACTTACTAGGTTCGTATAACTCAAATGGCTTTACAGAGATCTCACGGGCTGGAAGGCTGTCCCGCCCTCTCCTCCCTCTCCCTCCGGGAGAGGGTCGGGGTGAGGGTTCTTCGGATCGCACCAACATCTTGCCCGTGGTTCTTCCAGACCGGCATATTCTCAAGATTATTCATTTACGCAGTCTTATTACCGGGAATTATGACTGGACTTCCAATCATACCCCTCGCCCATCTCCTCAGTATATCTCAAGAGCTCAGGGCAAACAGCACAATGTTGATCCCCATTTGCAGAGCCGCTTCATGTTTTTCCGCTGTGTCCTCCGGATGGACTCCCTGGCTCTCCATCCCATCCCCGATATCGGATTGATACGTGTAGAAAACCACCAGGCGTCCATCCAGGTATATCCCGAATCCCTGGGCCGGCAAGCCATCATGCAGGTGGATCTTCGGTGGGCCAGCATCGAACGAATACAGGTAACGGTAAATGGGGTGATCGTGCGGCAGCTCGACAAGCGGATGATCCGGAAACAACAGCTGCATCTCCGACCGGAATGACGAGTCCATACCGTAATTGTCATCCGCCCAGAGAAAGCCACCGCGACGCAGATAATCCCGCAGGTGTTCTCGTTCCGTTTCTGTGAATCGCACCGTGCCGTGGCCGTTCATGTATACAATCGGGTAACCGGCGAGCGCCGGGTCCGACGGTTCCACAACGGATTCCTTGTTCGAAAACGGCATCTCCAGGCGACTCCGCAATGCGGCAAGAAGATTCGGAAGAGAGGTGGCGTTGCTGTACCAGTCCCCTCCACCGCCGTACTTCAATCGTGCAATCGAAAGCCCCGATCCTGCATCCTGAGCCGGAATGTCCCCGGATATCAGGAGAAAGAAATATAGACTGATTGGGAACAAAGCCATCCAACGGTGCATTCAATACCTCCGGTTCGCTTGAATTGCAGTTCTCCATCCCGGTTGTTTCGGATTCGATGGATTCCACCTTGGCTGAAAGCTTCTAATTAGGTATCCTATTTATATTCTACAACAGTGGGCTTCAATCGTCATATATTGGGCGAACTTCTGGAAGGGCTCGAGCGACCATTCTTTCTGTTCTTAGGAGCCTCCCTCCGGCGGAGCCGGTGATTTGGAAAAGAAAGCATGGTCTGCCGAGACCCCCGTGCCCATCCCGTCATCGCGAGCCTCCCTCCGGCGGGGCCGGTGATTGGGCAAAGAAAGCGTACTTCGCGCCCTTTTTCGCCAGGCAAGGACGCCTGGCCTACTGAGTAGCTGCCAGACGCCTGGCCCACTGGTGGGACAGGCCTCTGTGCTTGTCTATGGGTGATTCAAGGCGAACTTTCTTCGGAGGGTTCTGGCTTTGGAGAGATTAAGGTGCTGGAGAGATCTGAAATGGGACAAACCCAAGTCCTTGTGGTGGACGATGACAACCTGGCACGAAGCCTTGTGACGGAAGTCCTGGAAAGCATGGGCTTGTCCTGGGCTCAGGCGGGGAGCGGCGAAGAAGCCATCCGATGGTTTGCCGAAAAACGGGCGGATCTTGTTCTGCTGGATATCGTCATGCCCGGTATGGACGGCCTCGATACATTACGTGTTCTGAGGGAAATGGATCCTCAGGCAATGGTTGTCATGACCACGGGGCAGCGCGAATTCAATTCCGTGGTGGAGGCGATGCGACTGGGGGCCTTCGATTATGTGAGCAAGCCGTTCCAGATTCCCATTCTTGAAAACAGTGTTCAACGCGCGCTCGATCGACACAAGATGATTCTCGAACGCGACAGGCTGGTCGAGGAACTTCAAGCGGCGAAAAGCCTGTTACAGGGTGAGGTCGTTCGACGATCCGGCATGGCGGCTGTCGGTACTCTTGCCGCCGGTGTCGCCCACGAATTCAACAACCTGATCGGCGCGATGGTGGGCTATGCGGAACTCGCCATTCGGTCCGGGGAAACCCGCCTTCAGGAACAGACAATGCAAGTGGTCCTGAAATCCTGTGCCCGTGCCAAGCACATTATCGGCAACCTGCTGGTCTATGCCAGGCGTCAGCAGGCGGAACCCCAAACCTGTCGGCTGTCCGAACTCATGGAGAATACACTGGCCCTGCTGGAACGGGATTTTCACAAGAAGGAAATCGAGGTTTGCCGCGAATTTCTGGGAGATGACAGCGCCTTTTGCGACCCGGGACAGATTGCGCAAGTTCTCTTCAGCGTGATCGACAATGCCCGGGAAGCCATGCACGGCGGTGGGAAACTCACCGTGACCATCGACTCCACCGGTCCCGATCACCGGATTGTCATTGCCGATCAGGGCGTCGGGATGCCTCCGGAATTCCTCGAACGGATTTTCGAGCCGTTCGGCCATCGGGACACCATGATCGCCGGTCATCGAATCGGTCTTGGTTTGTGTGTTGCCTCCATGATTCTCGAAGAACACAAGGGACACATTGAAATTGAAAGTCAACTGAATCAGGGAACCACTGTCCGGATTTCCCTGCCCAAGAAAACCCCCTCTCAAGTTCTTCTCGAAAAGACTGTCAGGTAAAACTTTGGGGGAGAGGTCCCTCCCCCAAGCCTGGGGGAGGTCAGGTGGGGGTTGGCCGGATCGTACAAGATTCCTCGGTGTGACAGCTGTAGGCGATCTTTCTCAGGAACGAATCTCAGGAATCTCAGCAGATCCGGGGCAGCTGCTCTTCAGCGGGATTCATCAGGAATCGACCGCTCCCGTACGGATTCTTCAACACAATTCTCTCCGACTGTGCCTCTGTGACTGTCCCGATCTCGGCGGCATCTTGCCCTAATGGACTGTTTCGGATTTCATCAAGAATCGCCCGCGATGCCGTGCTGTCCACGACCAGCACGACTCTTCCCTCCGAGGCCAGGTAAAGCGGCTCGATTCCAAGCACTTCCGAGAATGCGGAGACTTCCTTGCGAATCGGCAGTTGATCTTCGCGGATCTCTGCGCCCAGAACGGTTCCGTCAAAGGCCTCGTGCAACACGGCGGCAAGCCCGCCACGGGTGGGATCGCGCATAAAGCGAATGCAGTCGGCGAAACGTTCCAGCCGCTCGATCAGCGGCCACAGGCAGGCGCAATCGCTGACAAGCGCGCCTTCCAGCCCGAATGACTCTCTGGCCGCCAGAATGGCGGTTCCGTGTTCTGCGATTGTGCCTGAGACAAGAATGCGGTCGCCCTCAGCAATACGCTGTGGATGGAGATTCCAGACCCGCGGTTGCACACCGATGCCCGTGGTGGTGACAAAGATCCGGTCTGCCTCTCCCTTGCGGACTACCTTCGTATCGCCGGTGACCACACGGACACCGTTTCGTTCCGCCTCCAGGGCGATGGAACGCAGAATCCTCTCGAGTACATCCAGCGAAAGTCCTTCCTCCAGGATCATTCCCAGCGCAACGGCAACCGGACAGGCTCCCATGACCGCCAGGTCGTTCAGGGTTCCACATACCGCCAGTTTGCCGATATCTCCCCCTGGGAATTCAATCGGCTGAATGACAAAACCGTCCGTTGTTATCGCCAGTTTCTGTCCGTTATGCAGAGATAGATCCATCAGGGCGGCGTCCAGCCCATGTCCCGCCGAGGGGCCGAGAATCGGGAAAATCACATCTCGCAGCAGCTCGCTTGTGGCGCGACCGCCACTCCCGTGTGAAAGACGGATATTCTCTTGACTTGACATGGTTCCTGTTCCCTTGACGCAGAATGATCTCTATTCTTCCCCCAAAATCTCCTGTAATAAAACGGTCCCCCATTCCTCCTATCTCTTTCTTTCTTTTGTTTCATCCTTCATCCTTTTCTACGTCTGCCGCAGCATGGTACGCTTTAGCGGGATGAACACAGCGAAACGTTTAAAAATCCTTGTGGTGGAAGATGACCGCCGGTATGCCGAACGGCTCCGGAAGAACCTGGAGTTGGAGGGATTCGCCGTTCATCTCGCCGCCGGTGGCGAGGAGGCGTTGGGTTGCCTGCGGCGCGAGTCGTTCGACCTGATCCTCTCGGATGTGAAGATGCCCGGCATCAGCGGGCTGGAGTTTCTCAAGACGGTCAAACATGTCTCGGAGGGGATCGACCCGGATACCCCCTTTGTTCTTCTCACCTCCGTTGACAGCGTGCAGGTTGCGGTGGAGTGCCTGAAAGAAGGGGCGGCGGATTACATCACCAAGGATGCCGAGCGGGATGAGATTGTTCTGCGTATACGCAAAGTCCTCGATGGCGCTCGACTTCGCCGCGAGAATGTGCGGTTGAGACAGGAACTGGTGAGCCGAAGCGAATTCGGGGAAATCGTCGCCGTTTCGCCCCAGATGTCCGCAATTCTCAAGGAACTGCGTGAACTCGCCACCGCTGAGGCAAATGCCCTGATTACCGGTGAAACCGGGGTCGGCAAAGAACTGGTTGCCCGATTCCTTCACCAGCAGAGTCCCCGATCCGAGAAACCTTTTGTCGATGTAAATTGTGCCGCGCTTCCATCGGATAACATGTTCCAGTCCGAGGTTTTCGGCCATGAACGGGGCGCGTTCACCGGCGCAACCTCCCGCAAACAGGGGCGATTGGAACTGGCAAACGGCGGCGTTCTGTTCCTGGATGAGGTTGGCGACATGCCCCTCGATAGCCAGGGCAAGATCCTTCGTGCCCTGGATACCCAGGGTTTTGAACACCTCGGCGGGGAGAAGAAAATATCCGTTGACCTTCTTGTCATCGCGGCGACCAATAAAGATCTCAAAACCGAGGTCAAGGAAGGCCGATTCCGAAAAGACCTTTTCTATCGCCTGGATGTCATGCACGTTCACATCCCGCCGTTGCGTGAACGTCCGATGGATATCGCGCCCCTTGCCGAGTACTACCTGGACCAGTACGCCGCGCGGTATCGTCGGCCCAAACCCGGTCTTTCGGAGGAAGCTGTGGAGGTGCTTCTTCACTACGAGTGGGCGGGGAATGTGAGGGAACTGAAGAATCTGATGGAACGTCTGGTTATCCGTGGCGTTCCTGACGGAGAGATCAAGCCGGGCGATCTCCGCAGGGAGGGCCTGATACTCTCCAAATCCGAGAGTGTCTCTCAGGAATCCGTTTCGCCGGTTCGAATTCCTTCCGAGGGAATTTCGCTCGACGAACTCGAACGCATGGCGATTGTCCAGGCGCTCGAGCAATGTGACTGGGTGCAGCGCGATGCGGCGGATTTGCTGGGTATCTCGGCAGATAGAATGAACGCCCGCGTGAAGAAATTCGGCCTTTCTCACCCATCCTGGAGAACAAATCGCTGACCGGGCAGGGAAGAAGAGTCTGCCTATGGTTGTATCGGACCTATAAGACTTATCGAAATAGATATAGGCTGGATCTTCCGTAAATCCATGGATCTCAACCTGATAATAGTAGCCTTCACAATTTAATATCAGTTCTTAGATCAAGGTTCATAAGTAATGTAAAATCAAGGTTATATTCGTTTTTATGGAAATTATGGTCGCGTTCTCATTTTTTTACGCAGAACATTAAAGTTATTGTAAAACCTGCCGATATCTGATAATGAATAAGTCGTGTTTTTGGGCCGAGGGTCGGGGCTGTTTCCGGTGCCGACCGGGATTAGCCTCAGAGACAGAGATCGGGCAGGACCGAAACCGATCCCACCCGCCCGGAGAGAAGAAGATGGTT
>JAKPYU010000236.1 GCA_029568995.1 Candidatus Omnitrophota bacterium | reverse complement strand
GAGAACATCCGGGAAGCGTATGATTTGATGCTGGAGGAAGCCGTGCAGCCCCAACAGTCTGGAATGGAAACCAAGGAGATCACGATTGGGGCGGAATGAAACGATTTGAATTCATCAGAGAATTGGTCGATTCGGGTTGTGTCCTCAAGCGCCACGGGAAAGGGCATGATATTTACGTGAATTCGGGGAATGGCAGAACAGCGCCTGTACCCCGCCATGCTGAGATTAAGAACAGCCTATGCCAACTCATCAGGAGACAGCTAGGGATTTGAATTGAGGATTAAACGAATTCCGATTCCGGATTCACAGGCTGGAAGCCTGTGCCGCCCGGATTCTGTCCTGGATTCCGGCTTTCGCCGGAATGACGATCCCTACTGCAATCCACAATCCGCAATCCGCAATCCACAATCCCCAATTGACGGGCTATTCGATAAATTTGTGATACAGGCCCATATAATACGGCAGCAAGAAGACTGCGCCGCTGGCGAGGCCCTGCCCGTTTCCGCCGTAATCCAACTCCCACGGGTCCGTGTTCCAATGATTAAAATAGCGTTCCTGTACCGGCAGCACCTTTCCGTTCACCAGGTAGCCGCGACCACGATTGATTCGGTCGCCACCGTAGGATTCGAACGCCGCCTGCGGTTCGAGAAACACGAGGTCCAGACGGTGGCTGTTCTGACGTGCCCAGTTGCAACGATCCAGCGGGAATCCCTCCAGCGTGTCGATGGAGTCGGTCAGCCAGCCGTTCCACGGCGATAGATCGTGTGTCCCCCAGGGATCCGTGTACTGCGTTTTCATTCCCGATGCGGCATACGCGAAATTAAAGAACGGATTCATTTCCGGGAACTCGCGCACCCAATGCTCGTAAAAGGCGAACGTGACACGTTCCCGAAATGTATGGTCTTTCGTGTATTTCACCAGGTTGTAGAAACACATGAAAAACATCTCGTCATCGGACTGGTTCCCCGAACCGATTCCGTTGTTGACTTTCGGAATCATGATATTCGTATCAAAGGCGTGTTCCTGGCGGAGCCTGTTTGCGGCTTCACCGTATTTCGGATCGCCGGTGATATGTTCCGCTACGGCCAGGTACGAAAGAATACTGAGTGACTTGAGGCCGCGCTCGGCATACCAATTATGATCGTGGTTGAGACTTGTGGGTGAATAAATCGCCCAGCGTGTCGGCGTTCCGTCATGGTCGATCATGCAAAAATCGTTACGGATTAAGTGGTCCGTGATATTGCGGACGACCTCACGAACCCGTTCTTTCTCTTCCGGTGTATCGGCCACCAGATCGTAATAGGCGGGATAGAAGAAATAATGCCCGTCCAATTCATCCGAACTGACATCCGTTTTGTACCAGTACTTTTTGTCCTCCGTAAGCGGATACCGGGGCGAATAGACTTTCCAGAGCGAATCGCGGGTGGCGCGGTTGCGCTGCTGGCCTTCCAGCGTGTAGTGCGAATTGGGATTCGGTTCCGTGGTGGGCACGATGGTCCGCGCCACATATCCCGGCTGTTGCGGTACCTCGCCGCCGACCGGCGCGACACTGAGAAACCGCAGCGCCTCAAAGGCCCGTTTCGCGCGGTCTTTCGTTTTCGGGTCTTTTGTTGCCGCGTACGCGAAACACTCGCCCGCGCCGTACATGCTGGTCCAGAGACCGTCATTGTCGCTGTCGGAGTAATGGATTTCGCTCTTGTCGCCGGGTCTCCCAAGTCCCACTTCGGAGACATAGCCGTATTCCGTCCGACGGATGTATTTCTCCATTTCGTTTTCGTAGAATTCCGCCTTCTCGGCGAGTGTCATCGGTCGCCGTTCGATGACTCCTACGCCGCCGGGTGTCGCGAACCAGGCGTCTCCGTTCTGGTTGACAGCCATGGCGTGAACTTTGTCATTCGGCAGCCAGGCGCGACCCTGACGATAAGCCCATTTCTGCCCGTCGAACCGGATCGCACCCATCTGGGTGCCAAACCACACAACACCGTCCTCCCCCGCGCACATCGTCGTGAAATCGTTCAATGGAAGCCCGTCTTTTCCTTCATATAATGTCCATGCTCCGTCATGGCATCCCACACCCTGCGGGCCGGCAAACCATAAGCGTCCCTTCGAATCAAACGCTACGCCCCGGACACTTCGCGGTGCCCAGCTTCGCCCGCTCTTGTCGATCGGATATAGCGCCGTCCAGTTCTGTCCTGCCTCTTTCCTGAAAAGGCCGGACTCCGCACCAACGGCTACTGTGCCCTTATCATCAACGGCGACCGAGTAGATGTGTTTCTTCTCCCCCAGCATTCCGTTCAGCCCATCATCCGCAGTGAGAGGGCCATTTTCCATGCGGTACAGCCCGGTGCTCATCGCCAGGTAGACAACACCATTCCTGCACGTCATCCCCAGCGGCTCCCCGGAGGGCAATTTCGCGAGTGACTTGACTCCGTCCTTACCGACGGAGATCAGATCTTTCCCCGCTGAAGCAAGTAGTCGTTCACCGTCCATTGCCAACGCGGAAATTGCCGCGCCATGAACGACGCTCCATCGCCCGTCTTTCAGAGCAGCAAGGCCCTTCTTCGTCCCGGCGTAAACCTGCCCGTCGGAGGCAATCGCAACAGCGGTTGCCTCGATAGAGGGAAGCCCCTCTTGCAGGCCGTAAACGGTGACGACTTCCTGTTTGTAGACACCCAGCTTGACGGGGTACTTATCGGCCTGTACCGAAAACACCACCATCAGAAAAATCATACAGCAGTACGCAAGACACATCACGAGTTTGATGAGATCTCTCCGCACCATGGTTTTTTCCTCCGATATTAGAGATCGAATGTCTATTCGAGTGTTTGTTCTATTCACCGGCCCAGGATTATGGGCAGTGCCTCTGAGAGACTGGCGCATTCGGCGAGCAACAGGGGCCGCACGCCGCTTTGTGTGATGTTCCCGCCGCCGATTCCGATTGCCGCGAACCCCGCCAGACGAATCGCCACCACTCCGGCGGAGGAGTCTTCCATGCCAATGGTCCGGTGACGCATGGACGGCTCGATCCCCAGGCCGACACGCGCTACCTCGGCATACAGCCACGGGTGCGGCTTCGCCTCCAGTTCGCCCAGTGTTCCCACCTGGCCTCTTTTGATCGAGAATCCTGCGCTGATCATCGCGTCATAGAACTCCAGCGGATTCCCCAGGTCCATCGTTCGAAACGCCGAGACAATCTCCGGCCATGCTTTCTCGTAAAGACCGGAGGTTACCAGTCCGATTTTCACACCGTGCCCCTTCAGTTCCAGCAGAAACTCCCTGAGTCCCGGCGCAGGTTTGAACGCATTTTTCTTTCCCCGGCCTTCCAGAATTTCGTTGAGTTCAAAATGGGTGATATCAAAATAGTGTTTTCGGCCTTCCTCGACGGTCTTTCCGGGGCAATACTTGTCGATGCAGTAGCGAAGGTGCTCCGAGACCGAGTGGCCGGAGACATGGGGCAGATCCGCTTCCTCCAATGTGAACTTGGTATTATCCAGCAGACGGGCGGTGCTCTGTTCGATGATCCAGATCCAGAATTCCTCGCTGACCACGCTGGTCCCGTCCAGGTCCATCAGCACGGCTTTTGCGGGCGGTTCAAATCTCCCATCGGGAAGCGGGTAGATCGCTGGATGCCCCATACCCGATTTGACCAGGGTAAGCGTCCTGTCCTCGAAACAGATAAACTCCACCTTCCGGTCCAGCGGCGTCAGAATGCGCAGGACACCCTCGACACCGACTCTCCACGCACCGTCGCTGGTGCGATCCCGATCATGGAAATCCTCTCGATATTCTTCGGCGATCACGCCGATTCCGGGGATAAACTGCATTCGATTTCTCTCTCTTTTGAGCAATTCCCGCCTCATAGTCTTGCGGAACAGGGAAGGCGGAGGTTTCTTGATGAATGGTGCATCAGGATATCACCCTTCTGCAAGGAGGGAATCCAAGCGGATTTGAGAAGACAATCGCCCGGAACGGAACCCGGTCCGGGCACCCCGCCGTGTCATTTGCATTTTCTTGCGTCCAGGTTGCCGCCCGGCTCGCCTTTTCCCCGAATACCGAGTCCGATGATAATGCCGCAGCTTTGCAGGCCATTGCTGGTATCATAAGCGACCCACGCGCCGCACACCCCCGGTCCTTCCCCGTAAACCGCGTAGGGTTTTCCCGCACCGGTCCATTGGTCGTATAGCTGCGGATTCAGCAGTTTCACATCCTGGGACCAGCTTTCCGTGATGTGGGTGCTGTGGTACATCCCCTGCTGGTATTTGAATCCGGGATGGTCTTCTTTGTTCTCCATGAAGGGATCTTTCAGGGGAGCACTGATATACCCCAGGTTGATATAGGGGCAGTGTTCTTCTTTGCCGTCGTAATGGCCGGGAATATCGCCGATGTCCAGCTTGTAGAGTTGCTGGGTCTGTCTATACACTCGCTGTTCTTCGACCGACCGGGCGACTTTGGCTCGGACCCGTGCGGCCATGAAATTCGGAACTGCAATTGCGGCGAGAATGCCGATGATGGCCACGACGATGAGAAGTTCAATCAGTGTAAACGCGGATCTTTTCACGGCCTCGACCTCCGAGTGGAAATCGTCGCGATTCCACGATTCTCTGTTGTCAATGTGGCCAAGCTAATTACACTTCCTTCCGCCCAGACCGCTGTCCGGTATCCCTTTGCCTCGAATCCCGATTCCGACAATGATCCCGCAACTCTGCAGACCGTTGCTGGTGTCGTATGCCACCCAGGCTCCGCAGACCGCCGGGCCTTCCCCATAGACCACATAGGGTTTTCCTGCACCGGTCCACTGGTCGTACAGCGGGCGGTTCAGCACCTTCACATCGCGCTCGGCCCAACTTTCAGTGATGTGGGAGCTGTGGTACATCCCCTCCTGGCTATGGAACGCGGGATGGTCTTCGCGATTCTCCATGAAGGGATCTTTCAGGGGAGCGCTGATATACCCCAGGTTGATATACGGGCAATGTTCTTCCTTGCCGTCATAGTGGCCCGGAAGGTCTCCGATGTCCAACTTGTACATCTGCTGGACCTGTCGATATACCCGCTGTTCTTCGACAGACCGGGCAACTTTGGCACGGACTTGGGCTGCCATGAAATTCGGAACGGCGATTGCGGCCAGGATGCCGATGATCGCCACCACGATGAGGAGCTCGATCAATGTAAATGCGGAATGTTTCATTATGCCCCGACCTCTTATTTGGAATCGTCCGGGTTTCCGCGCATTCTTCCGTTGTCGAACCGACCGAGACATTCAAGATGGTCCGGTTGGATGCTCATCCCCGGATGATTGTTGCCGATAATCATAGGGATGATTATACACCAGGTCCGGGCGGGATTTCAACCGGATTTTTGCAGGAATTTCCATTCAGTCCGGATAGATCAGACGTGTAAGTGTCGTTGTCAAAGGTACCGGAATGCCTTACATTTATGATATTCGGTCGGCAACGAGGAGAATATGACCATGCAAGAGATACTAACCGACGTTGATCAATCCATTTCGCTGGATGAACGTCGCGCTTTCCTGCAATTGCCGGTGGAAGAACGCCACCGACAATTGGCCGCACAGGCGGAACGGATGCTCCAATACTATGAATCTGAGGCTGAGCGCGTAGAACGCGAATCCTGGCAGGGATCGGATATTGTCGAACAATGCTTCTATGAAAAAAATCGAAGATCCTATTCCCAAATTCAAGAGCGAGGATGAGGAACGCGAGTTCTGGGCTGCTCATTCTCCGCTGGATTACTTTGATTGCGGCCGTGTACGGAGGGCATCATTTCAAAACCTGAAACCCTCGACAATCCCCTTTTCGCCGTCCGTCTATGAACATGCTGCGTTTCTCATCGGACGTACGCCGTGGGAGGTCTCCCGCGATGTCGATCTGATCGTCGAGGCGCATCGCGCGGCGTTCGTGGAGTACCGGCATTCCCCCATCATCGTCGGAATCGACATCTACAACCTGGAACCGGAAGCATACGGGGCACAGGTCACTCCCGGCAGCGAGGGGATGCCCGCCATTCGGGAGCCGCTCGTGCATTCTCTCGAAGAGGCAATGCAGCTCCGCCCGTTCGATCCGCACCGGGCAGGACGAATTCCGATGATCATCGAGGCGGGTATGCGACTCGCGGAGGAACTACCGGAGGCCGATGTGCGGATTCCCATCAGCGGGCCGTTCTCCATTGCGGCCAATCTGCGCGGTATTGCCGGGCTGCTGGAGGATGTGGCCCTTCATCCCGAAACGACCCGCGACTGGCTGATGCGTCTTGCCGAGAACCAGAAGGCATTCTGCAGTCTGGTTGTCGAAAGCGGCCTGGATGTGGCCTTTTTCGAGTCTGCCGCTGCCCCGCCGCTCTTGTCGCCAAGGCAGTTCCGTGAAATCGAATTGCCCCCGTTGCGTCGGGCAATGGATATGGCGAAGGAGATCACCGGCCATCCGGTCCCCTGTGTCATCGGTGGAGACACCACACTCATTCTGGAGGATCTTCTGTCCACCGGAACCGGCTATGTGATCTGCCCTGCTGAGACGGATCAGGCAGCATTCGTCGCCAAATCCGCCGGTTACCCGCATGTCGCCGTGCGAATCAACCTCGATCCGAATACCGTGGCATACGGCACACGCGAACAAATCGCCGGTGAAATAGACCGGATTCTTGCTCTTGCCGCCACACGGCCCAATTGTCTGCTTGGCACCGGATGTCTTCCCTACGAAACCCCACCGGAAAACGTCTATTTCATCCGGGAATATGTCCTTTCCTGCCCCTGAAATGACGGGACCTTAAAGTTGGCGTGTATGCGCTCCCCCACCAAGCTGGAAGTGCTCCATCGTCCGGCGATAGACTCTGCAAGAGGGTTGCACAAGGCTCAGGTTCAACATTTCGTCCATTGAGGAAAAATGATGCGAGAGGCTTCGCAAAGGTTATATGAATTGATTCACCGGCAGACTCTCTTATGGCTGATGCCGATATTGCTCGTCTCCGTGGGCTGCAAGACCGTTCCGCCCCGGGAGGCCCCTTCCGCCACTGTGGCATCGCCCGAATTGTCCTCGGTTACCCCACCTGTCCAGCCGGACGTGTCGGTTCAGGCGGAACCACCCGCGACCGTCGAGGACATCGCCAAAGAGGGGAAGCTGACCAAGGGGCAGGAGAACCTGATTCTTCAGGAGCTGTGGGCCGGAACACTGGCGCACCAAAAAGGGGAGATCGAGGAGGCCCGTCTTCACTATCAGCGGATTCTCGACATTGTGCCGGATTCTCCTCATGCGCTGTGCCAGATGGCAAAGAGTTACCTGGAGACAGAGGAATATGATGAAGCGTTGAAATACGCAGAGAAAGCGGTTCAGGCGAATCCCTCCAAAACCGACGCCATCGAGATTCTGGGCCAGGCGTATGCCCAGAAAAAAGAGTATGCAAAAGCCGCCGAGCAGTATCAGCGGATTCTGGAGCTGAATCCCCGCTCACTTCCCGCTTTGCAACAGCTGGCGGAAATGCGGGCACTGGATGGAAAAGTCGATGAGGCGGTGGAGATCTATCGTCAACTGGTCGCCGCCGATCCGGGCCGATCGGGCCTGTATTATTTTTTCATCTCCTCGATTTTGACCGATGCGCAGCGATATCCGGAAGCAATTGATGCCTATTTGAAACTACTGGATGAATATCCCGATCATTACAAAACCTACTTCGATATTGCCGATCTGTACGAGAGACTGGGGAGAGTCGATGAAGCGGTGGATGTTTTTCTTCGCGCTCTCAAGCAGGGACCGCCGCCCCAAGTGGAGACTCTTGTGCGATCCCGCCTGGCCCGATTGTATTTGCGTCGCGGCTCCCGTGCGGAGGCCTATGCGCAATACGCGCGGATTCGGCAGCTGAATCCTGAAGATAAAAGCGCCGTGTCCACCATGGCCCTGCTCCTTCTGAACGACAAAGAATACGACCGCGCGCTCGCCCTTGCGGATGAATTGCTCGCGGCGGACCCGATGGACCTCGAGAGCATCCTGCTCAAGTGCAACATTCTCGCGCAGAAAGAGCAGTGGAAGGAAAGCGCGGAGCTGTTTCTCCAATCTTTTCAGGATGCCATCGAACAGGTCGCCAAGGGGCAGTTCACACCCGATCGTGCGGAGGCGTTCTGCGAGACCCTGCTGGAGGCCAAAACACGAGTCCTGTTCGTTCGATCCCAGCGGGTCGATGCGCTGATCCGGACGCTCCGTGATGGCGTTCAAAAATGCCCTGAAAGTCGCTGTTTCCCGCTGACGCTCCTGGTCACGCGGGTGGAGGCCGATCAGAAAGATGCCCAGCTCGCCGAGGAGACCGAACAGGTTCTACGGCAGTGGGATTCTTCGGTAGGCGAGAACGACCGGAAGACGTATGCTCTTCATCTCGCAGCGTTGTACGACAACGGGACCCTGGGGACACTATCGGAGGGTGAGTTTGCGCCGATTGTGATCGACATTCTTCTTCAGGCGTCCGAGAAATTCACGGATGATGCCGCTTCTCCCCTGATCCTGTCCGTTCTTCAGTTCAATGCGAGCGACTGGGCCAATGCGGAAAAATCCCTCTTGCTTGTGACGCAACGCACGGAAACCGGCGACCCGAAGCACCGGGAGGCCCTGGAACGCCTGGCGTTGGCTTATGAGAAATTGAAGCGCGTGGATGACGCAGTCGGTGTGATTCGCAAGATGATTGAGATCGCACCCGAAAAGGCCTCTGGGTATAACATGCTGGGGTATCTGTATGCGGAGAATAACCGAAACCTGCAGGAAGCGGAGACGCTCGTTAAGAAAGCGCTGGAAATGACACCGAACGACGGGAATTTCATTGACAGCCTTGGATGGGTGTACTATCGCCAGGGGCGGTATCAGGAAGCGCTGGACACGTTGATTCTTGCCAGGGAGAAAAGCGAAGGCGACCATCCTGTGATCTGCGACCACCTGGGGGATGCGTACCAGGCGATGGGAAAAATACCGGAGGCGGTTGAACTCTGGCGGCGCGCTCTCGAGATCGGTCCGCAGTATCCGTTCGATTTCACTCCTGAATTCAAGCGCGCTGTGGAAGATAAGATCCGCAAATCGGAACGGCAACTGACACCATGAATTTCGCAAAGGAATCCGGCACTCTGGCGGAACTCCTCACCGCCCTCCAGGATATTCTGTCTCCCGAACGAATTCAGCACAGCCTGGGTGTCCGAGATACCTCCGTCGAGTTGTATGGGGCCTGGCGCAGGGATTCGACCGACACGGAAATCCTGATTCGAGCTGCGCTTCTTCATGATGTGGCGAAAGAAATGGATGGCGATGCAATGCAGCAGGCGCTGGCGGAAGGGTGGATCACATTCGGTGATGACTTGCTGGGGACACGCAGCCTGGTCCATGCGCCACTGTCGGCGGCTTATGCGGAGCACCGGTTTGGCCTGCGGGATCGGGAGGCCCTGTTTGCCATCGCTTATCATCCCACGGGGCATCCGGATTTCGGCGATCTGGGCCTTGCGATCTTCCTGGCGGACTACCTGGAGCCGAACCGGACATTCGAAAACCACCGGGAGGTGTTGCTCGCCTTGGCACACAAGGACCCGGTCCGAGCCGCGTTCGAGGTTGTCCGGCAGAAAATCGACGTAATGAGAGTGAAGAATCGCTCTCCCCACCCGATCTCCATCGCGTTCCACAACCATCTCCAGCGGCGCTTGAGGCAGGCTACAAGGTATTGACAACGCCTCTTCCCCTCTTTTCTTTATTTCATAATTCATCCTTCATACTTTGTCTTGTCTTGAAGTCAGAACTGCGTGACCTCCTCAATCCTCTCCAGCCGGATAAACTTCGGCCTGGCTTTCACAACGTCCTGCCGGGCAATTTTGTCCAGTGCCTTTTTGACATTCCCCTCGCGGGCATTGTGAGTCATGAACACAATCGGACAGACGCCGTCTTTGCCGGCTTCTGTTTGCATCATGGAGGAAACACTGATGTTGTGCTCGCCGAGAATGTGTGAAATCGTGGCGAGAACTCCAGCCTGGTCCGCAACAATGCACCGCAGGTAATACGAGCCTTCTATGTTCGCCATATCCCGAACCGGTTTTCGTTTCTCATAGAAATTCCGATAGGAGACCGGCTGACGGGCTGTCTTATCCCGTGCGGCCTGAATCAGATCGCTTGCTACGGCATTCCCGGTGGGCAGATCTCCCGCCCCTCGACCGTACAGCATGACCGCTCCCAGACCGGGGGCGCAGGTGTACACCGCGTTGTGGACTCCGTGCACCGAGGCCAGCAGGTTCTCGTTCGGAATGAATGTGGGATGTACGCGGACGTCTATGCTGTCCTGGTAGTCTTTTGCGATAGCCAGCAGTTTCAGCGTATATCCCAGTTCTTTCCCGAACTTGATATCGTCCACCGTGATATCTCGAATGCCCTCCAGGTGGACATCCTTAAAGTCGATGGCGGTGTTACAGGCAATGGATGCGAGGATGGCGATCTTGTGCCCCGCATCATGGCCCTCGATATCGAAGGTCGGGTCCACCTCGGCGTAGCCCAGTTTTTGCGCCTCTTTGAGAACATCCCGGAAATTCCGCCCCTGCTTTTCCATGGCGGTCAGGATGTAATTGCAGGTGCCGTTAATGATCGCGTGAATCTGCGTGACTGTGGCCGCGCCGATTCCCCCGTAGAGGCTCTGGATGATCGGGATGCCGCCGCCGACTGCGCCCTCGAAATGGATCTTTCGATGGTACTGTTCTGCAGTACGGAAGATCTCCTCCGCGTGAGTGGCCAGCAGCGCCTTGTTGGCGGTCACAACATCTTTGCCGGCGCGGAATGCATCCAGCACGATATCCCTGGCAATGCCGGTCCCTCCGATCAGTTCGGCGACACAGTCGATTCGCTCGTCGCGAATGATCCGCCCGGCATCGCTTGTGGTTTCGATCCCGGCCAGGTCCAGCCGACTGAAGGTATCGGGATTGATATCGGCTACCGCCACAAGGTCAATGGGCATACCGGCATTTCGCGCGATCCGGTCCCGATTGCGCTGCAGGGTTCGCACCAGTCCCGATCCGACCGTTCCCAGCCCGATCACACCCACCCGTAAAGATGATTTGTCTGTCATGGAAGTCTCCTCATACCACCAGTCCGCGTTGATTTGGAGCAATCAGGCCAGGGTTTGCATCTCGGTTTGTGTTGCCGCCTGCAAGAGGCCTTTTCGTTCGGCGATACTTTGCGGTGTTGCCGTCGCCAGGCCGGTTACGCTGAAGTTTTCAACGGTAAACGAAGCCAGTATCGCGCCCATCAGGGCCGCCCCTGCGAGTTCCGAGCGGTTCCCGATCCCGAACTTGGTCAGGTATCCCACCATGCCGCCTGCAAAAGTATCCCCGGCCCCGGTGGGGTCTTTCGCCGTGGAGAGCGGAACGGCGGGGATCAGCGATATTCCATGCTCCGAGAATACCATCGCCCCATGTTCGCCTTTCTTGATGACCACAATGGACGGTCCCATCCGGCGGATCTCCTCCGCTGCGTTCAACAGGTTATACCGGCCGGAGACCGCGCGCGCCTCCGCATCGTTCAGCAGCATCAGGTGCACACGACGAATCACCTTCTGCAAGAGCTCGTGTGTGGTGTTGATCCACAGGTTCATCGTATCCGCCGCGGCAAACACGTCCGGTTTCATCTGGTCCAATACGTCGAGCTGCAGCTGCGGATGGATGTTCCCCAGAAAGAGGTAATCCGCTTCCCGGTAGGATGCCGGGATGGTCGGGGAAAACTCCGCGAAAACACCCAGTTGGGTGTCCTCGGTAATCGCCGCGTTCATATCGCCTTCATAACGGCCCTTCCAGTGAAAGGTCTCGCCCGGCTTGCGATCCAGGCCCTCCAGGTCAATCCCGCGCTGCTCCAGAAAGATCCGGTGTTCTTCCGGGAAATCTCTTCCGATCACGCCGACAATGCCCGGTCTGCACAGCAACGACGCTGCCACGGCGGAATAGGTTGCCGCCCCGCCCAGCACACGGGATCGCTCCCCGTGCGGGGTTCGTATGGAATCCAAAGCGACCGAGCCGACTATCACAAGATCCGGTTTTGACATAAAGCACTCCTGAGAATCGAAAGATGAGCTGCTTAGCTAAGCATTACGCAGTGTGGAGCGTCAAGATAAGACGGGTCAATTGGGGATTGCGGATTTGCGAGTGAATCACGAAGACACGAAAATAAAAAAGGAAGGCGGCGGAATCACAGAAGGTGCGTATTTGCCGAATGAATCACCGAAAACTCAGACTGGATACGGATTACACGGAAGAGGACTGCATCGACGGATGTCAACCATTCGTTGCCTTGATGAAAGGACGATGCACTTTGCGTAACATCCAATAGGATATACAGCAAGAACAATTGTGTTCATTCCGCAAGGCTGCTAATTTGCAGTTTTCATCAGCAAGAAATACCCACCTGCCCGATGGCGGGAGTTTGTGGATATTTTTTATACGGAGCGCCTCAAATCGGCCGGATCAATTGACAGGGAATATTCACATGCAACGCATTTCACGTTCGATCTTTTCACTCTCAACCGCATTCCTTCTTAGCGTGACTGGTTTTTCTCTTGCGCAGGAACCCTTTCCATTGCGCGGTCCTTCCGGGGAAATGATTCTCGGTTTGGGGACGCTTGAATGTGTTGCCTGCTCGCCGGATGGACGCTTTGTTGCCACATGCGGCAGTGTGGGTGCGTTCCTTTGGGAGCTGGAGACAGGTCAGATGATCCGTGCCTTTTCAGGGCATACGGGTAATGTCCTTTCCGTGGCGTTTTCGCCGGATGGAACCCGATTGCTGACGGGCAGTTTTGACAACACCGCGAAACTGTGGGATTCCGGAACGGGTCGAGAAATCCGGTCTTTTTCAGGCCATACGGGTCGAGTCACTTCGGTGGCCTTTTCCCCCGATGGAACAAAGGTATTGACGGGGAGCTATGACCATACAGCAAAGTTATGGAATGCAGAGACGGGGATCGAGATTCGGACATTCTCAGGACATCAGAGTTATGTCCATGCCATAACATTTTCCCCGGATGGAACGAAGGTGCTGACAGGAAGCGGCATTTATGACGACACGGCGAAACTATGGGATGCCGAGACCGGACAAGAGATTCGAACTTTTTCGGGTCATGCCATTTCCAGAATTGTTTCCGTGGCGTTTTCGCCGGATGGAACCCGAATCCTGACAGGAAGTTGGGATCAGACCGCGAAGATGTGGGATGTGGAAACGGGAGATGAGATTCGGACGTTTGCGCACACCAAGAGCGTTCAGTGTGCGACGTTCTCTCTGGATGGAACCAGGATTCTGACCGGGAGTTGGGATGGGACTGCGGTGCTATGGGAAGCCGGGACAGGGCAGGCTATTCGAACACTCCAGGTAATCCAGGAATTCCGGGGAGGGAACAACACGCATGTCTGTTCCGTAGGATTTTCTCCGGATGGCGTGACCATACTAACCGGAGACACCCATGGTCGGGTAAAACGGTGGGATGCGGAAACCGGGCAGATGTCGAACATGCTTGAAGGGCACAACAATGCCGTCCTCTCAGCGACCTTTTCGCCCGATGGAACGAAGATATTGACCGGAGGGGACGATCCGGCCGTACGGCTGTGGGATGCGACAACAGGCAAAGTGATTCGGATGTTTCCGGGTTATACGGGCGTTGTGTATGCCGTGGCGTTTTCGCCCGATGGGACCAAGATCCTGACGGGAAGCGAGGACCATACCGCGAAATTGTGGGACACGGAAACGGGGCAGTTGATTCGGACATTCACCGGGCATCCATTGGATGTTATGTCCGTGGCGTTTTCGCCGGATGGAACAAAGATACTGACGGGAAGTTTTTCGGATGTCCGGTTGTGGGATGCTGAGACCGGTCGGGTGATTCAGACGTTTCCAGGACACAGTGGGTGGGTCATGTCCGTGACATTTTCGCCGGATGGAACCAGGGGCTTAACCAGTACCCCCCCCAATTCGACCATTCTGAAAATGTGGGATGCGGCAACCGCGCAAGAAATCAGGGCGTTCTCGGGACATAACGCTCCGATTCGGTCCGCCGCATTTTCCCCCGACGGTACACAGGTATTGACCGCAAGCGAAGACCATACAGCAAAGCTATGGGATGCGGAGACGGGTTTGGAAATCCGAACCTTTTCGGGCCATACATATATGGTTGTTACCGCAGCCTTTTCCCCCGAAGGCACGGAGATTTTGACCGGGGCGCGAGACGGCAAGGTAAAATTGTGGGACAAAGAAACGGGAGAGGTCATACGGACCTGGGATACTATCCTGATCAACTCTGTAGCGTTTCACCCGAACGGAACCAGGATATTAACCGGAGCGGATGACGGAACCGCGCGGATTTGGGATGTTGAGGAAAATACTCCTGTGAAATTCTGGCGAATGCATTGATGATTTAAGGCCTGGATTCCGGCTTTCGCCGGAATGACGGGCGACGCTCCCTACCCGTTTACGGGGAGGGTTGGGGTGGGGGGCTGTCGGCTGGCACCGAGTGAGGATTCTCTCATCGAAGGCGAATAGAGCCTTACGTCCCTCCCGTCCACTCTTCATCTCTTTAATCCGCAATCCGCAATCCGCAATCCGCAATCCCCAATCCCCAATCCCCAATCTCCTACCTTCCTCCTCTCAACCTCGGATCGAGCATATCGCGTAGACCATCCCCCACAAAATTAAATGCCAACACCGCCAGCATGATCGCCAATCCAGGGAAGACCGACATCCACCAGCCCGTGCCGATCACTACGTAGCCATACCCATCCCGGATCATCTGGCCCCAGCTGGGCGTGGGCGGCTGGACTCCCAGACCCAGGAAGCTCAATCCTGCCTCGGCCAGAATCGCCCCGGCAAATCCCAGGGTTACCACAACCAGCAGCGGCGGGAACGTGTTCGGCAGGATGTGCCGGAAAATAATTCGCAGCGGGCTGTAGCCCAAGGCGCGCGCGGCTTCCACGTACTCGTTTTCTTTCTCTGAGATGAACTGCCCCCGCACAATACGGGCAACACTCACCCAGCTGACTATCCCCACCGCCATAAACACCCGCACAATCCCTGGAACATGTTCCGGCAGCGAAAGACTCACCGCCATAATCAGCAGAAACGGCGGAAACGACCAGAACACGCTGATCAGCCATACGACCGCATCATCCGTTCTTCCCCGGAAATATCCCCCCAGCGCGCCCAGCGGCAGACCGATCAGCACCGCGATTCCCTGTGACACAAATCCCACAAACAGCGACACGCGCGCCCCATACATGACCCGCGCAAAAACATCCCGCCCGAAACGGTCTGTTCCCATCCAGTACGTGGAAGACGGTGGGCTGACTTTGTCTTCCAGGACTTGTCGATCATACGAATACCGGGAAACGAATGGAGCCGCAATCGCCAATGTCACCAGTACGCCGATGAGAACCAGGCCGAACATGGTCATCTTCTCTTCACGAATCCGGCGAAACAGCGCTCCTCTCTCCATCGGCTCGCTCATAGTTCCACCCTCGGATCGAGTACTTTGTAGAAAAGATCGGTGAGAAGATTAACCAGCACGAAAATGACGGCGGCCACCAGTACGGTTCCCTGGATGAGCGTGATATCCAGTGTCCGAATGGCGCGGATCGCCAGCAGCCCCATCCCTGGCCATTGGAAAATAAACTCCACAAAGAACGCCCCTGCCAGCAAATCCGCCAGCGACCCGCTGATTGCCGTGAGGACCGGATTGAGCGCGTTAATCAGCGCATGTTTCAGAACCACCAGCCATTCCGATGCGCCCCGTGCCCGCGCCGCGCAGATATACTCCCGCCGCAGAACCTCCAACATGCTGGAACGCATCAGG